>NZ_QWGJ01000036.1:0-8332 GCF_003435225.1 Clostridium sp. AF28-12 | reverse complement strand
GCCCTGTCGCTCAAGGCGAGTATTATAATAACAAATCCCCATGGAAAAGTCAACCATTTTTTTGATATCTTTTTACATTTTTTTCATTATCATTACACCTCTGTTGCATTTTATCAACATATTGATTTTTTTTGCCATACGCACACAACATTCGTTATTCTGTATCCATAATATGAACTACAGCCCACACCTGGGTCTGCAAAGATCATCCCGGTCTTCTATAGATGCGTTGGAAGGATTTGCTGTTACATAAGAAAAACAGGACATTGGGGGGGAGTTCCATTGTCCTGCTTCCTTTTATTTATCTGCTTCTATCATTGTTTATAATGCACTAGCGCCAAGAGACAAGCTACATTTATAATAGTGCGGTTCCACGTTGTGTGTCCTCAAATATTCATTGCAGTAATATACAATCTCGTATCCATTTTCTCCTTTTGATTTCCCAATCAAAATCTTTCCCGCTTTCAGTTCGACCCTTTGTCCATCAAGGAATGTAATTTCTGTAAGATAATGATAACTTGTATTGTCTGATGCCGGCACCTCTGGATTATACTTCCCGGTCGCGATATAATCTGCCTGAATCTCTGAATAGTATGCTCGCAGATTTGCCCAATCGGCAGCCACACGCGCCTTGTGAAGCTGCACGCTGAAAATTGGAATTGAGATTGCTACAAGGATCCCCACGATCGCAACCACGATCAAAAGCTCCGCCAGTGTAAAGCCACATTTTTTGTTTTTCTGTACGTTCAATAAATTCATCTCTTTCAAATCCCATCTTTTTTTCTGTTCCGATCGAAACGCATTTCAAATTATCGTAAGCCGACATATTTCTCTCAGAACCATCGAATAATTATATTAGATTTTTGCAGAAATGTCTATAAAATTCTTACGGTTTTCACAAAATCCACGTAACCTTCCTGATCTGTTTCCCTCATAAAGCAATCCTTGTTGTTATAACCTCCTGCACCTCTGTCCTATTTTGGAGGACATCCTTTTCCTATACTTATGCCTCCAAATTCATGACTATCTTCCACTCGTCAGATCGGCATCGGCGTCTGTGCCAAAATTGAAATAATCGCAACTGCTGCCAAAATACCTGCGATGACTGCCACCGCAATGATGATTTTTCTTTTCATAGATATTCTTTTCCTCACTTTCCACCCCTTATACATGCTCTTTGCAATCGTAACGAAACGCATCTGTCATCACTTTATGCCCGCAAGTGCCAGAAACTTTTTATCTGACTGAATGCCCTGAGTCAAAAACTCTCCATCCCGGAACAGGGCATATGTGGTGACCGGTGCAGGTACATTCTGCGCGGCTTCTTTGTCGGTAATATGAAATGCTTGAAACGACATGCCGTGTTCCTTTGCCGCTTCCTGTACCTTCGGCACCCAATAATAGGTGAAAGGGCACTGGTCGGTATAATAGAGGACAAAGCCCGTTTCGCTGACTTTCGGATGTCTGGCACAATCTTTGAATCTCGGCTGATCCGCATTCTCTGCAAGGGGCAGGTACATGAGGTTGATCCCACAGTCAGATATATCCGCGACTTTGAAGCCTTTATACTTCAGAAATTTCGGATCAGCTAAAAATTCCCGTTTCCGTCCCTCGGCGCACAGAATGCAAATACCTTTCTTTCCCTGTTCTTTCGCGTCCCGGATACACTCGGAAAGCAGTTCTGAGGAATAGCCGTGTCCCTTCATGGAGCCGGAAACCCAAAGGCAGTTGATATAAAGCCAGCCTCCTGCTTCAATGGGCACCCATGCGTTTTCCGCTGGAATATATTCGATAAAGCACTTTCCACGCTCCTCACTGCGATAAAAGACAAGTCCCTCATCAAAGCGCTGCTTCAGCCACTCCTTTTTTGCAAGAGCCTGCTTGCCGGACATGGCACAGCAGATGTGCTCCTTATCAATGTTCTCTTTCGTGATATGGATATATTTCATCGATCGTCACCTGACTTTCTCCATGTTTATTGCATAATATCGAGGTCAAAAGCCCACTATTTTGATTCCTGCGGATTGTTCCGTGCTACGCACCCGGAAGCTTCCGCTTTTTTGGGGGGAAGGTCACTTCAAACTGAAAGTTATCATCTACTACATATAGGTAAAAAACAAATTAAACAAAATAAAGCATAGAATAACAGCAGTCCAAATCCACAAACGAGTTTTCTTTTGCAAAGTTAAGTTCAAGATACTTATTCCAGCCAAAATAACAAAACTACCAATAATAGCAGGATAATGTGTTCCACTTGAACCATTTGACCAAGGAGATATACCTAAGGCGATAAAAATTTTATCTCCAATGCAATACTTCGCGCTATTCCATGTGCCACCCAATATAAGACCCAAAACAATCAATATGACAGCAATAATTCTATTTGTCAACTTCTTACTTTTGCTCATATTATCACCTCATCAAATTTCGATTTATCTTGGCGTTCCGTCATCATTAAAATTCTTTCGCAAAGCTTTTTCTGTCGGATAAATTGATACAATCAAAATAATACATTGAATTGTTACAAGGATTCCCCCTGCAACCCCAATCGTATTTTCATCACTATGGTATAACGGAATATGTATCAAAGCAGATGGTAGGATCATTACCCATCCTATTTTCCACCAAAGTTTTCCACAATAGTCATGGGCAAATTTCCATGTATCCATATTTTTCATCGAACGAGTGGTTCTGTAGCCTAACATACCGTTTATATGTTTTGGACAATGTTTCCACATCATTCTTCCTACAATAACCATAACAATGGGAATTATCATATCACATATTAACATAAACCACCAAAAGCACATAAAATTCACCTCCATGACTCCCGATTATACTCTTTCGCCTGCCTATCTTCTTAAGCCTTCATTTCCTACATATTCACAAAGCTTGAAGTATCTTCGGTTACACCCGTGATCTTTATACGATCCGCTTCCACATGACAACTGTAACAGACGATCTGAACGCCTGCCTTCGCAGCCTCCACAAGTGCCTTCTTAAACTCCGGCTGTGCCGCCTCATTCGGCAGCACCCGATGAATTCCATTCATCTGAATCACAAAGGCGATTGCCGTGCGGCAGCCTTCCTTTGCCGCCTTTGTCAGCTCGTGTAAATGTTTTACACCTCGCTCCGTTGGTGCGTCCGGAAACAATCCGATGCCCGGATGCAGATCATCCGCCAGTGTGCACCCCTTCACTTCCGTCAGGAATTTTTCTCCGTTTTTTTCCATGTAAAAATCAATTCTGGAGTCTCCATAAGTATATTCTGCCTTCACAAGATCATAATTCAGGCTCATGTACAGCTGCTTCATCAAAGCATTTGGTGCCAGACTGTCAATATTCACCCATTTTAGCTTCGGCTTGTATACAGAGATCAGATCGTATGCCGTTTTTCGATTCATATTCAACGTCTTCTGCAGCGTCACCTTCGCTTTCGGCACCAGAAGCTCCCGCAAACGCCCCGTATTTTTCACATGAACCAGCTCTGTCCCCCCATCGATCAGAACCTCCGCTGTGAAACGGTTGATCCTGCGGACGAAGCTGCCTGCGACGGTATTCTCATAAATAATTGTCGGTTTCTGTTTCATCATGTCTCATCCTCTTGCCTGCAAAAGCATTCATCCTCATGCGACCAGATCACGCCGACGGCCTGCAGGTAGGCATAAACCACCGTGGTTCCCACAAATTTCATGCCATGCTTCTTTAAGTCTTTGGAAATTGCATCCGATAATTCCGAACTTGTTTTCCCGGTTTCCCGGATCACGCTGCCCTCCGTCCAATGCCAGAGATACTCTAAAAAGCTGCCATATTCCTTCTGGATTTCACGGAATGCCTGTGCATTGGTAACGGCAGCCTGTATTTTCAGACGGTTGCGTATGATGCCGGGATCATTCCGCAAGGCTTCCAGCTTTTCCTCCTTGTAGACGCAAACCTTTTCAACATCGAAGCCGTCAAAGGCTTCGCGAAACGCATCCCGCTTATTCAGGACACATTCCCAGGACAGTCCTGCCTGAAAGCACTCCAGGATCAGCATTTCAAAAAGCTTCCGGTCATCATGCACCGGAACGCCCCATTCCTCATCGTGATAACGGATGTACCGTTCGTTTTTTGGATTTGCCCAGCAGCACCGCATTTTTCCGTCTGCCCAATTCATTCGCATCTCACCTTCCTACTTTTCAAGTGGTACCATTCCAGTATGAAATTTCCGATCCATTTTTCAGAACCACTATACAATGATCAGTATCTCTGTCTTCTTTTTATCACTCTTCCGCGCGCTCAATAACAAGCCCTGTTTCTTCCAGAAGAAAGATGTATAAATACCATTATATTGCACAAAAGCAACGTATTATGTTGAAAAATATTATAGCAAAAGAAAGTACGTTTAACAAGAGCTCTCCGATTACGCGTTGGCCCCGTAGGCGCGCTTTGGTTGTCCTTGTGGGGCTGCCTACTGTTCGTTTTGACTTTTTCAGTGCTCTATGCAGCCTTTACCAACACGAAGCGGCATGATTCTTGTAATTACCATAATACTATCGAGCAGATATTATCCACTTTTTGAGGAAGTCGGAACTGAGTTTGTGATTCGGACTGGGAATATTTTATATATGCAGGGAGACCGTTCATCCAATTTGTATCTCGTGAAATCCGGGCGGGTACGGATGTTCTACATTGGCGAAAACGGGAAAGTGGCTTCAAACTGTTCAAACCCCTCCGGATCTTTCTCACAGACAAAATACCCATCGGGGTCTTTGTAAGTGCCTGAGACACCGTCCAGAAATCCGGGTTTCAGTTCTTTGATGAGGAAATAGTCCGTCTCCGGGTCGTCGGCATAGCGCACGCCCTTAGTTTTGGCCGGAACAAAGCCAGACTTGCCGTAAAAGTCTATATTGCCGGTAATGGCAAGCGCCCCTGCTCCCATTTCCCTGGCTTTTTCCATGGAATAGTCAAGCAGCTGCTTTCCGTAGCCCTGCCGCTTGTATGCGGGTGCGATGCCGATGGGACCGAAGGTCATGATCGGTAGGGTTCGCCCGTCATCACACTCGATTTCTGACCGCACATAGATGACCTGCCCGATCAGCTCACCGCCCAGTTCCATCACAAAATCCAGCTCCGGCACAAATGCCGGGTCATTCCGATAACAGTGCAGCACATAGTGCTCCATGCAGCCCGGGCGGTAGACATTCCAGAATGACTCACGGGTCAGGTTTTCGACAGCTCTGTAATCTTCTTTTGTTTCCAGACGAATAATAATATTCTTAATTGCATCCATAGTAGATCCTCCTTTGGTGGTGTAAACAATTGCCTCCATAGCAGCCTTCCTTTCAAAAAAGGACGCAGCGCATGATCGTTTTGCGATCAGCACTGCGTCTTTGCGTCTGGCTGTTTGGTTTCGATGATAAAATTTTTTGCATTGATAATACTCTCATGCCTGCATTTGGGACAAAACAAAGGAAAAGTCACTAATTCCGTCTCCCGTAATATCTGTAAGCGCGTCTTGGCACCGCACCACGGGCATAAAACCCAGCGTTTTTCTTCCTCGACATCTTTCATGTTGTTCATTCCTTCTTTCTGCAATCAGACTCAACTCTGGCAATAAAGTGATCAATATGTGTCGCCAACAAAGAAGAAACCGCTTCTTTTTCCTCTGCACCGTCGTAGACACTGTATAAAAGATACATCGGCCCATAGAACTCCAGCGCCAGCTGCATAGCGTCCTCATCTGAATCTGCCAGCTTGCGGAAGATGGCCGCCATGTACTCCAAAGGGCCTCCCGCGAGATAATCGTGGTGAAGCTGTGCAAGCTTAGGATCACGGTATTGCTCCAGCGTCAGCATTTTACGGAAATTGGAGGAGAACGGTTCCTTCGTCCAATGATCAAACTGGGCAAGGCTGTATGTGCGAATTTTTTTAATTGGCGTATGCAGATATGCTTCCGCAAAGCCGTCTGGTTCCGTTTCCGGCATTTCATACGCCTCAGCGCGCTCATAATCCATCCTGTTCATTCGCTCCACGATCTTATCCAGGATTTCCTGTTTGCTGGCATAGTGCTTATATAAGGCAGCTTTCGTAAATCCCAACTGCCCTGCAATATCATTCATAGACGTCCCCAGATAACCGTTCTGCGCAAACAATTCCAGCGCGATTCTCAAAATCCGTTCCTTTGTACCCTCTGCCATAACTATCTCCTTTATCAAAGTAACCATTCGGTAACTTCATTATAGTTACCGAATGGTTACTTGTCAAGAGTTAATGAATAAAAGATTGAAGTCAAACTGTAATTTCAATTTGATTGCCTTCGATTGCAATAATACAACTTTCATAGTAACCATCTCCGGTTGTCCTGGGACCGCTGACCACTTCATATCCGTCAGTTTTCAGTTCAGCGGTCAACGCATCTACTTTTTCTTTGCTGCCTACGCTGAATGCAATGTGCGCATACCCAGTGCGGGCAAATTCCTTTGAAAAATCAAGCATTTCCGGATTGTTCATAATTTCAAGCCGTGCCCCATCGCCAAATGACAGAAAATAAGAGCGGAAACCTGTTTTCAGATTATGGTAGCCTTCGTTTGATTTTGCGCCCATATACTTCACAAAGAAACTGCGAGCTGTTTCCAGATCTTTTACATATAAAGCAATGTGTTCTATTTTCATAACTCACCTCCACAACGTCCGAACATATACCTCATTTAATTGATAAACGCTTTCAACCGTACCGCGGATTCGATTTTCGCCTACAACCATGAGGATGGAACTATCCGCAAGAATCTTTATATGCCGATATAAGCTTGCGCTTGGAATATCCGGCAGTGCTTTTCTGATTTCCTTAACTGTGCCAGTTTCATGAAGCAAAAAATACTGAAAAATCCTCTGACGAGCAGGGTTCATTGCAATCTCTGCCAATTCCATATGATACTCTCCTCTTCATCATTCTCTAAATATATTAGATTATCATTTATGATAATATCAAGAGGAACATTTATTTTTATGAAAGCAATGTGAAACAAGAAACTGGCAATGCTTTCTGTGCGGCCCCTGCCAACATAAGGCAGAATCGAATTGAGAATGATTTGCTCATCTTGACATTATCCCGAACAGGAACGCACAGCGAAAAAAGTCTGTATTTCGTTTCAGTACATCCGATGCAGAAACAGCAGAAACCTGATATACGCTTTCCTCAAGATGCTTACGCAAAACACATAATTATGTTTCGGCAGCTTCAATTGAACCTTTTATTTGACTCAGTTTTTCATAGATTATTTGACACTACCGTCACGCACGCTCAAATGATAGATATCTCGTCCCCTGAAAAGTAAGTTTCCCAATGTCTCCTTCTGCCAGCATTCCATATTCCCTACCGGAAACCTGCAATTCCATCCGATCACCGCTCTCCACCTGAAATGTTACATAGTAACTGGTACTCGAGGTCGTATGATACCCATGCGCACCAGATGGATCACCTCCATTTGGATGGCTGTGATGCGATACGTTTTCTCGCTTTGCAACTACAGTTGCGATCACCGACAAACGCGGTGACTGATTGTTTTTATGCCATGTTCCGATTCCTGTCACAAACTGGAAGATGATCATGCCGAAAACTATTACGAAGATAATTGGAAACATAAACTCAAACAGCATAAACATATGACTCACCCCTTCTTCATCTTTCGCTTTATGATTACTCTAAGCGCGAAACATACGATGATCACCGCAAAAGAAGCGACGCAATACAGTAACGCTTCCGTATACCACGGTGCAGAATTCGGTTCGTATAGTTTCGGAAAGCGCTTATACTCATAGAAATCCATACCCGTTTTAATCACAATCACGTAGAAACTCGCATAGATAATATATTTTAATAAATCGTAGAATTTATTCATACCATCGCCTCCGCGATATACTGTTTTGTCCTTTTGGCATCGATTAATCGGAATTTGACTTGCCTATTTTCTTAAAATCTCATGTGGAGCTTCTATTTCATTTGCCAAGGTATGCTCTGTTAATTCTGACATCAATTTCAATTTTTTATTAATCAATGGTCGCATACAATTAGGAACATGTTCCTGATGCGCTCTGTGGATTGCTACACATTCCTTACAGTTTCCGTGATAACGACAGGCTTTCAGGCAGGGACAGTGATCTTTGTCTTTATACTCCTTACGAAATTCCGCTGCAAATTCTTCTTGCAGTCTCAGTCCCTCGACACGATTTCCCTTATGAAATTCTACCATTGCATCCAGTTCTTTCTGGTTCCCTTCAATCTTCATGTTATTATAGCGCCTCCATTTCAACTGAAGTGCTATACTAACGTTGTAACAGTAGTGGCTAATAAG
>NZ_QWGJ01000035.1:1191-8520 GCF_003435225.1 Clostridium sp. AF28-12 | reverse complement strand
ATTGTCAGGCTCTCCGTTTTCGTCAGAATCACATTGTTCTGGAATACCGGGTCGATGTAGGGTGTAATGTCCTCATGGGTTCCCCACCGGGCGGAACCGTATTCCATGCCGTGCCTGTACTTCTTGGCGTTCTTGCTTTTCAGGTACACAGCCAGCCGCAGGCCGCCGCAGCAGCACAGGCCCACCAGCAGGTCCAGCGGGTGCAGGCTGGGCCACCAGCTGGCCAGCGCCACCGGCAGCGTGGAGAAGAACGAGAGCATTTTTGCCGAAGCGTCCGCACCCACGGCCATCCGCCACGCTTCACCGAAGTTGGTGGAGAAAAGCCCCATCAGGATATACGGCAGATTCAGCAAAATGAGCTTTTTGATGTTCAGCTGCTTTTTCATCGTTCCAGCTCCTTCCGCTTGTTCCGGTCCACGACGGCGTGTTTTACCAGTTCTTTGAACTGGCTCAGCTTTGCCAGCACGGACGGGCGCTCGGATTTCTCCGCCTTTCTGACCTTTTTCCCGGTGTACTCGGTAAAAGCAGCGGTCAGGGCATCCGCGTCCCGACCCTTGAAAAAGATCAGGTACTTGGGTGGGGAGCTGCTGCGGTCCTTCTTCACCGCATAGTCCACGCCGTATTTCCGGGCGATCTTCTCAAACTCCTTGATGGAGGGGTCGGTGATCTCGATGTTGGAAACCCCTTGGTTTTGACCAATCAGCTGTTTCACCGTCTGCTTGCCCTGGGGCTTCACAGGCGCGTCACGGCTTCTCTGCTTTTGCAGCTTCTTTTCCTTGCGGTGGGCAAGGTACTTGCTGATGGCGGCTTTGAGCAGCCTGCCGGTGAACTTTGTTCCGCTGACAACCAGCGTTAAAGTCCTGTTTTCCACTTCTTCCTGCATTTTCATCGCCTCCTTTCCACAAAATGTGCAGGGGTGGTGCATTTATTTCTAAGGCGGGACCACCAGCCGCCGGAGAAGGTATTTCTTCATCGAACCGCCCTCAACGAATTTGCTCAGAACGGTCATAGAGCAAATCTCCATTTCTGACCTTTGCATGACTGAGAATCTTGATCTGTCCCTTTGCCTGACTGTCCAGAGCTTTTTCATAGCCCTTATCTGACAAAAACAGGCGGGTTCGTTCACCTTTCCAGCCCACCGGGGAGTCATGCGTCAGCACATCAAAAATAATCATGTGCCGGGTGTTCTCAGCAAATCGCTGGAGATCCATGTAGTCATGGCCGTGATAGTTCTGCGCTCCAGCTTTCTGGCGCATTTCTTCCATCAGCTGACCGATTGTTTTGCCTTCTGGCATAAAACTCACTTCCTTTCCCACTCTCATACAACCATCAAAATCATGTCTCTCAGCTGAGCAAAGTAGAGTTTGCCTTGCGGGGTTATCAGCGTATAGGAGCCGATATGCCCGTGATTGCAGTAGTCTTTGACACAAAACAGTCCTTCATTGGCTGGCTTTGCATAGGGCAGTACATTACCGGATGCGGTGCGGTACACAAAACGCTTTTCCAGAAGGAAACGGACAAACCGACGCTCCGGGACAAGCAACTCTTTGGCGGTGGTGCGGAGGTTGGTACTGTGATTGAGGTCGATGAACAAATCATAAAAGGCTGCCTTACTCTCCAGCAGGGCATTTTCCTCTCGTAGCGACGCATTTTCTTCCCGCTCAGCAAGCAGCTCGGAGCAGAGCTTTATCAGAGCTTCCGGAGAAGTGGCTATCTCCCACAACTTCTCTTTTGTGAGATAGGCTCCGTGCTTGCGAATGGCAGGTAGAACTTCATCAAACACCCATTGTTCAAACCGTTCCGCTGACGGCAGTTTACTATGGGCGATCAGACGATATAGATCACCTTCGGGGATAAAGAGCATTTCGACCATTTGTACCGCGGGGCTTCCATCTGCCTTTTTCCCAGTCTGGACCCCTATGGAACATTTCGTTCCACCCCTGGTATGGTCGCGGACGGCTTTGCGTGGATTGGTATATCCCAGCGCTGTTGCCACATCTGTACCGCAAAATAATACTTTGCCATTCTGTTCCAAAGTGCGAATGCTTCCGAACTCTGGACTATTGAAAATTTCAATCTGATTCATGCTGTGCCTCCTTTGGTGTAATACAAAAGCGGCTGATTACCAGCCGCCTGCGTGCATATCGTGATTTACCAGTGAAGTGTAGTGGTTATTCATGGTGGTAGGAGCGTTGAACAGCACTGCAAGCAGGTACTGCTTGATGTTGTGTACCTGGGTGGTGTTCTTTTGCAGACAGTCCATGACAAACTCGATGTGAGAGCTGTCCAGCTTCAAAAAGCGGGAGCGTACAATTTCATGAGGAAAGTCCGCACCAGAGATCCGGGTGGTCTTTCGTTTGGCACAGACCGTTTCTACCAACAGCTCTACGATCTCATTCAGGTCATCCAGGTAGAGAGGATAACGCTGCTTCAGACAATCATACTCGATATTCTCCAAAATCAATTCCCGATAATTTTCTATCTCTGTGACAGACATCGCATCCCTTCCTTTCCGTTCCGGCGGTATTACCGCCGCTGTTTCCCGGAAGGGAATGGAATCGGTATTTGATCCATGAGTATTTTGTTTTTGGGTATTTGATTTCTTAGTATTTAATTGTGTTGGATTTTCCGGTAACGGATTTACCGCTGACGGGTTTACCGTTATCGGGTTTTCCGACAACGGCTTATCCAACATCGGTTCTCCCTCGATGGGACGCTCAAAAATGGTATACTCATTGGCTGCGAATTTACCAGAAGCATCAGTTGTCTGTCTGCGCCGAATGTATCCGGCTGTTTCAAGCTCATTGACAGCAGAGCGGATTGCATCTTTGCTTTCTCGATTGATATAGCTGAGTCCTGACAGCGTATAATCCCAGTCATCAGGCAGAGATAACATTTGCGACAAGAGACCCTTTGCCTTCAAAGAAAGTCGTTTGTCTTTTAGATGAAAATTGCTCATAACCGTGTAATCGCCAGTGCGTTCTACACGAAAAACAGCCATTTACTTCACTCCTTTCATTTCTCAGGTATGAAAAAAGCCGCAATTCATAAAAGAATTGTGGCATCGGTTAGGGTCTGTCTGTATCTTTTTTCTTGCGTCGGTAGGGGCGTTTTGGCATTGGTGGTTTATCAAACAGATCCCTTTCCTGAGAAAATGGTAAGGTTTGAAAAACACGGTCAATCTCGGTGGATTCCATATCACGCTGTGAGCGGCAATCTTCTTGAATAGCTTCTCGGATTTCTCTTACAGTACACATATTCATTCCTTTCCTTTCGTTGTATCGGTTATGAACGACGGTGTTTTTTAGGCTTGAAGTCGAGGATATGCCCCTCAATAACATGGGCATATCTCTTAATTTTGATTTCTCGACGCTGCTGGCTTTGCAGAGCTGACTGATACCCGTCCTCTGTGAGAAAAAGCCTCATTTCGTCACCAGGTTCTCCATAAGCAGTAGGGCGCAAGACAGTAAACTCAATCATCCAGAAAGTGCTGTCCCAAAATCGCTCCACTGCAAGAATGTTGTGGCCTTTCAGTTCCCTTGCTGCAATATCTTTCATAGGCTCTCCCTTCATCGTTCCTGATCTCGTTGGCGTTTTTTCTGCCATTGTTCCAGCAGTTTAATAATGGTTTCCTGCATTTTGGCCGGTGTATAGCTTTTGGGGAAATACTTTCGCAAGGTATCGCTGCTCAAGGTCACTTTATCCAGATCACCCTTTTTTTCCTCTGACATGATGGCAAGCATCACATCTTCTGACAATTTCCCTTCCTGGCTGAACTTTTTCATTCGCTGAGCCTGAGAGAGAGAAGGGGTAGCCTGCTCATAGTCCATTGTTTCCACCAGCATTTGCTGTTCGTCCGGTTTCAAAAAAGAGAGTTCATAGGCTGGGTTAAATGCGATTTTCTTTTCATCCACCATATCCAAAAGCTCTGGAATCAGTTCAGTCAAACGAACATATCGCATTACCTGGATACCGCTTCGTTCACCGGCTTCTTTTGCCACCTGGTCTCTGGCGCTCAACTTCTGTTCAACTTGAACAGAAGTCAGGTCTGTTCTTGCTCCTTGATGTTTAATGGCTTCCAGCTTCATTTTGTAGGCAAAAGCCCTTTCACTGGGGAGCAGATTTTCTCGCTGCAAATTGCTGTCAACCATAATAATTGTGGCAGCATCGTCATCCAAGTCGCGCACAATGACAGGCATGGTTTCTTTTCCGGCCAATTCGCTGGCTCTGCGGCGTCTGTGACCGGCTACCAGCTCATAACCGCCATCAGGCAGTGGTCTGGCAATCGCAGGAACCAACACACCATACTTTTTGATGCTGTCTGCGGTTTCTATCATTGCATCATCATCCTTGACCTTGAAGGGGTGATCCTTGAACGGATGCAGTTCAGATAGGGGAATTTCCTGAATTTTTTCCAGTTGCTCGTCTTGCCGACTTTCTTCTGTAGAAAACAGGTCATCTACTGAGGCCAGCTCTATTTTTTTCGCGCTGCTTTTCAAGTTTCAATACCTCCTTCGTCAGATTTTTGTAGCCCTCAGCCACTTTGCCATTAGGATCATGGGCATAAATGCTTTTTCCTTCAGCACTGATTTCTTTAGCCCTGACAGAATGAGGAATTTCTGATGTAAACACCTTGATCTTACTGCCATAGGTTTCGCGCAGAAGAGCGGAGATTTCTTTGGCAAAATTGGTTCGGCTGTCTACCATCGTCAGCAGAATCCCATCAATTTGCAGCTTGGGATTGATTTGTCTGCGAACCTTATTGATAGTTTGCAAAAGCTGCTCCAAACCTTTAGCTGGAAGATACTCTGCCTGGACGGGGATTATAACCCTATTAGCGGCAGCCAGTGCATTGACCGTAAGCATACCCAGGGAGGGCTGGCAATCAATAAGGATATGGGAGTATTGCCCCTTCAGCGTGTCCAGATATTGTCGCAGAATGGTTTCTCGGCTCATAGCGTTTACCAGAGATACCTCCATACCAGATAGCTGGATGTCCGCAGGCATCAGGTCTACGCCCTCAGGGTGGTGCAGGATACCCTCGCCGGGACGAATTGGTTCATCCATCAAAATACGGCCCATAGCGTCTGACAGTGTAAAGGGCAGCTTATCAGGCTGAGGATTGCCCAAGCTGATGGTCAGGCTTCCCTGTGGGTCTCCGTCAATCAGAAGGACTTTCTTCCCGGACTGCGCCAGACCAATTCCAAGATTGGCACAAGTGGTTGTTTTGCCGACACCACCTTTTTGGTTGGCTATGGCAATAATCTGTGTATTCATGATTTCACCTCATTTCTTTCTAAGTTTAGATATGAAAAAAAGTGCCTGCTTTACCTTTCCTGAGAAAGATAAAACAGGCACTTTCACTGGCTCAATACCTCTTGTAATGAACCTCTATGTATGGTAAACTATGTCCACGATACCATGAATATAATTAAGTCTCGACGGGAATTGAACTTTTGGCTAACGCCAAATTTCGCGCCTTTGCAAACAGAGTGCAAACAATAGGGGGCTAAAATCCTTTGTTTTTGCTTGATTTTGCTTGTACAAGGTTTATAGAGAACATGGAGAAAAGCCTTGATATAACTGCATTTTCTTTATCCCTGTTGATAGGGAATATATGCACTGGGTCCATCTCCTAAGCGTGGGGTCGGAGGTTCAAATCCTCTTATGGACGCCAGTGAACAACGCCGAAAGCCTTTGTTTTCAAGGGTTTTCGGCTTTTCTTATATGAAAAGGCACGAAAAAGCTCTTTCACTGTATGGGATAGAATTCTACTCCAAAATTTGATTTTTGACAAGCCCTCCAGAATCGAACGGTTGTTATAAGACAAAATCGCCAGCTAATTTTTAGCAGAAAACAGGCTGTTCTTGCTAATGAAAATACCCTTCCTGCTAATCAGCCCCAAAATCGTGCCAAAAATCCAGCTAATCAAAAAAGGCGGATGTTTTGAGTACCATGCAGTTATAGCAGATAAAATTGAATATCGTTATCTACATAGAGCGTCTATTTGCCCCGCATTGGGGATGGATAGGCGCTCTTTTTTTATGCCCAAAACCATGGGCAAATACAAGAGATTGGAGGTGTTTTATTTGAGCAAGCCTGTTTATGCCGCAGACAAGCCGAGCGATTGCCATTACTGCTACTACTGGACGAATGGCAGAAAGGGTTGCCGTCTGGGTAGAAATAATTGCTACTACTTAATCTCTTTGCCACCGAAATCCAAGTCGGAATGTGATGACTGTCCCTATGGGCGAGATCACCCGTGCATTGGCTGGTGTACGAAGAAGGTTATGCGTGAAGTGGGGCTTCGTTGATATGGATGCGTATGAACAGGAATACCGCTTCTGCTATTTTGCCCGATGTCCTCACGAAAAGACGGATACGACTTTCTGCAGCGTTCTACTGACAACAGAAAGTTTTCCGCAGAAAGAAAGTGGTGAAGCCGTGTGAGTTTTGATTATTTTTACGGTCAGCAATCCGAGCTATTCACATTCTATCGAGTTCCGAAGGTGTTGTTCACGAACGAGAGGTTTTGGAATATTTCTGCCGATGCCAAGATGCTGTATGGCATTTTGCTTGACCGCATGAGCCTGTCTGCCAAGAATGGTTGGATCGATCAAAACGGTCGAGTGTATATCATTTTTACAATCGACGAAGCGAAGATGGCTCTGAACTGTGCTGAACAAAAGGCTATCAAGCTGCTCAGTGAACTTGAGAAGAAAGCAGGATTGATTGAACGTAAGCGCCAGGGTTTGGGAAAGCCCAACCTGATCTATGTGAAGAACTTTATCTCTGCTGTGGATTCACAACTCTTGAATTGTGAAAATCACAATTCTGGAACAATGGAAATCACAACTCAAGAACTTCCGAAATCACAATGTAATAATACTGATATTAAAAATACTGAATTTAGTGATACTGATTCTATCTTTCCTTCCGGAAATGGTGGAATGATGGACGAGAATGACCGGTATCAAGAATACTTTGATTATTTCTCGGATCAGCTCAGTATTGATTTGTTGAAGAAGGATTACCCTTACGATTCCGAAATGTTGGATAACATTCTGGAGTTGATCGTTGAAACAGTTTGCACGAAGCGACCATTGATTCGCATTGGTGCAGAGGAACGTCCAGCAGAAATTGTCCGCAGTCGGTTTATGAAACTGAATGTCGAACACATTCGATATGTTATGTCCTGGAGGTACATTAAAGAAGAAAGACATTCACTGGAGAGAAACAGTAATCTTGGTATATATTTTGATAGGAATCCGCTTCTATAAATGAATACACAGTACTGATTCCATAGAATATCACTACACATAGCAAATG
>NZ_QWGJ01000035.1:0-1181 GCF_003435225.1 Clostridium sp. AF28-12 | reverse complement strand
ATAGAATATCACTACACATAGCAAATGATTTGCTGCTTTTTATTTTTATCAGGGTAGTCCATAGTGGGCTGCCTTTTGTTATACAAAATGGAGACAATCAGGGAATCTGTAAAAAGAGGCATGGGCGGCGCAATTTACGGTATTGCAAGTGTTACTATATTTGTTAGATTTTTACAAATATACCCTGTACACAAAAATTTCACTTGTAATCTGGCAGGATATCGGCTACACTTTACTCATTCCAATTTGATAGGAAGGATAAGAAAGAGTATGAGAAAGAAATGGATTTTTACCGGAGCGGCATTTGCACTTGCAATGACCTTGACCGGATGCAGAGATAATGCGGCAGCCAGTATTCCGCAGCAAAGCAGCCAGGAGCAGACGAAGGAGCAGACACAGATGATCCCTATGGAGGAGGCACAGGAAGCGGCGTTAAAAGCAGCGGATATTGAAGCGGCAGATGCAGACATTTCAGCCACGACCTTAAGTGAGGTGGCGGGAGTGGCCTGCTATAAGGTGGAATTTACTTCCGGAGAGTATGCCTACTCCTACACGATCAATGCACAGACAGGAGCTGTCATGGAAATGAGCAGCCAGGAACAGAATGCACAGACTTCCGGGACGCAGACGGAGGTAGCAGACTCCACTGTCCCTGCCACGGCACAGACCTCAGGTTCAGCCTCAGCCCAGGCACAGACCTCAGCCGCTGCACCGGCACAGAATGCAACAGGTACCGGAACCGTGGATGAAGCAGCAGCACAGAAGATCGCACTGGAGCATGCCGGAGTGAAGGCAGCGGACGCAACGATCACCAAGTCAAAGCTTGATTATGAAGACGGACGTCAGGTATATGACATTGAATGGTATGCAGGCGGTGCCAAGTATGACTATGAGATTGCGGCAGACACCGGAGAGATCATCAGCTCCGCATATGAAGAAAAAACGATGGGAGCAGACAGCAGGAACGTTACGGTCAGTGAGGCAGATGCAAAGAAAACAGCCCTTGACCGTGTAAGCGGTGCAACAGACAAGAATCTCTACGAATGGAAGCTTGATTATGAAGACGGACACCCGGAATATGAAGGAAAGATCATCTACGGTGGAACGGAATACGAATTCACGATTGATGCAGCGACCGGATCCGTAATGGAGTGGGATGCTGAGAAGGTCCGTTAAGACAG
>NZ_QWGJ01000034.1:4822-8635 GCF_003435225.1 Clostridium sp. AF28-12 | reverse complement strand
TGAATTCGACTTGGGGCTATCCCTCCACGATGTTTAGCATCGCTTCATTGCAAAGGCGGTGGGTGCGCTTGGTGCGTTCACCTTTCTCCAGATACTTCTTTCTGTTCTCCAGACGCTCCAGCTTGTGCTGTTCCTGTGCAAGCTGTGTCTCGGCTCGTTCCTTTTCGGCTCGAAACTGGTCGAGAGTTTTCAGTTTTGTCATTGTCATTGCCCTCCTTTTTTGATTTTGGAGATAAAAAAGACCGTCAACTTTTCGCATAGTGCGACCAGCCAACGGTCTAATTTTCCGTATTGAGTTAAGATGTTAGTGGTTTTCCGCCGTTTCTTTATTTAATATATCAAGAATTTCTCGAAACGATTTTTGCAATCGAGGATCATCATACATTTTCTTTGCCGTATCCAGCAATTCTTCTGCCTGATTATATTGCTCATTTATAATTGCTGCTATTATATCAAGTATGGCTATGTTTCCGCCGTAGATTTTGTGATGTCTATATTGTTGAAAAAGTCCTTGGTTTTCGTTGTATACTGTAATTGCTTTTTCATACTGGGTAGTTTCAAAATAGCTCAAGCAAAGGTTGATTTTATGAACTACATTAACAGAAGAACCGCTCAGCCGCTCATGGGACAATTTTTCCAGCATAGGAATTGCTATATCAAATTGTTTTGCCTCGATGTATCCAGCAGCCAAATTTAATTCTAAGATATTTCTCAATATTTTCCCTTTTGCGGTTTTTAGCAAATTTTCTATACCGTCAATGTATTCCTGTGGCTTTTCTTCACTCAGCAACTTTGCAATTTTCTTGACTTTGTTAAAATAAATTAGATTGTAATATGCATTGATTAACACAGCGCCTAATACAATGGCAACCGCTGCAATCCAATAACCATGCATAAAAGCTGCATCATCAATCCCAAAACTAATTTTAAGCAATAACAAAATCAAGCCGAAGCAGACTCCTATCAAAACTATTTTTGCAGCTCTTTTCAAATTGAGTACCTCCATCATACTTTTTTTGCAACTTGCTGGCGGCGAACAGCATTTCATGCTGTTTGAAGACGGCAAGTCCACGAGGGATAGCCGCATTAGCGGCGCAAGGGGGTGTAGCAACCTTGCCGGAACGAAGTGACGCAACATTCTCGGTCATGCGGCTTTCTTCTGCTGACAGAGAATGAAGCTCCGCAGGACGCACATACTCCCGATAGGAGAGTACAGAAGTGCGCCCTTTAGTTCCTAAAGGGATTTTATCAGTTCGACAGTCGAGTAGACTAAGACCTCTCAATCCTAGCCCCTCACAGATCCGTACGTGCGGCTTTCCCGCATACGGCTCCTCATAGTAACATTCGCTTCAATATAAACAATAGTACGTTTTAGGTTTTGCTAACGGGTAATACTTGAGCATTTCCACAAATCCATTCCATGTGTATGCCCGTCTACAACCTCTCCGATTCATGGCTTTGAATAGAAACTGTTGTACTCTATGCAGGAATGTTGTTATCTTCCGAAAATTCCATGTAACACCATAATACTGATAGTGTCCAATTAGTTTTACATTCAACTCTTTAATTATTTCTCGCATTGGTCGATTTCGATTATCGTAAATCCAGTTCTTGTATGCTCTGACCTTTTGCTCAAACTTCTTCCTTGAAGTCTGTACCTTTGGCACGAAACCTCCCTTTCGAGTTTTGCTACAGTAGAAGGGAAATCCCAGAAAATCAAATGTTTCAGGCTTACATTCTCCTCTTGCTCTACGATTCTGCTCTGCAAATCTCCCAAATTCAATCAGTCTGCTTTTACTACTTTCCAGCTCCAGTCCAAACTTTTCCATTCGTTCCTTTAACTCTTTATAGTATCTTTCAGCTTCTGACTTATATTGAAATCCTGCAACAAAATCATCCGCAAAGTTGACGAGAAAACACTCTCCCTGCATTTCCCTTTGCACCACCAGCTTAAACCACAGCGTCAGCACATGATGCATGTATATATTTGCAAGCATCGGACTCATTACTGAGCCTTGTGCCGAACCTTCCTCTGTTGGCTCGAATTTTCCTTGCTCCATTATTCCTGCTTTAAGGTATTTACGTATTAGCCACAATAAGTTCTTATCCTGTATATTCCATTCAAGGAACTTCATCATCCAATCATGGTCGATATGGTCAAAGAAACCTTTGATATCGGCATCTACGATATAGCTGATTTTTCCATAGCTTATCCGTTGGTATACTTCTTTTATTGCTTCGTGACACCCCCTATTCGGTCTGAATCCATACATGCAGTTTAGGAATCTCGGTTCATAAATAGCTCCCAGTATTTTCTTCACTGCCATTTGTACAATCTTATCTTCATAGGAAGCAATCCCTAATGGTCGTTTCTTTCCATTTCCTTTAGGTATATATACCCTCAGTGACGGAAGTGGCTTAAAGGATTTGTTTTTCAACCTCTGTACCAGTTCCTTGATATTTCTATCAAGGTTCTTCCCATACTCATCCTTAGTTACCTTGTCAATTCCGACTGCTTTGTTCCCATCTAATTCCTTATGGCATTGCTTTAGCATATCTTCATTTATCAAGTGGTACACTGATGTAAATATAGGATGTTTTGATGTTGCCGATATCTCAGCTATTCTTACTAATTTCGTTTCCATTATTTCCTCCGTCCCTGAGTACGGATCATGTGTCCTCAGTAAGACCTTTACTATGCAATCCCCTTCCCTCCATCGGCATTGCCCGATTTCTACAGTACTATGGGATTGTCCGACCACCTACCATTCATTTGAAATACTCCGTTTTCAGTTGCAATTTCATACTCTTCTTCGAGAAATGGCAGGTTCTCCCCAGTTGATGTGTATTCACAATGTAAAACATGATTGGTTCTCTGACTCCGCAGTGCCACATAACACTCGCCATATCGCATTACATGATATTGTCTTCCGCACCAGTTAAGACGTCGACCGACTGAAGTTAACGTTTCGAAGCTCAATCACTATTCAACCCTGCTTTCTTGCTGTCTACGCTTGTCAGATGCCGTTATCGGCATCATCCCAAGACTCGCTATTATCTGGTTGGCTAAACCTTGGATAAACCGGAATCCCACCGGCTTGACTACACACCCTTAGCTGGGCGCACAACTGGAACTGGTTAATTTATATTATTTATGAGCGGAAATGTAGTCAAGCACAATTTTCCACCCATTATTTTCACTGGCATATCCCCATAAAGGCTCTGTTAACTGTTCTAATTCTTCAATACAATGACGAGTCTTTTTTACCATTTCTTTTCTTTTTTCGAGAGTGATTGAATTTAATTTTTTATTTGATACCTTAAACCTGTTATTTTGCAGAAAATTAACGGTGTCAATATAGTTATTATCATCAGTAAAAATTGTATCTTGGGGAAAACAGGATATAACCTTTTCAAATGCTGTTTTCAGGGTGAATAATCCTAAAGCATTTAATGCTTCTGGGATAAACGGAACTAATTTTACCTGTTCACAAATAATATACCACCAACCATCACACTGCCAATTCCCCACCATATTCATACAAATATGCAAGGTAAAAAGTTCAGGGGTCACTTTTTCTTTTATATCATCTAATGTCCCCAATTCCCATAATTTATCCGACAATTCAGCCAGTGTATTTTCATCTAAACATTTCACTCCGTTAAGGAGTTCCTGTAATGTAAGCACTGTTATTTCCTCCTCGCAATATAAAATTTCTCACAATCAACTTCCGCTTTGCCGTTAACTTCATTATACTTTACCCGACCCTCAAAGTACAGAGAGATTTTGTAAAACTTGTCGGCTGGAAACAG
>NZ_QWGJ01000034.1:0-4812 GCF_003435225.1 Clostridium sp. AF28-12 | reverse complement strand
ACTTGTCGGCTGGGAACAGCTTGCAAAGCAAGGTGTCCCCAGATGGCAAGTCCACAAAAGGGTAGCTGGCGGCAGCCAGCGCAGGGGTGCAAAACGTCCAGTGGACGTTTGCCCTGCACCGACCGAAGCGGAGCGGAGACGGCGTAGCGTCCCCTGTTTGATTTGGAGCAGACCATGACTGCGGAAGCCAACATTCTGTCGGCTGCTGCGGCATTCGCCGTGTGAATACGCAAGCATATTCGTTCGGCTCATTGCTCGCACAAATCACAGCCCTCCGGCAAGGAGCCTTCGGAGAACGCAATGCACCAACCTCTGGGTGGTGTATAATTGCGCCCTTAGTAAACTAAGGGGTTTCCGGCTTCTCCCGTTCCAGCAGTTTTTTCAATAGTTCCTGCGTGTCCTGCCTGTGAAAAATGAGTTTCAACAACAGCATGACATCATCATCTGTTAGGCGTTCCGGCTCTTGCAGAAAACTTTCCAGCATACCGCCACGAGTACAGAGCCGGTGCGTCCGTTCCTTCCGGGTAAGCTGCTTTAACTGGTACTGCAATGCCTTTTCATCATTAATACAGGAACGGCTAAAAGATTTACGATTAAACAAAGGATTAAAACTGGAAGAACTGGCTGAGCAAACGGGTATTTCAAAATCGGCTCTTGGCAGTTATGAAAAAGACGACTATAAGGAAATCAATCATGGTAATCTTATCCTGCTGGCAGATTTTTATGGGGTGTCCCTCGATTATCTCTTTTGCCGGACAGAGAACCGGGCGGAGATCAACACGCCATTAAGGGAGCTGCATTTGAGTGATGAGATGGTAGCACTTCTGAAAAGCGGTCGGATTAATAACCGTCTGCTCTGCGAACTTGCCACCCATAAGGACTTTATCAAGTTTCTTGCGGATATTGAGATTTATGTGGATGGGATTGCCACCATGCAGATTCAGAACCTCAACGCCCTTGTCGATACCGTCCGGCATGAAATCATTGAACGGTATCGCCCCGGCGAAGATGACCCCCCATTTGAAAGTGTTGCAAGCCGCCCATATCAGCGATAATGAATATTTCAG
The DNA here is from genome assembly GCF_003435225.1 of Clostridium sp. AF28-12. NCBI lineage: Bacteria > Bacillati > Bacillota > Clostridia > Eubacteriales > Clostridiaceae > Clostridium > Clostridium sp. AF28-12. Next base: position 3,745 of record NZ_QWGJ01000034.1, on the reverse strand, counting down.
TCACATGGTACGGGATGACCTCAACCTGATTATCCGGGATATTCGGGAAGCCCACAAAAAGGACAGTGAGAGTGCGCCCCAGACCACCGTTGCCGATGAATTGAAAGAAAATCTCGAAGCAGTCGAAAATTTCAAGGGCAGCCGGGATGAAAAGCTGGTTGTCCTTTACTGTAAACAGCTCGGTATCAACTATAAAAATCTGTCAGACGAAGAATTTCGCTGGCTGATTCGGATTCTCAAAAAATCAAAGAAAATGGGAACGCCTATCAGTCAGAGGAAAAAACGATAAAGAAAAACCGCTGTTGCATGGTTTGTTGGCTTCCATGTAGCAGCGGTTTTTGCTGGGATTATTCAGTTGAATTTTTAGAATGACAAACTGAAAGTTGGGCGTTTATTCCCCCGCAAAACTTCGGTTAAAATCCCAAATAGAAATCCCTTGTCGATTCCACTCATTATATGGCTCTCCCATTAATGAAAATGCCTCATCGGTTATTTTCTTTCTATAATTGGATACATTTTCAGTAAAATGCAGGTATCCCTTTTCATCAACATGTGAATCACATATAAATGTATCGGAAATTATCCCAATAATATCACGAAGAACAGCATATATTACAATCTCTTTCCTCTCCGTTCTGTACTCATAAATTGTCACTCCTCTTTCCAATACATAAATCTTTGCCTGTTTCTGCATTACATCTACGTTTAACATCATGTCATACCTATTGGAACCATTAAATATTTTCTCAATATACCTTCTGTTTTCTATAGAATAATAACTCCATTTTTGCAACAATTTATCAGCTTCAATCATACACTCTTTAGCATTCATTCCTTTTATACCTCAAATCTAAAAAGTAAAGCGGACATTCGCAATCCGCTTCGCTACTTGCTCATGAACGCAGTCGCTTCGCGATCTGTCAGTGGGAGCTTTCAACACCCACTGACATAAGCATCCCACTCACTCACCGCTTAGTGCTCCGCGCACTTGAAGCGGGGGAATGCTTATCTGCGTTCAAATTCGTCTCTCAGATAAACGCACCAGCTTACTGAAAGTTTCACCTCTATGACTTAGTTTATTTCTCATAGTAAAATGCTCTGCTATACAAAAATTGTATAATAGCTTCATTTAGATAATCTTCAAATTTTCTTTTTCTTCCATCATCTACATATCTATTATAGCATTCGTACAGGATTCTATAATAGTTCAGTTGATTTATCAATCTCTCACTAACCGTTTTTTCTTTTAATATATCCTCACATTTTTGAAAACAATCAACTATTGTATTATCTTCAATTATGCATCCATCTGGAAAATGATGTGCCCCCCAACCTAAAATATCCAAGTATGAATCAAACAGCAAATCAATTGTTTTCTGGTCACACTTCATACTTGAATAAGCAATCTCAAGGTATTTTACTGCCGCTTGATATCCCTGCTTATGATTTCTGAACAACTCATAATACCATCTGCATTCTGGCATTTTCTTCTCTTCGCAACGTGGTGTAATCCACATTAGGATATACTCTTTTAATTCGTATGGAATATCTGCATTTCCCCGGTCTTTCAAAGTATCCCATACATCACTATCACAATAATCCGAAAGAAATTGTGTTAATATTTCATCTTGATTTTCGTCTGACATTTCTCTTAGATGACCAACGATTGCTTGCATTTCTTTGTTTGCAAGTTTTTTTAACCCGTTATGATAAATATCCAAATATTTATATAAACTATTACTGAAATCACAATATACCATTCTGTCTCCTTAAACCTCAAGGCTTATGTACTGTTCGTCATATAACTAACAAAAGAATCTATTCCCAAAGTGCATTTATTTTATCTGGCAATAATTCTATCTCTGTACCAAGCACAGCAACATCATCTTCATCTATTAGCACTGGTACATTAAAGTAGTTTCCCTTATTATCAATTCCATAAAGTTCACCACCACCATTTGAACCAATAATAATGTGACCCGGCAGAAATACTTCAATTTCATAATCATCATTTATTTCTTGTAATTCTTCTAACCGATATAATATAAGCCATGTTTCACCAATATCGCCTTGGCCACCATTATGTCTTTTCATAAATTCTATATAATCGTTTGGTAATACCACATCATTTATTTTCTCGATAATTTCTCCAACATAAGGCGTATTAAATTCAAACATTCCCCATTTTTCCATATCATTCACCTCGCCGTAAAATTCAAATTCGTCTCTCCGTTAAACACACCGGCTTACTAAAACTTGTCGCTTTGTTTCTGTTTAGATTGCATTTGACATAAGAACGAAATTATTCAATCGTTTTAGATATTCTGCATTCGCCAATCAGACAATCCAACATATCTTCTACGCCAATTCCACACAGTTCGCAGCATCCATTTGTAAAACAATAAAATTCATTCGTGATGGTCATCACTAAAAACAGCTCATTTGTGCAACACATTCCCAGCGGATAAGTTGTTGTATTAATATCATACTCATCTAACAAATTTTCAAAATATTCCGCATCTAAATTTATTCCAATAGCTTCCAACGGATTGAAATCGACATCTCTAAACCATTTCAAATTCTCAATATGGAGCAATCCAAATTCCTCAAGAAAAGCTTCTACATTTGCTGGCATCTCCAATCCAATTTCTCTATATCTCTTTTTGAAAGCAGAAATATCAATTTTACGTCCACATTTCCATCCAGCTGCCTTTAGCCGTTGTAAGGTAGTAGTTTCCATACAATTCTCCTTCCCAATACAATAAGCAACTTCAAATAAACGCGTGCTTTTATAGCTCGCCTCTCAAACGTGCTTCTATATCAGATGCCGTGTATAACACATCCGTTACAATTACCCTTTCGTCACGGATTGTGTAAAACACTGAATAATTATCGACGAGCATTCTACGCAACTCCATTCTCTTTTCCGGCTCAGAATCCATAATCCTAAATCGTTCCGGGAAAGTGTCTAATGTAAGTATTTCATCAGCAATGCGATTATATTGCCCCATTGCATTATCCGGAGCAAGCAAATCTATAGCAATATAATTGTATATATCTTCCATATCCTGCAAAGCTTCTTTTGTAATCTCTACCTTATATTGCTTCATTAATGCCTCTCTCTAAATGCCACAAACGCACTAGCTGCATCCTCAACATTTCCTTTCTCTATATCGGCATATCCTTTTTCTAACTTTTGATGAATCTGTGTAACAGACATCATATCTGCATTCACTGAATTAGCTGCTTTTGGTAATACAATAGAAAAGGGAATTCCTCCTACTAATGATATTTGTTTTAAATACATATCTATAGCAGTAGCCATTGGTATCCCTAATTGTGCCAATACACTTTCTGCATTTTCTTTTACATCTGGATTTACTCTTATATTTAATGTTGCTGTTTTTCCCATAGAATACACCTCCATCTTTCTTTTATTGTAACGTCTTTTGCGTTACAAGTCAATCTATGAAATATATTTTCGATGCGATAGCTTCACATTGTTTTGATTAACCATTGTATATCTGAGCGTTGTATCTATTTGCTCATGTCCCAGAATTTTCTGTACCTGTTCAATCGGCATACCTTTCTCAATTGCTCTGGTGGCCATAGTCCTTCTGAACTTATGTGGGTGTACCTTTTCTACACCTAACTTCTTCCCCATTTCTCGTAATCGTAACTCCACACCGCTTTCAGTAAGTCTACTGAATATTCCGTTGCGGCGAAGCCGTCTGTCCGGAAAAAT
>NZ_QWGJ01000033.1:0-9446 GCF_003435225.1 Clostridium sp. AF28-12 | reverse complement strand
GATGAAAGTCAGCAAGGCGCAGGGTGCCTACCTCATATCTTTTACAATGCCACAGTTCCTACGTGGTCACTGACCCGAAAGGCGATATCGTAATCGACTGCGGCCAAGCTCTTTTGAAGAACGGATACAGCATCCGGATTTTTAATACTATCAATTTCAGAAAGTCGATGCATTATAATCCCTTCTCGTATATTCACAGCGAAAAGGATATTTTGAAGCTGACTACAACCCTCATTGCCAACACCAAAGGAGACGGCAAGGCTGGTGATGAATTCTGGACGAAGGCAGAGACCCTGCTTTATTGTGCACTGATCGGTTATATCCACTATGAGGCACCGCTGGAAGAGCAGAACTTTGCAACTTTGATTGAATTTCTGAATGCGATGGAAGTGCGCGAGGATGATGAAACCTTTCAGAATCCAGTGGATCAGATGTTTGAGGCTCTGAAAAAGAAGAAACCGAACCACTTTGCTGTCCGCCAATATGCCAAATTTAAGCTGGCTGCGGGCAAGACATTAAAGTCGATTCTGGTGAGCTGCGGCGCACGTCTGGCTCCCTTCGATATTGAGGAAGTCCGTGATATCACCATGTACGATGAGCTGTCGTTGGATACGGTGGGAGATAAGAAAACGGCTCTGTTCCTCATTATGAGCGATACAGACCCGACTTTTAATTTCCTGATTTCCATGATTTACACCCAGCTGTTTAACCTGCTGTGCGAAAAAGCAGATGATGTCTACGGCGGCAGACTGCCGGTGCATGTGCGCTGCCTGATTGATGAGTGTGCGAACATTGGTCAGATTCCGAATCTGGAAAAGCTGGTAGCTACCATCCGATCAAGAGAAATCTCGGCATGTCTGGTGCTTCAGGCACAGAGCCAGTTGAAGGCAATCTACAAGGACAATGCCGATACCATCATCGGCAATATGGATTCCCGTATTTTCCTTGGCGGTTCGGAGCCGACTACGCTAAAAGAGCTGAATCAGGCACTGGGGAAAGAAACGATTGATCTGTACAACACCTCCGATACCAGAGGCAACAGCCCATCTTACGGCACCAATTACCAAAAGGTTGGGCATGACCTGGCTTCGGTGGATGAACTGGCTGTGTTGGACGGCGGAAAGTGCATTTTACAGCTGCGCGGTGTCAGGCCGTTCAAGTCAGATAAATATGATTTGACCCAGCATCCGAACTACAAGCTCACTGCCGGTGCTGATAAGAAAAACACGTTCAGCATCGAGGCGTTTCTTGACCATCGGCTGAAGCTCAAGCCCGGTGATAAGTACGAAGTGGTTGACGCAGATCATGCCAAGTAAGTTTGTTCTGGTGACGAAGATGTCATGGGTGCGCTGCTGGTAACAGAATAAGATAAGGGGCGGCGAGCTGCCGCCTCTTTACATAGCCAGGTTTCTGATTGGGATTGGAGACCTGGCTATATGTTTGCCCATTTGCAGGTGCACATGCAGATGGAAAATCACTATTCATCAGCCTATAAGGGCGCATCGTACAAGGAGGTACACATTTATGGCATTTTTCAACAGCGCAGTAACCGTTCTTCAGACTCTCGTCATCGCACTGGGTGCCGGTCTCGGCATCTGGGGAGCCATCAACCTGCTGGAGGGCTACGGCAACGACAACCCCGGTGCCAAGTCTCAGGGCATGAAGCAGCTCATGGCTGGCGGCGGTGTGGCACTGATCGGCACAACTCTGGTGCCGCTGCTTTCTGGTCTGTTCGGTTAAGCAAAAGCTGTCGGAGCGAAGATTCCGACCGGGCGGCGAAAGCTGCCTGTTACATAGTCAGGTGCAGGCAATATCCGCAGCTGGCTATTTTCTGCGCGCTCCGGCAGGTGCACATGTTGGTGGTATGACGCAGAACCGCAGTTTAGAATCGCACCGGCTGATAGGCCGGACAAGTTACAGGAGGACAAATCTATGGCGTTTCTTACTACAACTGCATCGGCACTGTCTCTTTTCTCACAGCTGTTCATGCTTCTGTCCCGTATGGCGAAGCTGTTCGGCGTGTTTGCGTAAGGAAGGAGGCGGCTTATGCAGAGTATCCTTGAACAGATCACAGATTGGCTCAAGAGCATGATCATCAGCGGCATCATGGGAAATCTTTCAGGGATGTTCGATTCAGTCAACCAGCAGGTTGGACAGATCGCAGGCGATGTGGGAACCACACCGGCGAACTTTTCACCTGCGGTCTTTTCTATGATCCGCAACATCTCGGAATCCGTGATCCTGCCCATTGCCGGAATGGTGCTGACTTTCATCGCCTGTTATGAGCTGATCCAGATGCTCATCGAGCATAACAATCTGGCAAATTTCGAGACTTGGACATTTTTCAAATGGGTCTTTAAGACCTTTCTGGCAGTGACCCTGATCTCGAACACATTCAATATCACAATGGCTGTCTTTGATGTGGCGCAGCAAGTGATTTCACGAAGCGGCGGTCTGATTTCCGGCAGTACGTCCGTCAGCGATGCGACCCTGACAGCGATGCAGGCCACACTGGAAGGCATGGACTTGGGACCGCTGCTGGGGCTGTATTTGCAGACCTTTGTGGTTCAGGTCACGATGCTGGCGTTGTCGGCTATTATCTTTGTCATCGTGTATGGCCGAATGGTGGAAATATATCTCATGGTGAGCCTTGCGCCGATTCCGTTCGCAACCTTTGGAAACCATGAGCAGAGCCATACCGGTCAAAACTACCTGCGCTCCCTGTTTGCACTGGGATTCCAGGGTTTTCTTATTATGATCTGTGTAGGCATCTATGCAGTTCTGATTCAGAACCTGTCCTTTTCGGATAACATTATCAGCAGCATTTGGGGCGTTATGGGCTATACGGTTTTGCTGGCATTTACCCTATTTAAGACGGGAAGCCTCGCAAAATCCGTGTTTGCAGCGCACTAAGGAAGGAGGCATGATTCATGGCATCTTATATTTCTGTACCGCGAGACCTTTCAAAGGTCAAAACCAAGGTCTTTATGAACCTGACCAAACGGCAGATTCTTTGCTTCGGAGCCGGTGCGCTGATTGGCGTTCCGGTTTTCTTTTTGCTCAAATCCAGCGGGAATCTGAGCCTTGCTGCTCTTGGCATGATGGCGGTAATGCTGCCGCTCTTCTTTCTTGCAATGTACGAGAAAGACGGTCAGCCGCTGGAAGTGGTAGCAAAGCACTTCTGTGAGGCAAAGTTCAAGAGGCCGAAAACGCGGCCTTACAAAACAAAAAATTACTATGCACTGCTGGTACAGCAGGCAGACGTGGAAATGGAGGTAAATCGCATTGTTCAAAATTCTCGAAAAGCTGACAGCGAAGAATAAAAAGCAGGATGACATCCGAATGCCGTCGCATCTGTCAGCCGCAGAGCAGAAACAGGTGCAGACGGTGATTGACCGCGCAAGGGGTGACCGCACGGTTCCGCATTCGGCACAGGAGAGCATTCCTTTTCAGCGGATGTTCCCGGATGGTATCTGCCGTGTGACGGATAACTACTACACCAAAACCATCCAGTTTCAAGACATCAATTACCAGCTGGCACAGCAGGAAGATCAGACGGCTATCTTTGAAGAATGGTGCAGCTTCCTGAACTTCTTTGATTCCAGCATCCGCTTCGAGCTTTCTTTTATGAATATGGCTACGGATGCCTCGAATTTTGAGAAGATGGTGCGTATCCCGTATCAGAAGGATCATTTCAATCCGGTACGCACGGAGTACAGCACCATGCTCCGCCGTCAGCTTGCCCAGGGCAACAACGGCCTGACCAAGACGAAGTACCTGACGTTTGGCATTGAAGCAGAATCCATGAAACAGGCAAAGCCAAGGCTCATTCACATCGAGATCGACCTGATGAACAACTTCAAACGCTTGGGTGTCCGGGCAAAATTGCTGAACGGAAAGGAACGACTTCATCTGATGCACGATATGTTCCACATGGGTGACCATGACCGATTCAATTTCGATTGGAAGTGGTTGCCGGAGAGCGGGCTGTCGGTAAAGGACTTTATTGCTCCGACCGGTTTTGCCTTTCCGAAGAACCGTGTTTTTCAGATGGGTGGGATGTATGGTTCCATGTCCTATCTCCAGATTACGGCTTCCGACCTGTCGGATCAGCTGCTGAAGGACTTTCTGGATATGGAATCCAGCCAGATTGTGACCATGCACATTCAGTCGGTAGACCAGAACAAAGCAATCAAGTCCATCAAGCACACCATTACGGAGCTGGATCGTTCCAAGATTGAGGAGCAGAAGAAAGCTGTCCGTTCCGGATACGATATGGACATTATTCCGTCGGATTTGGCAACTTACGGCAAGGACGCAAAGGCACTGCTGAAGGAATTGCAGAGCCAGAATGAGCGTATGTTCCTGCTGACCTTTCTGGTGATGAACACCGGCGAGACGGAGCAGGAGCTGGAAACCAACGTGTTTCAGGCTTCCAGCATCGCACAGAAGTACAACTGCAACCTGCGCCGTCTGGACTTTCAGCAGGAGCAGGGGCTGATGAGCTGCCTGCCGCTGGCACAGAACCTGATTGAGATTCAGCGCAGCATGACGACCAGCAGCACGGCGATTTTCGTGCCTTTTACCACCCAGGAGCTGTTTCAGACCGGGAAAGAGGCTTTGTACTATGGACTGAATGCGTTGTCCAACAACCTGATTATGGTTGACCGGAAAAAGCTCAAAAACCCCAACGGGCTGATTCTTGGCACTCCCGGTTCCGGTAAATCCTTCTCGGCCAAGCGAGAAATCGCCAATGCGTTCCTGGTGACGGATGACGATGTAATCGTGTGCGATCCTGAAGCCGAGTACACAGCACTGGTGCAGAAATTTGAGGGGCAGGTTATTAAAATCAGCCCTTCCAGCACGCAGTATATCAACCCGATGGACATCAACGCGAATTATTCAGAAGAGGATAATCCGATTGCCCTGAAAGCAGATTTCATCCTGTCCCTGTGTGAGCTGATCGTGGGCGGCAAAGAAGGCTTGCAGCCGGTAGAAAAGACGGTCATTGACCGCTGTGTTCATCAGATTTACCAGACCTATTTCGAGCATCCGGTGCCGGAGAATATGCCGGTGTTGCAGGACTTGTACGAGGCACTGCTCCGGCAGGATGAAAAGGAAGCACACCATGTGGCAACAGCATTGGAAATCTATGTGACCGGTTCGCTGAACCTGTTTAACCACCGCACCAATGTAGATATCAATAACCGGCTGGTCTGCTATGACATCAAGGAGCTGGGCAAGCAGCTGAAAAAGATCGGTATGCTGGTGGTGCAGGATCAGGTCTGGGGGCGTGTGACCGCCAACCGCAACGCTGGTAAAGCCACCCGCTACTATATGGACGAGTTCCATCTGCTTTTGAAAGAAGAGCAGACAGCGGCTTACAGCGTGGAAATCTGGAAGCGATTCCGTAAATGGGGTGGTATTCCCACCGGCATCACCCAGAACGTGAAAGACCTGCTTTCTTCCCGCGAAGTGACGAACATTTTTGAAAACAGCGACTTCATTTATATGCTGAATCAGGCAGCCGGTGACCGTCAGATTCTGGCGGATCAGCTGAACATCAGCCCGCACCAGCTGTCCTATGTGACCCACTCCGGCGAAGGCGAAGGATTGCTGTTCTACGGAAATGTGATTTTGCCGTTCGTTGATCGTTTTCCGACCGATCTGGAACTGTACCGGATTATGACAACAAAATTAACCGAAGTGCAGGAAGCAAAGGAGGCGTAAGCGATGGCTGGCAAGAAAAATCCGAATCTCGGAGACAAGCTGCGGCAGGAACGCGAGGGTGCGGAGAACACCCTTCGCGATTCCAGAAACAAAGCCGCCGATAGCAGTATGGGAGACAGCAGCAAGAAAAAAGCGGAACACCGAAGGCAGATTCGTCACGAGGCCGATCTTGCCAAGATGCGCAGCAAGAAGCTGAAATCAGAGCAGGAAGTAAAAGCGAAAAAGAATGCAGCAGCTTCCGGGAAAAAGGGCGGAAAGCCAAAGAAGCCGGGAAATCTTGCGGCAGATGCACTTTCAGCCAAGGCACATCAGAGTGTGCGCAATGCCGACCAGGATAATAATTCTGGTGTGGAGGCAGCGCATTTTACCGAAGGTTCAGCGGAAGGTGCAGCCCGTGCTGGTTCCAGGTTTCAATATGGCCGAAAGCTGCGGCAGTACAAAAAGCTGGAGCGGTTGGAGAAAAAGGCAAATAAAGATGCCGTAGATTCCATCTTTGCGGAACGCATGAAGTCTGATCCGCAGGCTGGTTCCAATCTCTTTTCCCGATGGCGGCAGAAGCAGGCCATCAAAAAAGAGTATGCCGCTGCGAAGGCAGGTGCGGCTGCTGCGGAGAGCACAGCAGCTGGCACAGCCAAAGCTGCGCAGGGTACTGCCAGCATGACAGAAAAGGCATTTCAGTTTGTACAGAGCCACTCGCATATCATCATCGGTATCGCAGCTGTGGGACTGCTTGTTTTGGTGATTGCCGGGTCGGTTTCGTCTTGCTCCGTCTTGATCAATGGCGGCGGAAATGTTGTGCTGGGGACTTCCTACACAGCGGAAGATGAAGATTTGAAAGGTGTGGAGACGGATTATACCAAGCTGGAAGATAAACTTCGCAAACAAATCGACCGCATTGAAACCGACCATCCGGGCTATGACGAGTATCGCTACAATCTGGCAGAGATTGGTCACAATCCCTATGAGCTTGCTTCTCTGTTGACCGTAGAATTTGAAAACTATACGAGAAGCCAGGTGCAGGCGCGGCTTCAGAGTATTTTTGAAGCGCAGTATGAGCTGAAGCTGGAGGAAAAGGTGGAAATCCGGACGAGGAAAGAAACCCGTGTGGGCTATCGCTACAATCCAATCACTGGAACCGGACACACCTACACCTACCAGGTGACGGTACAGTATGAGTATAAAATCCTCAATGTAACGCTGCTCAATCGGGGCGTTGACTATGTTGCCAGAAATTCCGGTCTTACAGATGACCAGCTGCAACGCTACGAAGTTACATTGGAGTGCAGGGGCAATCGGGATGATCTATTTGCAGGCATCGCCTTTGCAACGCCGGACGGCGCGGGCTCCAGCGGAGAATACCAGGATTACGACATTCCGGGCGAGGCTCTGACGGATGAAAAATTCCGGAAGATGATTACCGAAGCAGAGAAATATCTCGGTTATCCCTATGTCTGGGGCGGCAGCTCGCCGAGTACCAGTTTTGACTGTTCCGGCTTTGTCAGCTGGGTCATCAACCACTGCGGAAATGGCTGGAATGTAGGCAGGCAGACGGCCAATGGTCTGATGGGAAAATGCGACATTATCCCGAAGAGTGAAGCAAAGCCCGGAGACCTGATCTTCTTCCAGAAAACCTACAACACCAGTGGAGCGTCCCATGTGGGCATTTATGTCGGCAATGGGATGATGATCCACTGCGGCAACCCAATTTCCTATGCTTCCATTGAAACGAGCTACTGGCGGCAGCACTACTACTGCATGGGAAGAATTCGATAAAAACAGGGCGTTTATTCGCCCGGAAAGGACAGAGTATGAGTTTAAAACTGGAAAAGATTGCTGCGGAGCGTGAGAAAGCCCGCAGAAAACGCGATGAGTGGGAGGAGCGCAGAAAGGAATGGGACAGAAAGTACCACGAGCAGGAAAACAGCGAAATTTGTGAAATGGTACATGCCCAGAGCCTGACCCCGGAACAGCTGGCAGTCATCATTCAGATGGCGCAGGCTGCGGTTCCCAACCCGGAGAACCTGAAACTGGATGAGAAAGAAACGGAGGATATGGAATGAAAAAGATGATGGTAATGCTGCTTGCCAGTGTGATGGCGGCAGGAATCTTTACGACCACTGCATTTGCCTATACGGGCGATGATGTGCAGAAGAACACATCTGTCAGTACCGCTGCGCAGGAAGCGGATGCAGCAGAAAGCGCAAATGCAGGGAAAACGGACAATACCGACAGCATCGAAATCGACCCGGACATGCAGGTGCTGCCGGATGGCTATGAGGTCTCTACGGATGCGAATGGGAACCTGATCGTTACGGTGGGCGGCAAGGAATACAACATCGGCAGCGAAAAGTCCCAAAAGCAGATGGGTACGGTGGTGCCGGGTATCACCAGCCTGCATTTTCGTTCCGGTCCCGGCATGGATCAGGAGATTATCGGATATCTGCATTCCGGCGATACAGTGGAGATTGTCGAAAAATGCGGTGACTGGTATAAGGTGAACTTCAACGGCAAAACCGGATATGCACATGGAAAGTACCTGAATGTCACGGATTCCGCAGAAGACAGCAGCATGTTCAGTGAAGATGCGCTGAAGCTGTTTCTGGATTTGATGCAGAGCGGAATGTCATCCGAGGATGAGAAGGAATCCAGTGCAGCTTTGACTCCGGAAGGTAATATGACGCTGGTGGACGATATCGGTGAGGAAGAAGATAAATCCAGCCAGCAGTTCATCACGCTGGTGACAAAGGCGGGCAACACCTTCTATCTGATTATCGACCGCGATAAAGACGGCAACCAGAATGTGCATTTCCTGAATATGGTGGATGAGGCCGATTTGCTTGCGCTGATGGATGAAGAGGAAGACGCCAAGTATCAGGAGAAGAAACCGGAAGTCACGGAACCTGCGGAAACCGAAAAGCCGCAGGAGACGGAGCCTGCACCGGAAGAGCAGAAAACAGAGAGCGAGCAGAAGAAAGCGTCTCCGCTTCCGATGATTATGCTGCTTCTGTTTGTGATTGGTGCAGCCGGTGTCGGCTGTTATCTCTATATCAAGATGAAGGGCATAAAGCCTGCATCTAAGAAAAATCAACCGGACCCTGATGCGGATTATCACGATGAGGATGAAGACGCGCTCCAGCTGCCGGAGGATGACGGTGACGAGGACGAAGAAGTGGATGTAAACGAGGATTACGAAGCGGAATCGGATGATGAACCTGTTTGATTAAGGCAGCGTTGACCGGTGGGGCGGCTGAAAAGCCGTCCCTTTTACATAGCTAAATGGTTTGTGAATGGAGTATTTTGAGCCATGAAGCTATGGAAACTGTAGGTGATATCTGATAAAATAGAGAATAAGAACAGTGATACAAATCATTATTTGAGGAACTGGGCGGCAAATACGAAAGGCAAGGGGATTATTTGATACCGTGCTTAACTGTACCCGCCGAAGAAGAACAGGCAATAGGCATCTGGGGGCAACGGCATTTAGATTATCTAAAACAGTACCGTAAAGTTACATACACCAATCTTCTTACAAGCGGCAGGCTAAACGCCTACCTTGCCGACATCAACAGACAGGCACAGGAACACTTTGAACGGCTCATAGAGGGCATGAAGCAAGCACAGGGCATAACGGAATGCCTAAAGGAAGAAAACGCCTTAGAATGGACTGGAAGAACGAATAACATAAGGGCTTGTGCGAGGGAGATTGTGGAAAAGGA
>NZ_QWGJ01000032.1:0-12232 GCF_003435225.1 Clostridium sp. AF28-12 | reverse complement strand
CTCAATCCGGACAAGTGGTGTAAAAGTACCCGTAATATTCATCTACTGTGTGGTTTGTTTAACGACACAAATAACGCTATATTATTATCTGTCCTTGATTCAATATAATTCAACAAATGAATTTTGGTCTTAGCATCAAAATATGCTTTCCTCTCTTTGTCTCCTTTGCCATAAACCACGCATTCCCGCTCAGAGAAATCTATATCATCAATGTTCAGCCTTACCAATTCGCCTACTCTAATTCCTGTTGAAAGCAGAAAATCAATCATTGCCCTATCACGCAGATTATTACAATTATCTCTAAGAATTTCTATTTTCTCATCCGGAATGGTATCTTTTACAATAACGGCAGTCTTTACCTTATGAATTCTTTTCATTGGGCTTTTTATAATATAATCCTCTTCCTCTAGCCACGAAAAAAATGTGGAAAGACTTCTACGAATATTATCAATAGTTACCTTTCCACAATTATTTATCGTTTGATACTCTACAAGATATTTTCGTAGCATCTCGGTCGTTATCTTTATGACCGGAATATTTCTGGATGACCTCCCATTCATGCCGCCAGATTTCACAATACTTCTGGTCGTTCCAGTCAACCGTATCCTCCTTGTGGCTTTTCCACCTGCCGGATGGCAGCTTTATCTGTTCCCCGTTTTCATCAAGGTCATAAACCTTACGGCTCTTGGGAAGCCATTTCCCATGTTCGTCCATTGCCCTCATAGTCAGCAGGACATGGGCGTGGGGATTGTGTCCCGGCGGATGGGGGCCATGGATGGCAAAGTCAGCAATCATGCCTTTGGTGGAAACAAATTGCTGTTCACAAAACTCCCGGACAAGGACAGCATATTGGTCGGGCGGTATCTCTCTGGGGATGGTAAGCACCCACCGCCTTGCAAGCTGGGAATTCCATTGTTTTTCCACCGCTTCGGCGGCGTTCCATAGAGTATTGCGGTCTGCATACGACCGTGGGGCATTTGCCGGAAGCAGGATTTCATTGTGGACGATACCACGCTTTTCCGGATAGTGCTTCACTTGCTGGTCATATTCACAAAACAGCTTTTCACCACTCCGGTAAGCAGCGGCGGCAACAGCAGACTGCTGTTGGCTTCGCTGCACAATCGAGATTTCGTTGTGCGGACAGGGCATTTCGTGTCCCTCCTTTCGGTAATTGGTGGATGGGGTGGCGTTTTACCACCTCATTTTCAGAAAAAAAGCAGGAAACCTTTCTTTCAGATTTCCTGCTCGGTGTGCCGCTGTGTGGGCGGCGGGTATTAAGTTGTAAAAGTTCAGGACAAGTTGACCCGATGTGTGGGTGGCAAATTGAAAGTTTTCTACTTTATACTTCCTAGATTAAAATCGTACTCATCAGATTCTCGTGGATTCTTGAAACCTTCAAACGAATCTACTTCTGTAAAGGAAAAGAAAAAACCACAGTTGGGGGTAGGAAATTTCTGTTGTTCCTTTCGGGTGTAGCCTTTGATGGACAGCAGATATTTTCCAGCGGGAACATTATACTTGATGTCCGTATAAATTGTACAGATACCATCTGGTGTTTCTGACTTATACCACCGTTCCCACGGGGAGTGGTAGTGCTCCACAGAACCGAAGTACCCCGGTGTGGTATAAAATTCTTCTTCCTTGATATGGTATTCCTTTGGCTCAAAAGGTTCAAGCTGTTCAATAGCAGAAATCCAAAGTCCATCTTTTACTTCCAGATTAAAGCCCTCATAGCTGATTTTTTGCACCCACTGGTCATCAAAGGGCTCGTCCTGCCCTTCCAATTTGATTGCATAATTATAGTGATCAATCCCTACCAACGGGATGAAAATTCCCTCTCGTTGCGTGTTCAGATAAAGCTCTTTATCCTTTTGCAGAAGACTTAACAGTTTTCTTTTCCGAATTTTCTCACGCTTCAAAAAATCCTGTAAGGTGTCTGCGGAAAATAAACAGATCCCATAGCCACCTGCAATTACCATTCTGTCCATAACTTCTCCTTCCCAATACAATAAGCCACTTCCGATTTGTCGTCGACTTCATTATACTTTACCCGACCGTCAAAGTATAGAGAGATTTTGTAAAACTTGTCGGCTGGGAACAGCTTGCAAAGCAAGGTGTCCCCAGATGGCAAGTCCACAAAAGGGTAGCTGGCGGCAGCCAGCGCAGGGGTGCAAAACGTCCAGTGGACGTTTGCCCTGCACCGACCGAAGCGGAGCGGAGACGGCGTAGCGTCCCCTGTTTGATTTGGAGCAGACCATGACTGCGGAAGCCAACATTCTGTCGGCTGCTGCGGCATTCGCCGAGTGAATATTCAAGCATATTCGTTCGGCTCATTGCTCGCACAAATCACAGTCCTCCGGCAAGGAGCCTTCGGAGAACGCAATGCACCAACCTCTGGGTGGTGTATAATTGCGCCCTTAGTAAACTAAGGGGTTTCCGGCTTCTCCCGTTCCAGCAGTTTTTTCAATAGTTCCTGCGTGTCCTGCCTGTGAAAAATGAGTTTCAACAACAGCATGACATCATCATCTGTTAGGCGTTCCGGCTCTTGCAGAAAACTTTCCAGCATACCGCCACGAGTGCAGAGCCGGTGCGTCCGTTCCTTTCGGGTAAGCTGCTTTAACTGGTGCTGCAACGCCTTTTCATCATTGATGGCTTTCCACAGCTTCTTTTCGCTTTTTTCCAGCTCCCGGTTGAGCTTTTCCAGCTTTGAGGCATCAGGCAAGGGCAGCGTCCCCCTTTCCCGGTATCAGTACATAAATCCGGTTTGGTTCTCCAACGCCCTGACGCACCCGCATGATAAGTCCGACAGTTTCCAATTCATTCAGAGAACGCTTGACCGTCATGGGACTGCAGGACAGGACTGCGGCGTATCGCTCCCTTTGGTATGCTCGTTTCGGTCAGGGTTCCTCCACATCCCTGCCAAAAGTCATGGCACTACATCGCCGGGGAAGCATATCCCACACAGGCTGGTCATTCGATTGGAATAATCCATCGATGAACTACCTGTATCATAGAACATTTTTGTGCCCTGTGCCGTATGTCCACAAAGTAGGAATTCGGGGTAAAAATCAGAAATTTCCACGATTGCGGAATTGATATGGTATAATCAATTCAACGGTTATAAATGTCGTTAAAAAGGGGGAACTGCTTCAATGAACGGAGCTACTACAATACAGGAACGGCTAAAAGATTTACGATGAAACAAAGGATTAAAACCGGAAGAACTGGCAGAGCAAACGGGTATTTCAAAATCGGCTCTTGGCAGTTATGAAAAAGATGACTATAAGGAAATCAATCATGGCAACCTTATCCTGCTGGCAGATTTTTATGAGGTGTCCCTCGATTATCTCTTTTGCCGGACAGAGAACCGGGCGGAGATCAACACGCCATTAAGGGAGCTGCATTTGAGTGATGAGATGGTAGCACTTCTGAAAAGCGGTCGGATTAATAACCGTCTGCTCTGCGAACTTGCCACCCATAAGGACTTTATCAAGTTTCTTGCGGATATTGAGATTTATGTGGATGGGATTGCCACCATGCAGATTCAGAACCTCAACGCCCTTGTCGATACTGTCCGGCATGAAATCATTGAACGGTATCGCCCCGGCGAAGACGACCCCCTTTTGAAAGTGCTGCAAGCCGCCCATATCAGTGATGATGAATATTTCAATCAGATGGTACGGGATGACCTCAACCTCATTATCCGGGATATTCGGGAAGCCCACAAAAAGGACAGCGAGAGTGCACCCCAGACCACCGTTGCCGATGAACTGAAAGAAAATCTGGAAGCGGTCGAAAATTTCAAGGGCAGCCGGGATGAAAAGCTGGTTGTCCTTTACTGTAAGCAGCTTGGTATCAACTATAAAAATCTGTCAGACGAAGAATTTCGCTGGCTCATTCGGATTCTCAAAAAATCAAAGAAAATGGGAACGCCTATCAGCCAGAGGAAAAAAAGGTAAAGAAAAACCGCTGTTGCATGGTTTGTTAGCTTCCATGTAGCAGCGGTTTTTGCTGGGATTATTCAGTTGAATTTTTAGAACGACAAACTGAAATTGCTGCTAATAACTGAGAATCTATATTTTATTTTATAGAAATCTCACTCTTTACTGAATCTACAATACTCTACAAAGCTTTTTACGGAAAAATGCTTCGGATTAAGATACTTAATACCAGTATCTATCAACTCAAATTTTTCATAATCAAACTCAAGTTTTTCATTGTTTAAGAAATCATCATCTATCCATAAAGCAGGTAAAATATGCTCACAATAATCAAAGTATCTTCTGCATTCAATACATTCTTCGTCTAAAGACTCTACACCAACATAATGAATATTATAATCTACAGTATCGTTTATAAATCTTTCAAGGAAACTGTTCAAAACAAAGGCTACTCTATCATCACAATATACATAACCAATTAAATTTTTATCTGTGATTTCTACACATTCATTATACCCGTCTACTGATGAGTCGTAGTATATAGCATACCAATATGCTCCTGGATTTCCTGATTGTGAAAGAAAATAATTTCCAATAACAGCTTCCAAATGTCCACATAATGAAATCCATTGATGTTTTGTACTACTACTTATCGAAAAAATACCACTAATATCCGTCATGTCATCACACTCTCTATTGTATATCTTCAAATATGAATTTATCGCTTTTGTTTATCAACGAATATTGGCTTGCTGCCATCATCAATTTCAAATGTATTACTTCCAGTTCGTATATAAACACTTCCTATTTCCGCATGAATATAAGGAATAATATCTCTGTCATAATTACATATTGTATTGATGGAAAACACAGAATGATTGCTTGATTCGTTCATATAAGCCTCATCTTCATTACCCGCTAAAAAACGCCATCCGCTATCTGGGTTGTCTTCATATGGAGCTTCTCGATACATATATCCTACTTTAAAACCTTCTTTTGTTATTCTGTCAGATACAATGCATCCTTCTCCATTTGGTTCGTTCCAATCAATTAAATTCTCTATGTTGATACTAAGAAAATCGTTGTTCTTCTTTCTCTCGAAAAACATGATGATTCACCTCTCCAAATTCTGATTTGCTTGTTCCATAAAATTCATTTTAGTCGCTTTCAAACTTGCTGGCGGCGAACAGCATTTTATGCTGTTTGCGGACGGCAAGTCCACAGGGGATAGCCGCTTTAGCGGCGCAAGGGGGTGTAGCCACCTTGACGGAACGAAGTGATGAAACATTCACGGTCGGACAGTTTTCTTCTGCCGACCGGGAGTGAAGCTCCGCAGGACGCACTACTCTCGACAGAGAGTATAGAAGTGCGCCCTTTAGTTCCTAAAGGGATTTTATCAGTTCGACAAATCGGAAGCTGCAAGTTTAATGTTTCATTATCTCATCTAACTGGTCGTGTAATTCAATAAATGGATTTTCTTTCAGATGTTTACCTGTAACTGTATTGATAATATCATGCTTATCAGAACTATACCCCGAATAACCGTCAATCATCTCCATAATTTCAACAGCAAATTCATAGGTTACATCATACAACATCGCTCTGGCTTCGTTATCATGGTACTTTTTGTGTTCAGTCAAACAAATTTCAACACAACTTTCTTGTATTGCTGCAATATGTTTGAAAAATTTTTGTTGCATATCATTCATATTCTACCCCTATAACTTCCAATTTGTTGCTCAATTTTCATATTCAAATTATACCATAAAACTTGTGAACAATTCTACCGCAACTTTGGACTATATGAGAAAAGTCCGAACAGTTTTCTGCCAGGACTTCCTCGCTCAATCGTAAATCAATTCCGCTTTCACAATCTCCTCTGCCTGTGCCTTGCGTTCCTCACGCTTGCGGATTTCCTCTAATTCTTCCGGGGTCAGCTCCACTTCTCCAAACGCCGGGGGAACAAATCGCCCGACAAAATTGAAGTAAATCTCGACCTCCTGTGTGGTCTGTATACTGCCTTTGCGGTCACGCTCATGCACAAGGATTTTCTCAATAAACTCATTGAGCATGGCAATCGTCAGCTTGTCGAAGTTCTCATACTTGTCAATCAGAGCGATAAAACGGTCAGCGTCCTTTTCGTGCTTCTCATAGCTCTTGACAGCCTTTTCCAGAGTAGAGATTTCGGCGTTAAGCTCGGACTGTTCCTTTTCGTATTGAGCGTCCAGAGTGGCGTATCTGCTGTCGGACAGCTTTCCTAAAATGTTGTCCTCATAGATTTTGCAGAGCAGGACTTCCAGCTCGGACACTCTCTGCTTTGCGGTGGCAAGGCGTATCCGCTGTTTCTTAACCTCTGCTGTCTGCTGGCTGGACTGCGCTTCCTGCACCACACGGACAAACTCGGCTCGGTCATGCTTGGCATACTCGGCAATAGCTTTGAGCATTTCGGAAACAAGGGACAGTACCACATCTTCATTGATACGGTGCTGTGTCGTGCAGAGCTTTCCAACTGGGACTTTGCTGTATTGGGAACAGGTATATTGAGAAATACGCTTGCCGTTGTTGGTACGGTGGACATACATCTTGCCGCCGCAATCGGCACAATAAAGCAAGCCTGTGAGGGGAGCTGCTTCGCCCCAGCCGTCCGGGTAGCGTCTGACATTCCCACGGATTTTCTGCACAAGGTCAAAGGTCTGCTGGTCAATGATAGCTTCATGGGTATTCTCGAAAATCGTCCATTCGTCCTCCGGGACATAATGGCTTTTCTTGTCCTTGAAGTGCTTTCGGGTCTTGAAGTTGATGGTGTGTCCCAGATATTCACGCTTTTCAAGAATGTTGCAGATGGTGGAAGAACCCCAGCCGTACACATCTTTGAAAGTCTTGTTTTTGTTCACGCCCTCGCCGTGTTGGGCAAGGTAAGCAGACGGAATAAGCACCTTTTCCGATTTCAGTTTGCTGGCGATCTGATACGGACCGTAGCCGTCAATCGTCATGGCAAAGATGCGCTTGACCACCTCAGCGGCTTCGGGGTCAACCAACCATTGGTCTCTGGCTTCGTTCCAGAGATAGCCGTAAATGACCGTGCCTGTAAGGTGCTTGCCGGACTTGCCTTTGGACTGGAAAGTGGAACGGATTTTACGGCTGGTGTCTCTGGCGTAGTATTCATTCATGATATTCAGAAATGGTGTAAAATCATTATCTGCCGGATTGGCACTGTCAACTCCGTTATTGACTGCAATAAAACGGACATTTTTCTTAGGAAACATCATTTCAGTATAGAAACCTACTTGCAGATAGTTTCTGCCAAATCGGGACATATCTTTGACGATCACTGTTCCCACCCTGCCAGCTTCAATCTCTGTCAGCAGAGAATTGAATGCCGGTCTGTTGAAGTTCGTTCCTGAATATCCATCATCACTGAAATGCTGAATATTATCAAATCCATGCTGTACTGCATAATCTTCCAGATACTTCTTCTGCAAGGACGATGCAAACCGCGCCATCAAAGTGGTGCACGATAAGTTCTTCGGCAACGAGGACTGACCGATCGGTCTTTCCTTTTTTGAAGCAGCGTGTTATACTATAGAAAATAGTGTAACGCGCTGCTTTTTTCAGCAGGCGGAAGGAGTTAGAAACGATGATTTATCACTGCGAGGATCACACCTGTAATTATTGGGATGAAGGCGAAAAGCTGCCGGAGCGCTGCCCGCAGTGCGGCCGGAAATTGCTGCGCGCCAACGAGACCGATATGACCGGAGATGATTGGACGGCTTTAGGCAACACCCTTTGGGATGCAGAGGCATCGGATAAAAAGCGCATGGTGGATTGTTTTCGGAAAGCTGCATATCTCGGCAGCGCATGGGGCGTATGCAATCTGGGCATCTGCATGGAGCAGGGAAACGGCGTGGAGGCGGATCCGGTTCAGGCTTTTTGGCTTTATCAGCAGGCGGTGGAAATGGGGAGCCTGAATGCGGTGTGCTGCTTGGGCGTGTGCTATCAATACGGCATTGGCACGGCTCCGGATGCGGAAAAGGCTGCCGAGTTATACTGCAAGGCGGCGGAATACGGTTCGCCCCGCGGACAGATGCTGCTCGCCCGCACCTTCCACGACGGGATCGGCGTGGAAGCCGACGCTGCCGAGGCCGTGCACTGGGTGCGCGCGGCGGCGTATCAGCGCTACGGTGAAGGTATGTACCGGCTGGGCGTATGCTATGAATACGGCGACGGCGTGGAGCAAAACTGGGAGCATGCTGTGCATTGGTTCCGCGAGGCGGCAGAGAGTGGCGTGAGCACGGCAATGACGGATCTGGGATACTGCTATGAAAAGGGCTGCGGCGTGGAACAGAGTTGGGAGCAGGCCTTTTCCTGGTATCGCAGAGGTGCGGAGTGCGGCGATTTGCGATCCATGCATAATCTGGGATACTGCTATGAAAAGGGCTGCGGCGTGGAGCAGAGTTGGGAGCAGGCCTTTTCCTGGTATCGCAGAGGTGCGGAGTGCGGCTATCCGGTTAGCATGAGCAATCTTGGCTTGTGCTATAAAAGGGGATATGGCGTGGAGCAGAATTGGCAGGAAGCCATAAAATGGTATGAGCAGGGCGCACAGTGTGGCGATTTGCAATCCATGCATAATCTGGCATGCTGCTACGAGCGCGGCGAAGGCGTGGAACAGAACGAAGACAGGGCGCTTTACTGGTATCGCCGCAGTGCCGAAGGCGGCAACGGCGATGCCATGTGCAATCTTGGCCGGTGCTATGAAAGGGGATATGGCGTGGAGCAGAATTGGCAGGAAGCCGTAAAATGGTATGAGCAGGGCGCACAGTGTGGCCATTTGCAATCCATGAATAATCTGGCATGCTGCTACGAGGACGGCGAAGGCGTGGAACAGAACGAAGACAGGGCGCTTTACTGGTATCGCCGCAGTGCCGAAGGCGGCAACGGCGATGCCATGTGCAATCTTGGCCGGTGCTATGAAAGGGGATATGGCGTGGAGCAGAATTGGCAGGAAGCCGTAAAATGGTATGAGCAGGGCGCACAGTGTGGCCATTTGCAATCCATGAATAATCTGGCATGCTGCTACGAGGACGGCGAAGGCGTGGAACAGAACGAAGACAGGGCGCTTTACTGGTATCGCCGCAGTGCCGAAGGCGGCAACGGCGATGCCATGTGCAATCTTGGCCGGTGCTATGAAAGGGGATATGGCGTGGAGCAGAATTGGCAGGAAGCCGTAAAATGGTATGAGCAGGGCGCACAGTGTGGCCATTTGCAATCCATGAATAATCTGGCATGCTGCTACGAGGACGGCGAAGGCGTGGAACAGAACGAAGACAGGGCGCTTTACTGGTATCGCCGCAGTGCCGAAGGCGGCAACGGCGATGCCATGTGCAATCTTGGCCGGTGCTATGAAAGGGGATATGGCGTGGAGCAGAATTGGCAGGAAGCCGTAAAATGGTATGAGCAGGGCGCACAGTGTGGCCATTTGCAATCCATGAATAATCTGGCATGCTGCTACGAGGACGGCGAAGGCGTGGAACAGAACGAAGACAGGGCGCTTTACTGGTACCGGCGGGGAGCTGAGGCAGGAAGTGATTACTGCATGTACTGCCTTGGCTGGAATTACAGCAATGGCGAAGGCGTGGAACAAAATATGACGGAAGCGATCCGTTGGTATACTGCTGCCGCCGAGGGCGGGAATGCTGATGCCATGCATGATCTCGGCTGGCATTACGACCACGGCGAAGGCGTGGAACAGGATATGAAAAAGGCAATTTGCTGGTACGAACGAGCAGCAGAGCAGAACCACCCGGCTGCCATGAATAGCCTGGGCGAATGTTATGCGATGGGACGGGGCGTGCCGCGGGATTTGGAAACGGCCATGGAATGGTATCGCCGCGCGGCGGAGCTGGGCGAAGCCATGGCGGATTACAACATGGGATGGCATTTGGAGCAGGCAGGGAAGCTGTCTGAGGCGTATGCCCATTACCGCAAAGCTGCCGATGGGAATGACGACAGCGCCTGGTGGGCGTTGGGGCGTTTTTATGAAAACGGCGTCGTCGTTGCGCAGGACGGAAAGGAAGCGCGCCGCTGCTATGAAACTGGCGAGAAATTGGGCAGTGTGAAATGCAAAATGCGCTTGGCGCGCTGCAAGCTTTTGGGTATCGGCGGCCGCGGGGAAAAGAAAGCCGGTTTGGATCTATGCCGTCAGGCGTTGGAATTGGCAAAGGAGAGCAGCGAAAAAGAGGATTACGGCTATGAAGCCGAAATGAATCTTTTGCGGCGTACCATTGCGGAAAACGAATCATAAAGGACGAAAAAAGGGACGCTTCGGCGCAATGTCATGATGCCGGTTATGATTTCATCAAATACAGAACCACGATTTTGTTTTGCGATCCGCAAATCTTTCAGTTTTCCAAGACCCATCAAATGATGAAAGTCCAGTTTGGAGAAGCCAATCACCAACTCTGCGGTTTTTCCCTTTCGGCCAATAATGATCCGATATTGTATCTCCAACAAATTTTCAAATGCTTTTGCACACTTTTGTAATTTATCCATAAAACCTCTCTGTCCACATAAAGAAAGCCGCCCTGCAATGCAAGGCGGCTTTGAGCATTTTCTTTCGGCTTGCAGCCTACTCCGGTTTGAGGTTACTGCACAACCCCTACTGAAAGCTCTGCATAACAAGGCATTCCGGTACGCTATTATGCTTCAACGCTTTGGCAGACACACGCCGTTGCCTACCTTGTACTATTATTATATGCAACTTTAGAAAATATGTCAATCCCCATGAAAAATCAGAAAATATCTTCTCTGCTTATGAGAAAGGAGGCTCCATCTATGGCAACCACACGCATCATGCCCCTGCATATCGGCAAGGGGCGCACTGAGAGTCAGGCAATCAGCGATATTATTGATTATGTGGCAAATCCGCAAAAGACCGATAACGGAAAACTGATTACCGGCTATGGCTGTGACAGCCGGACCGCCGATGCGGAGTTTCTGCTGGCGAAGCGGCATGATACTTGTAATTACCATAATAGAAGGACCTCCTCTCATAAATATTTTTGTTTTCGCTGAACTCTTTGCTTCTATCGTTGCAATAACTTTCTCCGCTAGGTATAATAAAAAAGAACATTCTACAACCTCAAAGGAGGGATTTCTATGATAGAACAGCTCATTGCTGAAGCAACAGAATGTGATTTCAAAGTTGCTCTCGAAACAAAAAAGCCAAAAAGCTGGTTAAAAAGTGTCAGTGCCTTTTCCTATGGAATCGGCGGCACTCTGTTTTTCGGAGTCTCCGATGACCGGGAGCCTATCGGCTTGTCCGATGTTCAAAAGGATGCTGAAGCGATCAGCCGCTTAATCAAAGAACGAATCACACTAACTCCCGTATGTTCTGTACCCGGTGGAATGGCTTGGAAAAAGGCTCTATCTTTGATGATGCATTGGACGATAAAGAATACGAAGGGAATCTGATTTATCTACTGAAAAGCGGCAGCGAATTTATTCGCAATAATTCCAAAGTCCGTTTTGTCAAAGAGGCACAGTATCGGGTAGACAAGCCGGATTATGCTGAACGAGCTGTGACAGAGGCTCTTGTCAATGCGCTTATCCATCGTGATTATATTGTGCTTGGCAGCGAAATCCATATTGATATGTTTGATGATCGGGTGGAAATCACATCTCCGGGCGGTATGTTTGGCGGCGGCTCAATTCAGGAATACGATATTTACAGTATCCGTTCCATGCGACGAAACCCTGTGATTGCTGACCTGTTCCACCGCATGAAGTACATGGAACGCCGTGGAAGTGGCCTACGCAAAATCGTCAGTGAAACCGAAAAGCTGCCTGGATACACAGAGGCATATAAGCCCGAATTTTCCTCAACAGCGACAGATTTCAGAGTCATTTTGAAAAATGTGAATTACCATCTTAGTCAGAAAGACTTAGTCAGTGACCAAGATTGTGACCAAGTTAGTGATCAAGATAAATCACAGGACATCCTACACGCAGTCTTGGATTTTTGTATAACAGAAAAAAGCAAACAAGAAATTTGCTCGTTTATTGGTTATCGAAATCTCACTTATTTTACAAGAAAATATTTGAATCCTCTACTGGCAAGTGGCCAGCTTAAAATGACTATTCCAGATAAGCCAAACAGTCGAAAACAAAAATATATTACAGTTCGTTCCGAATAAACAGAGAAGCAGGGCATTGGGTCTCATCTCCCATTGTCCTGCTACTTTTCATTCTAAATTAACCTATTGTGCTATTTCAAATAAAACGTTTAAAAACTT
>NZ_QWGJ01000031.1:432-12718 GCF_003435225.1 Clostridium sp. AF28-12 | reverse complement strand
ACCTTCTGGAAGGTTACGGGTCGGACAACCCTGCGGCAAAAAGCCAGGGCATTAAGCAGTTGATGGCGAATTAGATGTAATAAAAAAGCGGAAAGGAAAAGCACAATCCAGACGAAACCGGCGGCTGTGTCAAGAAATCTTGTGAGTTGGCAAGAATTTTGATATAATGGGAAACAGGAACCCCGATACAGGGAGAAAGGCAGGGCGATAAATGCACATAAGCTATCAACCCCTTTGGAACTTACTGAAAGAACGAAATATGAGAAAAGAGGACTTGCGGCTTGCCGCCGGTCTTACCACAAATATGATTGCTAATATGGGAAAAGGGGAATACATCAGCATGAAAACACTGGTTCGTATTTGTGAAGCCCTAAATTGTGGCATTCTTGATGTGATTGAATTAGAGCAGGACAAAAAAGCTGAAATATCAAATTGACGAGGGAGGGGATGCGAGATGGACAATAGAGAAAGAATTATCAGACTTTGGTTTGATATGTGGCTTGCAAAAAGAGATTTAGGTATATTTGATGTATTTTCAGATAATGCCGTATATATTGAAAGTTGGGGGCCAGAGTACCACGGTTCCAAGAATATAAAACTTTGGTTTGAGGAATGGAATACCCGTGGAACCGTCTTGCAATGGGACATCAAACAATTTTTCCATAAAGGACATCAGACCATTGTTGAATGGTATTTCAAAAATAAGATGGACGCCGGTAATATAGAAGCGTTTGATGGAATGTCACTGATTGAATGGACGCCAGATGGTAAGATTGCCTTTTTAAAAGAATTTGGTTGTAACGAAAATCGGTATGACCCGTATAAAGATGGCATTATACCACATTTCAGAGATGAAACTGCAAAGTGGTTTTAACTGGAAATTCAGTTGCTGGAGGTGATTATGCAGAATGGATAATTGGTTTACCATTGAGCAAATAGACCGTGATACATTTTCTATTAGCGAATACAAGCATTGGGAAGAAACACATTGTTATCTATTATGTGGGGAAAAATATGCTATTCTCATTGATACAGGTTTAGGCGTTTCCAATATCAGAACAATTGTGGACTCTCTGACAAAGCTGCCTGTTATGACAGTTACAACTCATGTTCATTGGGATCACATTGGTGGGCATAAGTATTTTGATAATATCGCCGTACATGAAGCGGAAAGGGACTGGCTATCGGTCAGGTTTCCGATACCGCTGCAAGTTGTGAAGAATAATTTGACAAGGCTTCCTTGTGATTTTCCAAGAGATTTTGATATTAACGCTTATCAAATTTTTCAAGGTATCCCACAAAGAATTTTACATGATGGCGATTTTCTAAATTTAGGCGGGCGAGAAATTCAAGTTATTCACACGCCGGGACATTCTCCCGGACATTGTTGCTTTTACGAACCAGAACGAAACTATTTGTATTCCGGGGATTTGATATACAAGGGAAGCTTGGACGCATTTTACCCAACTACCGACCCGCAGCTATTCTATCAATCTATAAGGCGAATACGGAAATACAATATAAAAAAAGTTCTGCCCGGACACCATCGGTTGGATATTCCTGTTTCTTTGATAGCTGATATTGAAGCAGGGTTTGCACAATTAGAGAGAGCCGGAAAACTCAAACAGGGGAGTGGATTGTTTAAGTTTCAGGATTTCAAAATTCATATATAGTCAAAGCTGCCGTTGCAGGAACATCAATTCCCACAACGGCAGTTTTTTATTTCCAGCCCTTACGCCGGAAATTCATGCCGGAGTGTTTTATCAGAGGGGATTTTCGGAACAGCTTTTTCAAAGTGGTTCTTTCTTCTTCCGAGAGCCGCTTGTATTTAAGCTGAAACGCCTTGCAGAAGATTTCCAGAAATTCTTGCACCTTGTCCCCGGAAGAACGCATAGCCTTTTGGACTTCCTTTATCAGTTCATCAGCAGGCGTGACTGTCGGCGCACTTTCTATATCGTTCTCATGGGTTTTGCGTACATCGTGAAGAATGGTGTCCCATGTTTTGTGTGTGATATGACAGAAAAAATCTTCCTCTGCTATCTGACCGGCTTCTAAGATTTTCAAAGAACGGTCTGCGGCAGCTTCCGGGTGTTCTTCCAGTATCATAGCCCTTACAGCAGCCAGAGAATTATTTATATCATGGAAGCGCATGGCAGCCATACCGTCCACATAGATTTCTGTGTCTGCCATCAACTCCGCAAATTTTTCATGGGTAGCAATCTCACACAGAAGCCGGTTATTGATACGCCCGCTTTTTAATAGGTCTATCATGCTGTCACTCAAATGCAGCTCCGTCAAAGCTGTATTTGGGTGATTTCTATTTTCCGTCAGACATAGCAGATAGTCCGTAGACACACCGTAAAACTTCGCCAGTGTCACAAGGCTGCCGTGGTTGATTTCTTTATAATCATCATTTTCATAGCTGCCGAGGGCTGATTTAGAAATGCCGGTTTCCGCCGCCAATTCTTCCAGATTCAAATGCCGTTCCACCCGTAAATCCTTTAGCCGTTCTTGTATCGTAATGCTTTGTTTCATAAGCTGTTGCCCCTTCCCTGCGGCTTGCCGCCGCTACTGACATTATACCATACCATTTCCTTAATCGTGGAAAGTTCTGCTTTTTAACGGATTTTCCGACTTTGTGGACATACGGGAGAAGGCTCAAAAATGTTCTATCATACAAGTAATTCATCGATGGATATTTCCAATCGAATGACCGGCTTGTGTGGGATATGCTTCCCCGGCGATGTAGCGCCATGACTTACGGCAGGGAGATGGAGGAACCCTGACCGTGACGAGCGTACCAAAGGGAGCGATACGCCGCTGTGAGATTCAGGGGAGGAACGCCACCGGGGAGAACCGGCAAAAAGGACACTGAAATGATACCGAAATGCAACAATCACATAGGGAGCAACATACTCTAACCGCAATACTATGGGAGATTTCAAGGCGGCTCTACGGCTGTATTTTCCTTGAAAATCGCCCCGAAACACGACACAAAAAAACCATATCCGTCCATTCCCGCTGTTACGGCAGAAATGGGCGGTTTTCTATGAAGGAGGCCCTATGCCGAGAATGCCGAAAAAGTTGAAGAAGGAACTTGCTTTCTTCCTCAATGACCGGGGGCGTATGACCTACAACGACCTTTGCCGGAAATGCCAGCACACCTGCAAGCAGAGTTTCCGGGCGGTTGTGGTGGAATGCCCCCAGTATTTATCCAAACGAGCCAAGAAAAAGAAGGAGGAACCTGCCTGAATGGATTTTGAATTTATGACAATTGACACGCCCCTGCCGCCCTGTATGCCGCTTCCTAAAGCGGCGCTGCGGCTTCCTATCAGCAATACTGCAAAGGTTTTGTATGCTCTGTTGTTGGACACACTGCAAATGGCGGGCATGGAGGACAGCAACGGGATTCTGTTTATCTGTTTCCCCATCGTGGAATTATCGGAGGAACTCTGCCGAAGCAGCATGACCGTGAAGCGTTCCCTGAATGAGTTGGAGAACGCCGGACTGATTATGCGGGTACGTCGGGGTTTTGGAGAGCCGAACCACATCTATCTATTGATTCCACGGAAAGAGGTTGACCTATGAGTGAAAAGCTGGAACGGTTAAGCCGTGAGATTGAAAAGACCGAAGCCAAGCTGCGGCGGGCACAGCATGAAGAAAAGATATTGGAACACCAGATTAAGCAGCTTACCCGGAAAGAACGGACGCACCGGCTCTGCACCAGAGGGGCAATGCTGGAAAGTTATTTTCCCCACCCGGAAGCTGTGACCGATGAACAGGTCAGCCAAATTTTGAGAGTGCTGTTTCATCAGGAAGCTGCCCGGCAGCTTATGGAATCCATTCTTGCCAAGAACCCACAGAGGGAGTAAAAAACGATTGCCGGAAACGGCAGTTTTGCTTTCAGAACGGCAAGCAGCTGCTTTCCCCTCTGAAAGAGGGCGCAACTATACACCGGTCAAGCCGGTGCGTTGCGCCCTGCCGGGGGCTTCCTGCGGAAAGCAGATGATTTCCAGCAGATTTGCAATCAGCTTCCATTCCTCACAGGGGACGCTACACTTCCCCTGCGCTGGCTGCGCCAGCTACCCTTTTGTGGACTTGCCGCCCAGAAACAACGTGCTTTGCAAGTCGATAAGAAAACCGTAATAAAAAGAACATTGTAGGTTGTCTATGGATATGCTAAACTTAATTCAAGCACAAGTCATGTACAAACAATTTTAGATAATGGGCGTTAGTCCTATAGGAAAAATTAGAGTTAGGAGGAATGAATATGAAAGTAAAAGTAATAGCTATAATGTTGATGTTGTGTTCCATGTTATTATGTGCGTGCTCTACAAACAACACAACTGCAAATGAAAAGAAAGAAGTTGTTGAATCTGCTCAAGAATCAACAATAGCTTCAGAAAGAGAAACTCAATCCATTGAGACGGGTTCTGAAGAACTTGAAACAGTCAAAGTAACCGAAGCTACAGAGGAGTCTTTACCGTTTAAAGTGCAAATTGATAAGCCTGCATTACAAAATGGTAGAGAAAAAGAAACAACTGTAGTTATTACTACTGAAATAGAAGATTGGGAGTATACTGCCTCAGTAGTTAATGGAAAAATATCTAATTATTCTTCCACATCTTTTACTTATACGGTTCCTAAAGATGAAGAAATAAGAGAAGATACACTTACCATTTTATTATCCGATTATGAAAATGGTAAACAATACGAATACAGTATTCCCCTTATCTTTTCAAAAATTACTGAACAAATGATACAGGATAATTAAAAACTAAATATCAGCCGCCCGCTCATCGGCAGCATCTAAGCAGGAAATCAGAAACGGTTCCCTGCTTTTTTCATGTCCGGAACCGGGAGAAAGGAGTACGCAGACTTGCCGCCCGGAAACACCTTGCCTTGCAAGCTATTCCCGGTCAGCAAGTTTTATATTAGCTTTTGTTGTTTCTACCGATGTGAAGAAAAAATGATATACTCAAAGAAAAATTTGAAATTAACTATTGACCCTAACGGAGCGTCATAGACTAAAGTGAGTATATCAGGAACAGGAGGTCAACAGCTATGAGGACAGTAAAAGAAATATCAGATTTAACAGGTATCAGCGTTCGCACGCTTCATTACTATGATGAAATCGGGTTGCTAAAGCCGACAGAAAAAAGTGAAGCGGGATACCGGCTTTATGACGATAAGGCACTGGAAACATTACAGCAGATTTTGTTTTTCCGTGAATTTGATATTCCTCTTAAAGAAATCAAAGCTGTCATAGAAAATCCAGTTCTTGAAAAAAACCAGATTCTGCAAATGCAGAGAAAAATGCTGGTGGCAAAGAAAGAACGCATGGAGCGTCTGATTACCAGTATTGACAGGATTTTGAAAGGAGATAACACAATGGATTTTGAAGTATTTAGCAAAACTGAATTAGAGGATATGTACAACTCTATGGCAGCTAATATGAGCGAGGAACAGAAAGCTATTTTTATTGAGCATTATGGCAGTATGGAGGAATGGAAGAAAAAATTCCTTGAAGATGCTTCTACCGAAGC
This sequence comes from Clostridium sp. AF28-12, assembly GCF_003435225.1. Lineage (NCBI taxonomy): Bacteria > Bacillati > Bacillota > Clostridia > Eubacteriales > Clostridiaceae > Clostridium > Clostridium sp. AF28-12. Next base: position 7,172 of record NZ_QWGJ01000031.1, on the reverse strand, counting down.
CGTTCAGAAAAATTTCCAGAAGATTGTGGAGTGGTATGGCAGCAAAGATAAGGCACTGGAAGCGTCTAAAAATCCGGGAAATACTGAAAGCTTTCCGGTTTATCAAAAACGGCTGGGAGAGATTATTCAGACATTGGCAGGAAAGAAAGGTCAGGATATAAATTCTCCAGAAGTGAAAGAATTAGTTGGAGAATACGATTTCTTGACAAAGCAGATGTTCCAACTGCCAGATGCTACTTCTATGGTGATGGAAATAGCTACTGCCTATCGTACAAACAAGGAAATTCAAACGGCACAGGATAGCGTTTATGGGGAAGGCACTACGGAGTTTATTGGACAGGCAATGGAAGCCTTTTACCAGAATAAATGATTTGTAACAATCAAATACCAGCCGCCCACCGGCGGCACACCTAAGCAGGAAATCAGAAACGGTTCCCTGCTTTTTTCATGCTCGGAACCGGGAGAAAGGAGAACGCAGACTTGCCATGTCCACACTATGACATCAACATCATTCAGCGCAGCAACCGCCAGTCAGCCGTTGCCGCCGCAGCCTACCAAAGCGGAGAACGGCTGTTTTCGGAATATGATGGGGAACAGAAATACTATTCCAACAAGAGCGAAATCGTTCACAAGGAAATCATGCTGCCGCCCCATGCCCCGCAGTCATATGCAGACCGCAACACCCTATGGAACGCCGCCGAAGCCATTGAGAAACAATGGAATTCCCAGCTTGCCCGCAGAATCGTGCTTGCCATACCGAGGGAAATCCCCCCGGGGCAGCACGCTGATCTGCTTCGGGACTACTGCCGGGAGTTTTTTGTTTCCAAAGGCATGATTGCCGATTTTGCCATTCACGACAAAGGGGACGGCAATCCCCATGCCCATATCCTTTTAACCATGCGGGCAATGGACGAAACCGGCAGATGGCTTCCCAAGTCCCGGAAGGTCTATGACCTTGACGAAAACGGGGAGCGAATCCGGCTTCCCTCCGGCAACTGGAAAAGCCATAAGGAGGACACCGTAGACTGGAACGACCAGACCAAAGCGGAACTCTGGCGGCAGGGCTGGGCAGACACTTCCAACCGCTATCTGGAAGCCAACGCCCTACCGGAACGCCTTGACCTTCGCTCCTACGCCCGGCAGGGCATTGATAAAATCCCCACCGTCCACATGGGGGCTGCGGTCAGCCACATGGAGAAACAGGGAATACCGACCAACATCGGAAACCTAAACCGGGATATTAAAGCTGCCAACGCCATTATGCAGTCTATCCGGCAGATGGTACGCAGCTTAAAGGGCTGGCTTGCCGACCTGAAAGAAAAGAAGCAGACTGTCCTTGCGGCGCTGGAAGAAAAGCGGGAACCCACCCTGCCGGAACTGCTTTCCCGGTATCTGGATTTGCGGAGTGGAGAACGCTCCGGCTGGACTTCTAAGGGGAAGTTAAAAGGAACGGTTTCTGATTTTAACAAAGTCATGGAAGCCCTTGACTTCCTGCGGCAGAAAGAGATTTCCACCGTGGCGAGCCTTGACACCTATCTGGATAAGGTCAGCGAAACAGCCGTTTCTATCCGGGCAGAGATGAAGCCGAAGGAAAAGCGTATCCGGGAGATTGATACCCTGCTTTCCCATATCGAAAACTTTGAAGCCGGGAAGCCGGTTCATGCCGAGTATGCCGCTATCCGATGGAAGAAACCAAAGGAACAGTTTGCCACCGCCCACCGGGAGGAACTGGACGCTTACTATGCCGCTGTTCGCTATTTCAAAGCCCATTTGGAGGGAAAACGGTACAACCCCAAGAAGCTGACAGAGGAAAAGGGACAGCTTACCGAGGAAGTGGCTTCCCATAAGGCGGCACTGGAAGCGGTTCAGGCTGATGTGCGGATTTTAAGGGACGTGCGGCACTGGCTGAATCAGGTCTTACCGTCCGACCAGTACCGACAGACCGCCGAACCGGGCAAAAAGAAATCCACCATCGGGGAACTGAAAGGACGGGAACAGAGAATCCGGGAGGAACGGGCAGAGAAGAAGCTGCCGCCCCGGACACAGAAACAACAGGATATGGAACACTAAGCGTCTGCATTTTCAACCGGGAATGTCAGGCGCTTTTTCTATGCAGACGAAAGGAGGGCTGCACATGAATGTATTTGAAGCCGTGAAGCAGTCTGTCACCGCAAGACAGGCTGTAGAGCATTATGGAATCCGTGTGGGGAGGAACGGGATGGTGTGCTGCCCCTTCCATGAGGACAGAACCCCCAGCATGAAGGCAGACCGCCGCTATCACTGTTTCGGCTGTCAGGCAGATGGGGACGTGATTGACTTTGTTTCCCGGCTGGAAGGAATCCCGGCAAAGGAAGCCGCCCTGCGGCTGGCAGCGGATTTTTCCATTCCCTATGAGGACAGGGAGCCGCCGAACAGAAGCCGGAGCCGCCCCAAGATACCGCAGGAATCCCCGGAGCAGCAATTCCGGCGCATGGAGCGCCACTGTTTCCGGGTACTGTCCGACTACTATCATTTACTGCGCCGATGGGAACGGGACTATGCCCCCAAGACCCCGGAGGACGCATGGAACCCTTTGTTTGTGGAAGCCTTGCAGAACAAATCCCATGTGGAATATCTGCTGGACGTGCTGCTGTTTTCGGATATGCAGGAACGGGCTTTCCTTGTTATCGAATACGGAGAGGAAGTGAGGAACCTTGAACGGAGAATGGCAGACCTTGCCGCCAGAGATACGGCAGGCTGTAACCGACACCATAGAAGCCGCCCCGCCGCCCCGGAGCGTTGAGGAAGTAAAATCCATGCTGGAAACCACAGAAAAAGGTGGCTTCCGCAACAGTATCAAGAACTGCCTGACCGTGTTCCGGTATGACCCGCTGCTTTCCGGGGCGGTTGCCAAGAACCTGCTGACCGAGCGCACCGACATGATGAAGCCCATCGGACACCGGCGGGCGTTTGGGAAGTCCATGACCGACATGGACATGAAATATATCCGGCTCTATCTGGAAGAAACCTATGGGCTGACAAGCGAGAAAAAGATAGCGGACGCCGCCGACCTTGCCGCCAATGAGAACAGCTACCACCCAATCCGGGACTATCTAAGCCGCCTGACATGGGACGGGACAGAGCGAATCCGCTTTTGTCTGCGGCGCTTTCTAGGAGCCGGTGCAGATGAATATACCCATCAGGCATTGCGGCTGTTCCTTCTGGGAGCCATTCACCGGGTATTCTCCCCCGGCTGCAAGTTTGAAGTCATGCTCTGTCTGGTGGGCGGTCAGGGAGCCGGGAAGTCCACCTTTTTCCGGCTGCTGGCTGTGAGGGACGAGTGGTTTTCCGATGACCTTAGAAAGCTGGACGATGACAACGTATACCGCAAGCTGCAAGGGCACTGGATTATCGAAATGTCAGAGATGATTGCCACCGCAAACGCCAAGAGCATTGAGGAAATCAAGTCTTTTTTAAGCCGCCAGAAGGAGGTCTACAAGATACCCTATGAAACCCACCCGGCAGACCGCCCCCGTCAATGCGTGTTCGGCGGCACGTCCAACGCCCCGGACTTCCTGCCCCTTGACCGTTCCGGCAACCGGCGTTTCCTGCCGGTCATGGTAAACCCGGAACAGGCGGAGGTTCACATTTTGGAGGACGAAGCTGCTTCCAGAACCTATCTGGAACAGGTATGGGCGGAAGCAATGGAGCTTTACCGCACCGGAGACGTGAAGCTGTCCTTCTCCCCGGAGATGACCGCCTACCTCAAAGAACATCAGCGGGAATTTATGCCAGAGGACACCAAAGCCGGAATGATTCAGGCATACCTTGACCGTTTTACCGGCGAAGCGGTCTGTTCCAAACAGCTATACAAGGAAGCCTTAAACCACCCCTTTGACGAGCCGAAGCAATGGGAAATCCGGGAAATCAATGACATCATGCACCACTGTATGACCGGCTGGAAGTATTTTTCCAATCCCCGAATGTTCCCGGAGTACGGCAGACAAAAGGGCTGGGAACGGGAAACTCCGGCAACGGACAGCGGCAACGGAGCCGGAAAAACCCCGGAGGGATTCGTGGAGGTCACAGAGCAGATAGAACTTCCCTTCTGAAAAAATCTGCCCCAAAGCTATCCCGTTGTCGGCTTTGTTGCTATCCCGTTGCCGAGCCGGTTGCCGGGGAAAATCCCGTAACTGCGGGCTTTTCTCCCCTCTGACAACCAAAACAACCGAAAAAGAAAAGAAAATATAAATAATAACGTAACCGCCAGACAGAGATGATTTGCAAGGTTTTTTGAAGCCCGTTGCCGGACTTCGTTGCCGCCCTCTCCATGTCTGGCTATTTTCATGTATGGAGGTAAATGCCTATGGCGAAAAACAAAACAGAGATTCATGTAACTGCCGTATTTGATGGCGAACTGGACGCTACGGACGTATTTGTGAGCCTGATTGCACAGAGGTACGGAGGAAAAGACAAGCGGAATAATCTTGCGAAAACACAAGAAATAGAGTATAATAAAGATACGGTTCAGAAAACCGATGTACCGTCTGGATTGTGCGGGTAACGGTTATGATGAACAGTTATGAATACACAGGCATGGACGAGGTGCTGGCTGGCGGCTTCCGGGCTGCCATCTACTGCCGGTTAAGTAAAGACGATGACCTTGACGGGGAGAGCGCCAGCATTGCAAACCAGCGGGATATGCTGGAAAACTACTGCAAGCGGCAGGGATGGGAGGTTACAGCGGTCTATCAGGACGATGGCTACACGGGGCTTAACATGGAGCGTCCCGACCTGAAACGGATGTTAAAAGCCATTGAGCGCAGACAGGTAAACCTTGTTATCACGAAAGACCTTTCCCGTCTGGGAAGGAACTACTTGCAGACTGGGACGCTGATTGAGGATTTCTTCCCCCGGCATGGAGTACGCTATATCGCAATGAATGACGGTATCGACACCCTGCGGGAGAATAACGACATTGCGCCTTTCAAAAATATCCTGAATGAGATGTACAGCAAGGATATTTCCAAGAAGGTACATTCCTCTTATCTCCTGAAAGCCCAGAAGGGGAAGTTTACCGGCTGCATTGCCCCCTTCGGCTACCGCAAAGACCCGGAGGACAAAAACCATCTGTTGGTGGACGAGGAAACTGCCCCCATTGTCCGGCTGATTTTCAGTTGGGCGCTCAATGGACACGGCCCCAACTATATCCGGCGCAGGCTGGAAGAACAGAAAATCCCCTGCCCGACATGGTGGAACCGGGAACGTGGCTTCCGCAATGTCCGTACCAAGTGGGAGAAGCAAGACCCGGAGAACGGCAGGTATATGTGGGATTTCTCCGTCATTAAAGACATTTTGATGAATCCCGTCTACACCGGGGCAATCGCTTCCCAGAAAACGGACTACCGCTTCAAAATCGGAACTATCCGGGAGAAAAAGCCGGAGGACTGGATTGTGGTGGAGGGACAGCATGAGCCGCTGGTTGACAAAAAGAGTTTTGACATTGTGCAGGAAAAGCTAAAATCCCGCCAGCGTCCGAGGAACACCGGGGAAATCAGCCTGTTTGCAGGGCTTATCAAATGCGGCGAGTGCGGGAAGTCCCTGACCGTCCGTATGACAAACGACAAGCACCCGAAGCAGATTTACTCCTGCAAGACCTACAATGCCTATGGGAAGAACCATTGCAGCCAGCACCGGATAGACCTTGACACGCTTTCCACCCTTGTCCTCCACAAAATCCGGGAGTGCGCCAATGCCGCACTGGTAGACGGGGAAGCGGTGGCTGACCGGCTCTCCGATTCCTGCAAAGCCCAGCAAAAGGGACAGCGGGAAGCGCTGGAACGCTCCCTTGCCAAAGACGAGGAACGGATTGAGGTTCTGGAAAAGCTGGTTATGCGGCTGTATGAGGATATGGTTGCCGGACGTGTCAGCGAAACCAACTTCCAACTCCTGATGGAAAAGACCCAGAAGGAGCAAAAGGAACTAAAGGAACGGGTAGACAAAACAAGGAAGCTGCTGCATGATGAAATCCAGCTTGCCGATGACGCACAGCAATGGATAGAATCCATTCAGGCGTACAGGGACATCACCGAACTGGACGCAGCCACCTTGAACCGCCTGATTAAAGAAATCATCGTCCACGAATCCATAGACGATGATAAGACAAGACACATTTCTATCGAAATTCATTTTAATCTCAAACCCCTCCCGGAAGTGGAACAGGTCACAGCCTGACCTGTCCCCGCCGGGGCGGTTCTTAACAACTCCATATATTTCTTGACACGCCGCCGCCCGCCGATGGCTGTTGTTACACCTAATTAGGTATGAACCCTATGGTTTCCGGCAATTTCAAAAGCCAATGAAATCAAGGGGAAATGGATATGTTCCAGCTAATTAGGCATAACACAGCTCATGGCTGGCGGCGGTGTCGTTCTGATCGGTCTTCAGCTTATCCCTCTGCTGTCCGGGCTGTTCAGCTAAGTGTCACCCGTTGTCCCTTTTTCCAGAAAAGGAGCTGATATATGGACTTTATCATCGACGCAATCGTTGAATGGCTGAAAGGTCTGCTCGTCGATGGTATCATGGGGAATCTGGACGGCCTTTTCGATAACGTCAATCAGAGCGTTGGCGAGATCGCCACACAGGTCGGCACGACCCCGGCGGACTGGAACGCCGGGGTCTTTTCCATGATACGACAGATCTCCGAAACTGCCATTCTGCCAATCGCCGGGGTCATCCTCACTTTTGTTATGACCTATGAA
>NZ_QWGJ01000031.1:0-422 GCF_003435225.1 Clostridium sp. AF28-12 | reverse complement strand
GGGGTCATCCTCACTTTTGTAATGACCTATGAACTGATACAGATGCTCATAGAACGCAACAACCTCCATGAAGTTGACACATGGATGTTTTTTAAGTGGGTGTTCAAAACCTTTGTGGCTGTGATGATCCTGACGAATACCTTCAATATCGTGCTGGCGGTCTTTGATGTGAGCCAGCATGTGATCCAGCAGTCAGCGGGCATTATCCAGAACGGGACAGAGATCACGCCGGATGTGCTGGACAGTCTGCGGACAGAGCTTGAGGCGATGGAGTTAGGCCCTCTGTTCGGACTCTGGCTCCAGTCCTTCCTGATCCAGCTTACCATGATTGCCTTAAACATCGTGATTTTCGTCATCGTATATGGCCGTATGATTGAAATTTATTGCGCGTCCAGAAGCGCCGCTTTTCATCCGAAAGCGGT
>NZ_QWGJ01000030.1:0-13185 GCF_003435225.1 Clostridium sp. AF28-12 | reverse complement strand
AAGCATACAGGAACGCCTTTGGGAACTCCGCAAGGACAAAGGCTTAAATCTGGAAGAACTATCAAAGCTGACAGGCATTTCCAAATCAGCTCTTGGAAGTTATGAAAAAGAGGATTTTAAGGAAATCAATCATGGCAACCTTATCACGCTGGCAGACTTCTATGGGGTCTCTGTTGATTATCTACTGTGCCGGATAGAGAACAGGGAGCAGATCAACACACCATTGACGGAGTTGCATTTGAATGATGAGATGGTGGCACTGCTGAAAAGCGGTCGGATTAACAACCGTCTGCTCTGTGAGCTTGCTACACATAAAGATTTTATCAAGTTTCTTGCAGACATTGAGATTTATGTGGACGGGATTGCTACCATGCAGATTCAAAACCTCAATGCACTTGTCGATACCGTCCGGCATGAAATCATTGAGCGGTATCGCCCAGGCGAAGATGACCAGCATTTGAAAGTGCTGCAAGCCGCCCATATCAGTGATGATGAGTATTTCAGTCACATGGTTCTGGATGACCTCAACCTGATTATCCGGGATATTCGGGAAGCCCACAAAAAGGACAGTGAGAGTGCGCCCCAGACCACCGTTGCCGATGAATTGAAAGAAAATCTCGAAGCAGTCGAAAATTTCAAGGGCAGCCGGGATGAAAAGCTGGTTGTCCTTTACTGCAAGCAGCTCGGTATCAACTATAAAAATCTGTCAGACGAAGAATTTCGCTGGCTGATTCGGATTCTCAAAAAATCAAAGAAAATGGGAACGCCTATCAGCCAGAGGAAAAAACGGTAAAAAAAACCGCTGTTGCATGGTTGGGGTGCCTTCCATGTAGCAGCGGTTCTTGCTGTGGTTATTATTTCATTCGTTTTCTTAATATCCGGCGATAATTTGTTTCTCCCTTTGGTGCGTCCTGTATAATTTCCAACACACCATCTTCAAGCATTTTATCAATGCGATTAGAAATCCATACATCACTAATTCCAAGTTGATATTTTCCTAAAACATTACCTATAACAATAGCCATTTTGAATTGCTCTGGCTGTTCTGCAATTTCACGAAGAATGAAACTATCATATATATCTTCTGAAACACTTTGCAATTTACCATTTAGCATTGCACGCAAAGGTGCATTTTCATTTTGAAGTTGATTCCATTTCATAGCACAAGCTGAAAGAAATACAGGCTTAGCTTTTTCTTGTAGAGTTATATATTTTCCCCATTCGCCAGGAGAAACCTCACCCCATGCTATTTTGGATGTCATAGTATTTTCTTTTCCATATTCCCAGGCAGGTAACTTAACCAAATAAATTGTTGTCTGACAGTTTAATGGTCGAAGTTGTTTCATAAGCCAGTACATACCGCAAAGTTCATCCGGATTATAGCTATACCAAATACGAACTTCTTCCCCAGCTACATATCGTTCAATAACCGAAGACAATGTAGTTTTAATTTTCTGTATTTTTTCTTCAACCTGATAGTCTAAATCCTCTACAAACCAGACAGACAGCATTTTCTTGAGAACATTTTTCCGCTGTTCGCCAATTCCATTATCAGAAATATCTCCCACACTAAGAGCCATATCAAAACAATAAACATCACTGCTCTTGCCTCCCAATGGAATAGCATTCTCCCAAGCAATATGTTCTTGTTCCTGTGCTTGAATTTGTGCTTCTTTCATTTCATCTGAAGATGGAACACTCCCATCTTCGTGCCTCATAAAGACCGAAACTGCACTTCCTCTATACTTTCCCTTACCGTAAGTTTGGGCAATTTTCAAACTTCCACAGGCACTTTCACCAAATACAATTTCAATCATCTTATATACCTCCGATTTAATTACTCCCGTATGAATAAATTATATCATGCAAAACAATTTCTTCTGCCCGGTTGTGAATGTTATTACAACGCTGCACCCATTCCATTTGTTGAGTTCGCTTCAATTCCTCTGTCACGCCCTCGGTGGCTTTCATCTGCTCCATGATAGTGTCTAACCGTTCCTGTGCCTGTTCGTTCAGGTCTGCAAGATATGTCCACAATTCTCCGGTCAGTATCAATGTATTCAATCTGGCTGGGTGGACTTCCCTTAAATATTCCCGGTGCATCCGTCCGTACTTTCCGATAGGGCGGTGTTCCTCCGGCAGTTTCAAGTCCGGGATGTAGTAATCTCCGACAAGGATATAATCAATTCCGTTTTCCGTTATTCTTGGTTTCAATTCTCTCATGTTCCTTACCTCCTGTGGAAGCAGGCTCGTCTGGTACTAACTCAATCACATCGGTAATCTCACAATTCAGCGTTTCGCAGATACGGGCTAATGTATCCATGCTGATGTGCTTTCCCTCTTTGCTCATGTTGGCAATCATATTTGTTGTCATACCAGCAGCAAGCCTTAAATCCTCTTTCCTCATATCACGCTCTAACAGTGTGTGCCAGAGTGGTTTATAGCTGATGTGCATATTGTTTTCCTGCCTTTCTATCCATACCACCGGGGCGGCTGCCCCGGCAGGAACTTTTCTCTTATTATAGCACCAATCTTGTGAAATCACAATTTATTCTTGTATCCTGCCGCTGATACCGTCTGGATTGTGCTTTTCCTTTCTTTTTGTTCCCTTTAATTAGCCATAAACTGCTTAATGCCCTGGCTTTTTGCTTATGTGTGATAAAGAAGTAATAGAAGTGTAAAAAATTTTGCCGTTCCTATCCGGCACTTGGCCATTGTGTCGGATAGGTCGGGCGTTAGGCTTCGGGCAAGTCAATCTTGCCGACAAAGCTGTAATAAATCTCAATGTCCTGCCTGCGGGTGCCGTTCTCGTCATAGCTACACTCATGCACGACGATTTTCTCAATCATTTCCCGCAAGAGGGTGGGGGTAAGTTCCTCAAAGGCAAGGTGCTTTCGGACGATACCCATAAACTTTTCCGCGTTGACGGTGGCGGCCTGCGACTTGTCCAGTTCGGCCTGCAAAGCGGCGGCGCGGTCTTTCAGTTCCCGCTGTTCCTGCTCATAGTCTGCCGACAGTTCCATGAAACGCTCGTCGCTGATTTTGCCGTTCACATTGTCCTCATACAGCCGCTTGATAATGCGGCTCACTTCGGCAATGCGCTCCTGCGCCTGTTCAAGCTGCTTGGTGGCTGCGGCGGTCTTTCTCTTGCCGCCGATCTCGTTCTGCTGGATAAGCAGCTTCACAAAGCGGCTCTCGTGCTTGGCGGCGTATTCGGTCACTTGCCGGAGATTGGAGAGGACACCGGCGGTCAACAGGTCGGTGCGGATAAAGTGCGCCGTACAGTCGCGGGTGCGCTTCTTGTAGCTGCCGCAGATGTAACAGTCCTGCTTGCGGTTCTTGTTCTGATACCGCTGCTGGTACATCACATGACCGCAGTCGGCGCAGAACAGCATACCGGAGAACAGCCCCACTTCATCATAGCGGTTCGGGCGTTTGCGCTGCTTGCGTAACTCCTGCACGCGCTCCCATGTTTCCCGGTCTATGATAGGCTCATGGTGGTTCTCAAAAATGGCCTGCTTCTCTACGGGGTTCTCTACACTGTGCTTGACCTTGTAAGAGGGCTTCTCCGTCTTGAAGTTTACCAGACAGCCGGTGTACTCCCGGTTTTCGAGGATATGAACAACGGTGTTCGTCGCCCATTTGCACTCATAGCCGGGGTGGTAGCGGCGGGTGCTGCCCGTCCTGCGGTATTCCAGCGTTCCCGGCGTAGGGATTTGCTGCTCCGTAAGCATACGGGCAATCTTGGTCGGGCCATTCCCGGCAAGGCAAAGCTGGTATATCTGCTGGACAACCGGCGCGGTTTCCTCGTCAACGAGATAGTTCTCGTCCTCGTCCATGAGATAGCCATAGACCGGCTTGCTGGTAACGGGCTTGCCGCTCATGCCTTTTGCTCGTTTTACTGCTTTGATTTTCTTGCTCGTATCTCTCACCAGCCATTCGTTGAACAGATTTCGCAGAGGGGTAAAATCGTTGTCCATGCCGCCGTTTGCGCTGTCCACATTGTCGTTGACAGCGATAAAACGCACTCCCTTTTGAGGGAACAGCATTTCCGTGTAAAACCCTACCTGCAAGTAGTTTCGCCCTAACCGGCTCATGTCCTTGACGATGACCGTACCCACTTTCCCGGCTTCAATGTCTGCAAGCATGGCTTGAAAACCGGGGCGCTGGAAGTTCGCGCCGGAAAAGCCGTCGTCGGTGTACCAGCGCAGGTTGGTAAAGCCATTCTGTTTTGCAAAGGCTTCGAGTATCCTTTTTTGGTTCGATATGGAATTACTCTCACCTTGCAATTCGTCCTCATGGGACAATCTCGGATAAAGGGCGGTAATGAGGTTTTGGGTGGCTTGTCTTAACATAAAATCCTCCGTTTCCGACAGCCAGCCCCACTATTCCGTAGCTTTATTGTACCACGGAATAGCGGGGGCTGTATAGCGGCAAAAGTGTAAAATCTGCTTCTTTATGGTTTGTCAAATTGCCGGTTTTTGTGTAGCAGCGGCTTCCGCTTCCAGTACCCGCGCCATTTTGTCGGCGGCGGTGGTGGTAGTGTCTTTCTTGAAATAGCCGGACACGACAAGGACGGAATTGCCCATGCGGATTTCCGTCACGCAGTCGGGGCGGCGGGCGGTGCGGGTGTCGTGCTGCTTGTTATCTGTCATAGGCAATACTCCTTTCAGTCGGTAATCAGTTTCTTCATGCTCTCCATTTTCCGCTGCGCGGCTTCCTGCCGGAAGTTGTCGCCGGTAAAGCGTACCGGGACGCACATGGAAAGCAGGCGGTCATAAATCCGGGAATGGGCGGTGTCCTCCGGGTTCCGCAGGTCGTCCAGCGTGAGGTTGGTCGTGACGATCAGCGGCTTGCCGCTGCGGTAACGGCTGTCAATCACATTGAAAACCTGTTCCAGCCCGTACTCGGTGCCGCGCTCCATGCCGAAGTCGTCAATGATAAGCAGCGGATAGCGGCAAAGGCGGGAAATGTACTCGTTGCGGTTCTCAAAGCTGGCGGCAAGGTCGTTGAGGATAAGGGCAAAATTCGTCATGTGGACGGGGATTTCTTTCTCCATAAGGGCGTTTGCGATACAGCCCGCAAGGTAGCTTTTCCCGGTTCCCACGCCGCCCCAGAACAGGCAGCCGATATTGTCGGCTCGCATATCCTCCCAGTGTTCCACATACCGGCGGGCAATCCCGGCCTGCGGGTTCCTGCCGTTGTCGTTCTCAAAAGTCCAGTCCCGCATGGTGGGGTCGGTAAAGCCCCGGCGTTTCAGTTCCTCCACGGTGTCAAAGTGCCTGCGCCGCTTCTCGGCGGCCTCCCGTTCCTCGCGGGCGGCTCTCTGGCAGTCGCACTCTGCCGGGTGGCGGTCGCGGCCAAAGATAGCGGCCTTATCCGGCGCAAAATAGGCTTCTTTCGGCTTGCGGCACCTGCCGCAGTACAGTAAACCGTCCTCGCCGGTGTAGTCCTCCGGCTCCGGGGTGGCAGTCGTCATATTCTCCAAAACAGCGTTGATTTCGTTCTTCATAAACTCTCGCCCTCCTTGCATGAGTAGTCAGGGATGCCCTTTTTCGGGGCGCCCTTTTTGTCGTTCCCCGCCCATATCCGAAGGGCGGCGGCATAGTTCTGGTAGCTTTTCCCGCTGGCGGCAAGGTAGCGGCTCATTTCCTCGATGAACCGTTCCAGCCTGTCGGGGTACTCTGCCTGCAACTCGTCGTATTCGGTCTGTGACAGAAAAATATTCTGGTATCGGCCATAGGGCGCGGGCGGCTCCCCACTCACTCCCTTTGTTTGGTTCTCTGTAAGGTTGTTTATAGTAGTTTGGTTAGGGGACGGTTTTCCGACCATCATAAGGTCGGTTTTCTGACCATCAGTTGGTCGGTTTTCCGGCTCTATGAGGGTCGGTTTTCCGGCCATCAGTTGGTCGGAAAACTGTACCTGTGGCACACGCGGCACTTTCACATACAGTCGGTTCGGTGCGGAGAAGCCGCCCCGTTCCCGTTCCAGCAGCCCCGCCATGTCCAGTTCATTCAGCGCCCCCTTTATGGTGGTGCTGCCTTTATCCAGTATTTCGGCTATCTCCGCGATGGGATAGATAATATAAATCCTGCCCTCGCCGTCCTGCCACTTGTTCTTCTGGGAGAGGGTGGAGCGGTCTAACAGCAGCGCATAGAGCAGCTTGGCGGTCTGGGAAATCTCCATTTTCAGCAGGAAACGGGGATAGGGCAGATAGGCGGGCAGCTTCGTGTCTGCCATGATATAATCAGCGATAGGATCACCTCCCTGTGTTCGGGTTGATTTTGACGGTTTGTACGCATTTAGAACGCTGTTTCCGGGGGAAAAGGATAAATGTATCGCGTACCCTTTGACACCCACGAAAAAAGCCTTGATTTATGCGGGTTTGAAAGGCTCTAAAGCGTGACATTTCTGCCTTTGTTTCTGCTTTCGCTCGGCGGCTTTGATTTTCTTCATGCGTCCGGCGCAGCCGGGGCAGTATTTTCCCCGGTTGGATTTGGGGACAAAGGCCGCGCCGCAGACGGCGCACCGTTTCCGGCTCCCCCGGTACAAGAGGGCTGCGGCCAGCTCCCCGTCAAGGGGCAGGACAGCCACACGGAACCAGCGGCACATGAGGGAAAAGGAAATGCTCTGGACGCATACGCAAGGCTCCCCGTCGTCCAACAGCAGGCAGTTCCCCTCGTCGTAGTTACAGCACTCATGCACCAGCCGCCGCGCCCGCCGGTGCTGGCGGTAGTCCATGCGGGGCAGGTTATCGCTCATGGCTCTGCTCCTTTCTGCGGCGGGGTTCCTCCCGGCGCAAAATCTGGTCGATGTTCCGCTTGACGGTCTGCAACTCCTTAAACCGCTGTTTCTGTGCGTGATAGGTGTTATACAGGCCGGATTTCTTGGAAACAAGCTGCTCGATCTCGTCCTGCAACGCTTTCCGGGCGGGCAGCCTGGTAATGCCATGTGCCTTGAAATACCGGGCGGCTGCGTCGGCTATGATAAAATCGCTCTCATGCGCCTGCCGGTATGCTTCGCGGGCTTTGGGGGATTTCTGCGCTTTCAGGCCGTCGCGGACGGGTTTGGTCTTGGCGTAGGCCAGCACCTGTCGCTGCAATTCCTTTTTCCCTTGCAGCTTCGTTTCCAGTGCTTTCAGTTCGCCGCTGGTCTGGCGCATTTCCTGATAGGCGGTATCAACGGCGGCTTCTAACTGCTCCGGGGAAGTGAAGCCGTATTCCTGATACACATTCAGCGTCGCGGCCATCTGTTTGAGGTTGTGCATGGTCGCCCAGCGTTCATAGCCCCGGCCTTTCCCCTCGGCTTTCTTCTGCTCAATGTCCACAAGCCGCTGCACATTCGGGGCGGTTCGGGCGGCTCTGTCTGCCCGCAGTTGGTCTTGGATAGAGGGCGGGGTGCTGGATATAGCCGCGGCCTTTTCTGCGGCTCTGGCGGCGTTCTGCTCCAAAACGGCAAGGACAGCGGCGCGGTCAAAATCGTCGCCCAGCTTGCGGGCGGAAATGGGCTTTGTCCTGTCCGGCGTGAGGTAACTAAGCCGCCCCCGGCTCTCCTTGACGGTCACGCCCTCCCGCAGCAGCAGAGAGGAAAAATCCTCGAATGAGGCCGCCGCAGACAGCGCGGCGCGTATGGTCTGCCGCAGCTTCTCTTTGTTCGTTTCAAACTTGGTCTGCCGGGGCGTGATACCGCCTGCAATCATGGGGGCGTTCTGCTTGTCCAGCGCGGCCTGTCCCTTTTTCTGCGCCCAATACTCCCGGTCTGTGACGCGGTTCTTGCTGCCGTTCAAGAGGTCGATTTGGTAAAGCCCCTCCCGGTGGCACATCTCCATGACTTCGGACTTGAAGTAGCGCAAGGCCGCGTCGGTACAGCGGTGCTTGCACCCGGCTTTCGTGTCGGCTGGCCTGTCCATGTAGGGCAGGAACGGGACTTCCTCTATCCGCAGCGAATTGATAACGATATGCACATGGATATTGCCGCTGTGGTTATGCCCGTCCGGGTGGGTGCATACAAGGGCTTGGTGGCCGGGGAAATGCTCGGCGCAAAACTTCTCGCCCAATTCCTGCGCCCGGTCTACGGTCAGGCCGTTGTCCGGGCCGTCCCGTGGGTCAAAGCTGATGATATAGTGGTGACTTTTCACATCTTCCCGCCGTTGGTTTTTCTCATAGCGGAGATTTGCCCGCATACAGGCAACGGCAAAATCCTCCCCGCCGCAGTTCAGCGTGGACAGCCGGTAGTCCTCGCGGGGGATAAGCCTGCCGGTTTCATCAAGGACGGGCTTCATGGTAAACTCGTCATGCTCAAAAAGCAGGTATTGTTCGGCGGCTCCGTAGTCGGCGTTTTTAGAGTTGATATGCTTGAGTGTTGCCAACCGCGTCACCTACTTTCTGTAAGATTTCATACTTGAGGGCGGCAAGGTCGGCTATGGCGGCGCGTACCTCGCCGGACAGCGCATTGTAGGGTACGCCGTACTCGTTCAGATACCGGGCAATCTGGTTGAGGTTGCCGCCGATCCTGCCGTACTCGGCTGTGAGTTTCCCGACAGCGGAAAGCAGCTCGTCATTGACCGCCGACACATGGATAATTGGGCGTATGGCGGTGCGCCGTATCGCCTGCCGGAGAAATTCGGACTGGCTGATACCATAGGGCGCAAGCCGCGCTGTGAAGTCGGCGTATTCATCTTCGGACAGCCGGGTTTTCACAACGCGGCTGCGGTGGGGCGTGTTGTATCGCTTCGGCATGGGCTGTAAACCTCCTTTCACTTATCACAAAAAATAGGCTGGTCTGTTAGGTATTTCCGGGGCAGTTCTCGCAAAAAAACGGCCTGCCGAACGGAAATCTTTTTGCGGCGCAAGCCGCCATAGCAGGGTTTGGGGAAGGCACTCCCCAACAAGTTTCCCGCGAGGGACAAAACCGCAGAATTGCGGATTTTGGCACCGTGGTAGAAACTTGCTCTAAGACTGCCGCAGACTGCCCCTGTCTGGTTTTTCCGTACATAGAACGGACAGGACAGGGCTTGCGGCCCGCTGTGGGCGGCCTTTTTTCCTTTCGCCAATATGACGCCGGAACGGGGCTTTGCTGCCCGCTGGCTGCGGCTTTTTCCCTTTCCGCTAAAGATACATTTCAAAGGCCGCCAGCTACCCGCTGGACGGGGATTTTTCAAAATTTCTTTTGCCTTAGTAATCCGGGCAACAGGATTTTGGCAACCGGCGGGGCAGAGAATTTTTCCTTTCACTCCCCACACCACCGCTCTTAGAAATTTGCCAAACGGAGCAGGCAGTTTTTTCTGGCTTCACCTACCTACTACGGGTGATTTTCGATTTTGCCAAATGGACACAAAAAAAGCAGCAAATCTTTTTCAGACTTACTGCTTTCGCTGGCCGCTGGTGGGCGGCTGATATTCAGTTTTGAAAGTTCGGGTCAGGGTGCCCCGAAGATAAAAAAACAACAGTATTCAATTTATTAAATAATTTCCTGTCGATTCCCTTTAATCAATACAGTTTGACCGTCAGCCAATTCAATCAAATCGTTCTTCGATATATCTCCAAAAGGGCTCTCTTTTTCAGCGTGTGGTATCAACGGATTTGCTAAATATCCTAATCCATCGGAAAAATTTCCGGCAGCAATCATACTACCTGCGCTAATTCCCAGATACACCAATCCATTCTCTATTGCTTGCTTTAGGGGCTTCGAAAATCCTGTTCTGTTTATTTCGCTAAGAAGCGTATGGGCATTTCCTCCACAAAAAGCAATCATGTCATATTGAGTGAGTTCTTGAACACTCATTAAGCGAAACGGTACAGGTATGTCACTAATATAACTTGAATATGTTCTTTTATATCCATCGGAAAGTAAAAACGCAAGATTATATATAAGAATATTATTCATAGGTATTCCCATATTCATAAGGCGCTCCATACATACAATGATTCCTTCTCGCGCACCATCATTTCCAACTGCGGCGGATGGAACCAAAATCGCTTTTGTGTTAATCGGTTCTTTTCCGATACATTTCCAAAATAATACCATAGTCTTTTCGTTTAAGCCACTTGAAGTTAAGAACAGGGTTCTCATAAACTTAGTCCTCTTTTAATTTTTCAAATTTCTGATTCTATGTAAGATGATAAAACATCAATTCATACCGAAATAATCCCATAATGTTAGTTATTTTGTTTTTTTTCAATACAGCTTACCATTATTATCACTATTCCGCGAGTATTAGATGACCTTAAATTCAATCTCTCCTTCTTGTATCTAACAAATATATTCTACTACCCCTGTTGTTTTTACTTTCTAATATACTTTTATGGTTAACTCATTGAAATCTACTATCAACAAAATCCAGCATTAAATTCTCTTCTCAGATTTTCGCACTACCATGCACATTTTTATAGAAATTATCAATACTATCTATTTTTTGTACCATTAGAAGTATCAATCCTTGTTCTACATTTCTTATTGCTACTAGACTTTCGTAAAGATGTTCTGTTTTGCTTTTTCAATTTTTTATTCATTTTTTGAAGTTTTTTATATGCATCTTGAAACTTTTTTTTCTTTTCATCTGTCAATCCAATTTTGGAGTAATAATAAATATTCATCCACTGCTCGGCCGTGATTAACGTATATGAATTTGAAAGACTAATTCTATTGGCTTTTCCCAATCTTTTGATTTGCTCATTAGAAAATAAAATAGAAAGTCTCTCTTTAGCAGTCTCTCCTTTAATATTAGTGTAAAAAAAAGCCACTAAATCTTTATAATTTTGAAGATCATCACCACTCAATCTATCATCCCATAACTGCATATGAAGCATAACTGTATCAACATTAGGCGAAGGAAAAAAATCGCTCCTTTTAAAACTATGTGTAATTTCTACCTTATATTGTGCCTTTATTATAGCAGCACGAAAACCTTCATATTTTTGTAATGGAATACCGCAATTCTTTTTAGCTGCCTCTCTTTGAATTATGATATTTATATCTGATGGTGGATTTACATCGTCTGTTAATTTCCTAATAATATCCGCTGTTATCTGAAAAGGAATATTGGAGAATATTTTATATCTGCGATTTAAAGGCAACTTATATTTTAAAAAATCACCAAATATATATGTAACATTATCATGACTGTGATATCTTACTAAATTATTATATAATTCTTGATCATATTCAACTGCAACAACCTCTCCAGCATGCTGAGAAAGTACATCTGTTATTATCCCTTTTCCAGGACCAATTTCAATAACATAATCTGTTACATCAATATTTGACTTGCTTATTAAACGTTCTACCAACTTTTTATTAACCAAAAAATTTTGTGAATATCCAAGATTTTTCATCTAATCGCACCTCATTCTCTATTTATTTTCATAACTATATACGAGTAAGCCCTAACGTTGCATAAAAAACAGCCCCTGTAAAACGATATATAAGTAAAGTGCGCCAATAACCTATTCTTTCAAACACGATGAATGACCATTGTAATTTCTTAAAAAATGTACAATTACTTTAAAATATTATATATCTGATCTTTACCTGAATCATTTGCTCACTATTGTTGTATCTATTTTCTTGCATAGACCATTTTTTTTGGGCACATACCAGTCTCACGGAACGACTGTTGCACATTTTCTAAAACATAGAAGACAAAATATTTTTACTCTATAGAATTCTTTCAAAAAATATAATTACTATTTGTCGATGGCTTTATTATACTATGACCGCTTACTTATGGGAATAGATGAATTGTAAACTTGCTGGTGAAAATCGCTAATGACAGTCGGTGTTCGTTCTTTGCTTATCGGTCAAAGCGAAATTTGAACAGCGCGGCGATTAGCTTCTGTTTTATATGTTCCTCAACCTCGGCGCTGACTTTCCCGTGTACTTTGGAACAGTATCGGATATATCCGACGTAGTGGGAAAGAACGGTGTCGATTGCGTCCGGGTCGCCCTCATGCGCCTTGACGATTGTTTCATAGGGGAGAAGTTTACTCATAGCGTTTTCCCTCCATGAGCCGCCGGAGCCGCTTCAAGGCAAGCTGGATATGCCGCCCTGCTGTGCTGCGTGTCCGTCCGATATGTACGCCGATCACCCGCTGCGGCTGGCGCAGGAAATAGTAACGGAAAATTTCTTCCTGTGTCTGCTCTGGCAAAAGGGCAAGGGCGGCGGCGAGTTCCGCATGGTACAGAACGGCGGTCTGGCCGCAGGCGGTAAAAAGATATTCTTCAAGCTGCTCCGGCTCGGCAAGCTGGACAAACTTCTCATTCATCAGATAGTCAAGGGAAACTTCCCGTTCCCACCTCCGGCGCAGCTTCAAAATTATATCTATGGCGGCGTGACGAATGACAACCTTGCAAAAGGCGTTAAAGGTGTACTGGATATGCACTTTGTAGGCTTCATCTTCGGTCATGGAAATTCCCCCTCTCTGATAATAGTGCGGGGCGGCAGCACTCCTTGCTGTCGCCCCTTGATTGCCTACCAGCAAAGGCGGGCGGGGCTGTCAACGGCGGCGCGGTACGCGCCGTTCATCTTGACCGTTGACTGGCTCGGCTGGCTTTGCTATGACAATATAGTTATTTCCAGTGCTTTAATTGCGAAAGGTACAAATCAAACTGATTACGTCTGGTTTCTTCATCTGCGTTATCGGGATTTGGCATATTCGCAACCAGATAATCCAATAAAGATTCCTTGGATTGATATGCAAATTTCCCATTAGCATAGCACCATTTACAATAGTCCTCGTTATAGCTTCCGTCTGGTTCTCGGCTAATCAGACCATCTTCATTCAATGGCATTCCGCAACACTGACAAACAAGTTGCCGTGGAGAACCCAGAAGCGTATTGATTGACACATCAAAAACTCGTGATAACAGTTTTAAGGTATCTGTATTTGGCTGCGTTTCGCCTGTTTCCCAGCGACTAACCGCCTGTCGGGTAACTTGCACACGTTCAGCCAGTTGTTCTTGCGTAAGGTTGTTTTTCTCGCGTAAATTTTTAAGAATACCTTGTATTTCCATGCCCGTCCCTCCTAAAGGTTGTTTTTACTCATTATAACTTCAAAATGGGGTTTTAACAAGCAACTCGCTGTTGCTGCGGAATAGTGGGCTGCTGTCTATCAATTCTTATGTGTTACTTTATGGCACATGAGCATTTGCCGCAGGGTTGTCCGACCCGTAACCTTCCAGAAGGTT
>NZ_QWGJ01000003.1:0-249558 GCF_003435225.1 Clostridium sp. AF28-12 | reverse complement strand
CAAGCAGAGGGTCATAGGTTCGAGCCCTATAGGTCCCATTTATATGAAAAAATTTCATATTGTCATGGCGGAATAGCTCAGTTGGCTAGAGCACACGGTTCATACCCGTGGTGTCGAGAGTTCAAATCTCCCTTCCGCTACTATGGCGGAATAGCTCAGTTGGCTAGAGCACACGGTTCATACCCGTGGTGTCGAGAGTTCAAATCTCCCTTCCGCTACGATTGAAAATCCCGGGAATCTGAGAAGGTTCCCGGGACTTTTTCGATTATAATAATTTTTCTGAAATTTTCTGCTGTACCAAACAGAAAAGAACATCTGCAATGCTCCTACAAACATATGAAAGGCTCTGTTGGTGTCTGGATTTTCACTTAAAAGATTCCCGGTAATACTGTCGCAAGATAATATCCGACCCAGAATGATGCTGAATTCGCGATAAACGAATAGAGAACGAAGTCACCGTTTTCCTTTTTGGGGGACACTCTCTTCAAAAACCTGCAATACAGACCTGCCTCCAGCGCAAAGACTATGACCTCGAAAAAGACATAGCTTGTGATAAAGGCCAACGGACCGGCATTGTAATGAATGATATTGAGAAGCAGATTTAAGAGAAGCTGCGTCGTGATATTTACAAGCGCAAGGATCTGCAGCTGCTTTTTCTGCCGGAAGCCGAATAACAGCCCGACGACCATTTCAATTGCGATCGTAAGAAGGATACGGACCGCGAGCGATAAAAGCTCCATTCGATAATTATAGGAACGATACGCGTTGATCCGCTCGTTTGTGCTCAGGTCCTCATTGTATTCCACGGATCCGATCCGGACGCCCTCCATGTCAACGGTGTAATAAGTATCAAATGCATAACGCTCATAGCTTCCGCTTGATACAAAGGTCCCGGTTTCCGGATAATACAGGAGGATCTTAAAATCCTCCGGTGGATAATAGGTCCAGGCGATCTCACCGGTTTCGCTTACCGTCCAGCCCCTCTGAAGGAAATAATATCCGTCAGGATCCTTGTAATCTACAAAAGCTTTCCAGATGTTCCGGTCAAGATCATAGAGCTGCTCATTTCTGGCGGTGCCGTCCCAGACTTGTGCAGGTCCTGTACATTTCTCCTTTGAAAGCAGCGTGCCATAGCACAGATCATCGCTCATATTTTTGAACTGGATGCGCACCGAGGGCTTTGGACCCATATCAGCTTTCGCGGTGATCGGAAGTGCTGTGACTGCAAAGATCATGCAGAACAGCAGCATGAAAAGCCCGACATACATTCTTTTTTTCATACCAGGAACCTCCTTTCAGAGCTTGGATTCATAAAAATCAATTATCTTTGCCCTTTGTATCTGCTTTTATTATAATTGATCCCAATATTGTCTGACAAGAAAGAGATGTTTACTATTTTCTTACGTTTTGGCGCGGATGTGTCCGGTACACGGGTAGGGATTTTGCTGATTTGGAATGCGAAGCATCGGCAAAATCAGCTGTTGTCTGCGCATGGCATGAACAGGAATGTATCGCAGTGCACATGCATGAAGTTTAGAAAAAATTTAGCCTTTTTTTAGCGGTTATGTGATATACTATAATCTATATCGTATGCCATATGGCACTGACATGGTCAGAATGCATATGGCTGCACGGAAAATTCTGAACATATAAGATTCGGAGGACGTTATGTATCAGTTTATCGTAAATCCCGGTGCCGGTGCTGGAAGAGGATACCGGATCTGGAAACGACTGGAACATCAGCTGGAAATGAACAGTCAGGAATACCGTGTCTTTTTTACGGAACATCAAGGGGATGCGGCGGAGATCGCGAGAGTACTGACGGCGGAAAAGGATGAAGCGAAGGTGATCGTGATCGTCGGCGGCGAAGGTACCTACAATGAGGTCTTAAACGGTGTCTCCTTTAAGGGACTCCTGACCTTCGGCTATGTCCCGGTGGGATTCCGGAATGCACTCTCGAAGGGATTCCAGTCTTTCTGGAAGGTGGACCGTCAGGCGAGGCGGATCCTTCACCCGAAATATTACAGGATGCTGGACTATGGCGTTATCACGTTCGGAAACGAGGAGATCGTGAGCCGCAGATTTGCCGGACGCTGTGGGATCGGACTCGACGCGGCACTGTGCCACAATCTCTTATGCTGCCCTGTGAGAAACCAGATGACGAGGCTTCATCTGACAAAAATCCTTCGTTTTGGGATCGGATTAAAGCAGCTTTTTCTTGCAAAGCCGACAAAAGGATATATTTTGCTTGACGGGACGCAGAAAGTGGAGTTTAATCATATATATTTCATCACGTTTATGGTACGCCGGGAAGAGAAGAAAAAGAAGAACGGCGGGATTTTAAATGATGACGGAAAAATGACCGTTTACGTTGGAAACAGTGCGAGAAAGACGAAGATGATCCCGATCTTAAGAGACCTTGTGATGGGGGTCCGGAGAAAAGAGCGGGGGATCCGTGTCTTTGAGTGCAGCGAGGCGGAGATCCACCTTGCGCGCCCGTTGGCGGTCCACGTGGACGGTGAGAGCTGTATGTGTCAGGAGAATCTGGCGGTGCGCTGTATCCCGAAACGGATGCGCGTGATCGGCTCATAATAGAAACAGGAGGAGATTCTATGAGAATCGGACAGGGATATGATGTACATCGTCTCGTAGAAGGAAGAAAGCTGATTATTGGAGGCGTGGACATTCCCTATGAAAAAGGACTTTTGGGTCATTCTGACGCAGATGTCCTTCTTCATGCTGTGATGGACGCACTTTTGGGGGCCGCCGCCCTCGGCGATATCGGCCAGCACTTCCCGGATTCGGACGAGAGATATAAAGGGATTTCCAGTATCGCGCTTTTAAAGGAAGTCGGGAAGATCCTGCAGGAAAACGGATATATGATCGAAAATATCGATTCCACCGTGATCGCCCAGAGGCCGAAGCTTTTGCCGTACCGCCCGCAGATGGCGGAAAATATCGCGGCGGCGTTAGGAATCGAAAAAGAACAGGTAAGCGTGAAAGCGACGACGGAAGAAGGGCTTGGATTTACCGGTACCGGAGAGGGGATCTCCGCTCAGGCGATCGCCCTTTTAAGTTCGGTGGCGGATTACGCGCCGGAGGACCGCGTTGGAATTATTTCCGGCGGATGCGGGGGCTGTCCGGGCTGTAGACAGCAGCAATAAATGAATGCGGAAGTAAGCGCCTGTTTACTTTGATGATAGTAAAAGTGCATTACGCAAAGCTGCATGGCAGAAAAATTCGGACAGAAAGATATATGAAGGAGCTTAAGTTATGAAGATCTACAATACACTCACAAAGAGAAAAGAAGAGTTCGTTCCGGTGGAGCCGGGAAAAGTAAAAATGTATGTGTGCGGACCGACCGTCTACAACTTTATCCATATCGGAAACGCGAGACCGATGATCGTATTTGATACGGTAAGACGGTACTTTGAATATAAAGGATACGATGTAAATTATGTATCCAACTTTACGGATGTCGATGATAAGATCATCAAAAAAGCCATCGAGGAGGGCGTTGATGCCGAGACGATCTCCAAGCGCTACATTGCCGAGTGCAAAAAGGATATGGAAGGCATGAATATCGAGCCGGCAACAAAGAACCCGCTGGCGACAGAAGAGATCTGCGGCATGCTGAATATGATCAGCACTCTGATCGAAAAAGGTTACGCCTATGTGGCTGCTGACGGAACGGTTTACTACAGTGTCCGGAAATTTAAAGATTACGGAAAGCTTTCCCATAAGAATCTTGACGATCTCCAGTCCGGATTCCGTGAGATTAAGGTAACCGGTGAGGAGGGCAAGCAGGATCCGAATGACTTCGTTCTCTGGAAACCGAAAAAAGAGGGAGAGCCGTACTGGGAGTCCCCGTGGTGCGAGGGCCGTCCGGGCTGGCATATCGAGTGCTCCGTAATGGCAAAGAGATACCTCGGCGACGAGATCGATATTCATGCAGGCGGTGAGGACTTAATTTTCCCGCATCATGAGAACGAGATCGCCCAGAGTGAGGCTGCAAACGGAAAGCCTTTCGCGAAATACTGGATGCACAACGCGTTCTTAAATATTGATAATAAGAAAATGTCAAAATCTCTCGGAAACTTCTTTACCGTCCGTGAGATCAGCGAAAAATACGATCTTCAGGTGCTCCGTTTCTTTATGCTGAGTGCGCATTACAGAAGTCCGTTAAACTTCAGTGCGGACCTAATGGAAGCCTCCAAGAACGGTCTTGAGAGAATCCTCACCGGTATGGAAAAGCTCCGTGAGGCGGAGGCAAAGGTGTCCGGCGGCACAATGACAGCGGAAGAACTGGAAAACCAGAAGAAGGCAATGGAGCTTGTCGCAAAGTATGAGGCAGCGATGGATGATGATTTCAACACAGCGGACGCGATCTCTGCGATCTTCGAGCTCATCAAGCTCTCCAACTCCACAGTCTCCGGGACAAGCACGAAAGAATATGTTTGCTGGATGAAGAATGAGATCCAGAGACTCTGCGACGTAATGGGTATCATTACAGAAAGGAAGGCGGAAGTCCTTGACTCTGAGGTGGAGGACCTGATCGCCCAGAGACAGGCAGCGAGAAAGGCAAAGAACTTTGCCCTTGCCGATGAGATCAGAGGAAAACTTCTCGACATGGGAATCGTCCTCGAGGACACAAGAGAGGGCGTAAAATGGAAGAGAGCTTAATGCTTTTAAAGGAAAAATTCCACTTAAAGGATACGGATGCAGGCCAGTACTCTCCGCTTGTGCTCGCCTATCTCGGTGACGCGGCTTACGAGATCCTGATCCGTACCATCGTGGTCAGTGAGGGAAATATGCAGGTGAATAAGCTTCACAAGAAGTCTTCAGCTCTTGTGAAGGCTGCCGCCCAGGCGGAATTCCTGATGGCCATCGAGGGTGATCTGACCGAGGAGGAGCATGCGGTCTACAAACGGGGAAGAAACGCAAAGTCTTTCTCTATGGCCAAGAATGCCACGATGAAGGATTACCGGATGGCGACAGGCTTTGAGGCTCTGATGGGATATCTTTACCTGTCCGGAAGAACGGAACGCATGGTGGATCTTGTGGCTCTGGCGATGACAAAGACCGGAAAAGCTGACTCCGGCGATATGGAAAAACAAAAAGAGGAGAACTCCGATGAGATATGAAGAACTGACGATTGAAGGGCGCAATGCTGTTTTGGAGGCGTTCCGCTCCGGAAAGACCATCGACCGTCTGTTTGTCCTTGACGGATGTCAGGACGGACCGGTGCGCACGATCGTGAGAGAAGCGAAAAAGCATGACACGATCGTAAATTTTGTTCCGAAGGAACGTCTGGATTCCATGTCCGAGACGGGACACCATCAGGGCGTGATGGCGTATGCCGCTGCTTACGAGTACGCTGAGGTGGAAGATATTTTGAAAATCGCGGAAGAGAAGGGCGAACCGCCGTTTTTGTTCCTGCTTGACGGAATTGAGGATCCGCATAACCTTGGAGCGATCATCCGTACCGCGAACCTTGCGGGCGCTCATGGCGTGATCATTCCGAAACGCCGCGCGGTGGGACTTACCGCGACGGTTGCGAGAACTTCCGCGGGTGCGTTGAACTATACACCGGTCGCGAAGGTCACGAATATGGCGGCGACCATCGAGGATTTAAAGAAACGCGGGATCTGGTTCGTCTGTGCCGATATGGGCGGAGAGAGCATGTACCGTTTAAATCTCACCGGACCGATCGGTCTTGTGATCGGAAATGAGGGGGAGGGCGTGAGCCGTCTTGTGAAGGAAAAATGCGACATGATCGCGTCGATCCCAATGAAGGGTGATATCGATTCCCTGAACGCGTCCGTTGCGACAGGTGTACTAGCGTATGAGATCGTGAGACAGAGACTGGCGAAGGCATAGAATTTATATTTTTGCTTATGATAAAAAGACCTGCGGAGAGGAGTTCCGCAGGCCTTTTTTATTCGAGGAGGATTTCCTTCATAATAAACATTTGTTCCGGTCAGCCCGGTCGTCCTGAGTGAGTGAGCATCATTGTCGCGTTCACGTCTTTTTCGTAACAGGAATTTCCTGTAACACGAAAAAAGGCTTCCCGGATATTCCGGAAAGCCTCATGGTTTAAGCTGCCTAGCAGATTTGAACTGCCGACCTCCGCCTTACCAAGGCGACGCTCTACCAGCTGAGCCAAGGCAGCGAACACATTTACTGTGTTTTTCGAACCTCCAATATAGTATCATGGATCAACAGGTTTGTCAACGATAAAAACAAAAAAATTTGAATAAATTTTTCATACAAAAAGATCAATTCCTCGGAAAACTCATGGAGGGTAAAGCGGACATTCGCAATCCACTTCGCTACTTGCTCATGAACGCAGTCGCTTCGCGATCTGTCAGTGGGAGCTTTCAACACCCACTGACATAAGCATCCCACTCACTCACCGCTTAGTGCTCCGCGCACTTGAAGCGGGGGAATGCTTATCTGCGTTCAAACACGTGCAGGGAACACTTTCCGTTCTGCTTTCATATTTTGTAGTAAAAAAGATATTGAGGTGTTAATATGCCAGAGAATCCAACATCAATGCCGGAACCGTCGGGAGAGAATACGGCGGAGGTTGTGGCAGGGAAGAATGACGCAAATGTACCGGAGACACCGGCCGAGCCATTAGGAGGAGTTTTTGTTTATCCGGGAGACGATGATCTTGCGGGGATCCCTGTGCCGCCCATCGCTTCACCGGGCGGAAGACCTGTTTATCCGGGAGATGACGATCTCGCAGGAATCCCAACGACACCGGTCGCGCCGTCTGGCGGTCGCCCTGTCTATCCCGACAATACCATCGGACGCCCGGGCTTTCCAACGATTTCTTTTCCGGTCACATATCCGACGGTCTCAGGAGGAAATTACTACAGCAGAGTCCGGTTTTTAAATGCCAGCACATCAGGCCAGACTCTGGATGTCTATATCGATGGCCGGAATGTCTTTTCCGGTTCCGAATTTGCCACGATTTCTTCTTATATCCGCGTGACGGACGGATTCCACACCGTCACTGTGCGCAGGACCAACGGTCAGATCTATTATCAGCAGACGATTGCCTTTGTGTCCGGTGAGAGACTCACGATGGTGATCTTAGACACGGTTTCCGGAGTGTCCCTGACCCGTGTCTCTGACATGGGCTGTACGAACGTTCCGGCAGGTTACGGCTGTCTCCGTGTCGCGAACATGTCCTACGCGGGATCCAGCTACGATGTGCGGACCTTCAACAACCAGACAGCATTTGCGGGGGTCGGATACAAGGAAGTGACGAGCTATAAACAGACATCCAGCGGAACCTATACCTTCTTTGTGACAGGTTCCCAGTATGCAGTTTCGGCCTTAGGCGAGCTTCCGGTCCTTGTCCTTTCTTCCATTGTCGGCGTTTCCTGTCCGACCTGCACCGTGTCGAATCCGCTGCTCACCTTCAACGTCAACGTCCGTGCTGGAAGAGCCTACACCTGCTATATTATCGGAAATCCGTGGTCCGGTCTCTTCCGGGCGTATGTCCTTGAGGACTGAAGCATGTTGTGGCAGGATTGCATTATTTGTAAAAATCGTCTATAATCTGCGTAATAGATAAGAGGAATGTGCCTTACGCATTCCGGCACCGGGAGCAGCCGTGGATAGAATGAGCAGACGGACAGGGGCGGGAAATGCCAGTCTGCTTTTCTTTCCGGATGCTGCCGGAAAGAAGATACAGATACGGGAAAAAGGAGTATTATGAAGAAAAATTACGAAATGGACATGTGCAGCGGCCCGATCCTCGGAAAACTGCTCACCTTTACGATTCCGCTGATCTTTTCCGGAATCCTGCAGCTTCTGTTCAACGCTGCGGATGTGATCGTTGTGGGACGTTTCGCGGGCAGCCAGTCTCTGGCGGCGGTGGGTTCCACAACGGCGCTGATCAACCTGATGATCAATATCTTTATCGGACTGTCCGTGGGCGTCAATGTCATCGTGGCGAGATATTACGGAGCGAAGCGGGAAAAAGACGTGCAGGATACGATCCACACGGCCATGGCACTCAGCATCGTCAGCGGTCTTTTTCTGATCATTGTGGGTCAGCTTCTCTCGAGGCCAATGCTGGAACTTATGGGAACCCCGGACGATGTGATCGATAAATCTACGATTTATATGCGGATCATCTTTATCGGCATGCCTGCGAATATGATCTACAACTTTGGAAGCGCGATCCTCCGCGCGGTGGGAGACACGAAGCGCCCGCTGTATTTCCTTACGGCGGCGGGCGTGATCAATGTGGTCTTAAACCTCTTTTTTGTGATCATGTTCCGGATGGATGTGGCGGGAGTCGCTCTGGCGACCGCGATCTCTCAGGCGATTTCGGCGTGTCTGGTGATCCTTTGCCTGATGGAGAGCGAGGGCGGTCTGAAGCTTCATTTAAAAGCTCTGAAGATCCACCGCTCAAAATTCCGTCAGATCATTCAGGTAGGCCTTCCGGCGGGAATGCAGGGCGCAGTATTTTCTATTTCCAATGTTCTGATTCAGTCCTCTGTCAATTCCTTCGGTTCTGTCGCGATGGCGGGAAATACGACATCCCAGAATATTGAGGGATTCATCTATAACGCCATGAATGCGGTTTATCAAGCAAACTTGAGCTTCACGAGCCAGAACTTCGGAGGCAAAAAGTATTCGAGGATCAACCGGATCATGGTTACCTGCCTCGGCGTTGTGACGGCAGTGGGACTCGGGATGGGAATCCCGGCTTATCTTTGCGGACATGCCCTGATCCGGATCTATTCCTCAGACCCGGAGGTCATGGTATACGGAATGAGAAGACTCGTGGTCTTTGGAACGACATATTTCCTCTGTGGGATCATGGATACGATGGTGGGCAGCATCCGCGGTCTCGGATACTCCGTTATGCCGATGTGCGTCTCCCTTCTGGGAGCGTGTGGACTCCGGATCGTCTGGATCTTTACGGTGTTTCAGGTATACCATAACCTGACAGTGTTATACTTATCCTATCCGTTTACCTGGATCGTCACGGCGACGGCCCATATGATCTGCTTCTATATCGTGAGGAGAAAACTTCCGAGGGAAGATGCGTGATAAACAGCAACGGAAGAATCCAACGAATGCAGATCTGATCAGAAAGGAAACAACAGAATTGAAACGATACAAAAAATACATCACCCCGTATCTCAGCGCCTTCGTGATCGGTCCGCTGATGATGCTCACCGAGGTGGCGGGAGAGGTCATGCTCCCGAAATTTATGTCCATGATCATCAACAACGGTGTCGCGAGTCGAAATGTTGCCTATATCGGAAAGATGGGGACGCTGATGGTCCTGACTGTCCTTTTTATGGCGGTGGGTGGGATTCTCGGCGCCTACTTTTCCGCGAAGGCGTCCATCTCCTTTACCAGTGACATGAGAAACGACCTCTTCAGGAAGGTCCAGCAGTTCTCCTTTGAGAATATCGACGACTACAGCACCGGTTCTCTCGTCACGAGGCTCACGAACGATGTCCAGCAGGTTCAGAATGTCCTGATGATGGGGCTTCGTATGGCGCTTAGAGCGCCCGGAATGTTCCTCGGTGCCCTGATCATGGCGTTTATGATGAATCGTCAGCTTGCGGTCATCATCCTCATCGTGATCCCGCTTCTTCTCGCGGCGATCCTTCTGATCTTAAAGACCGCATTCCCACGCTTTGGGGAGATGCAGAGGAGACTGGATCGTTTGAATTCTGGAATTCAGGAATCCCTGACGAATGTCCGGGTAGTGAAATCCTTCGTCCGGGAGGACCATGAGATCGAAAAATTCAGTAAATTAAATGACGACTTAAAGGAGAGCAGCCTCCGTGCGCTCCGGATCGTGATCGCCACGATGCCGGTGATGATGTTTGCCATGAACGTGACGACACTGGCTGTCGTCTGGTATGGAGGAAATATCATCATTGCCGGAAAGATGCCGGTGGGGGATCTCACTGCGTTTACGACGTATATCGTGCAGATCCTGATGTCCCTCATGATGCTTTCCATGGTATTCTTACAGAGCTCCCGCGCCAGCGCGTCTATGAAACGGATCAATGAGATCTTCGACACAGAGATCGGCTTAAATGATGATCATGCGAAAAATAAGGATAAAAAAGTCACGGAAGGCTGTGTGGAGTTCAAGGATGTAAGCTTTGGCTACGGCGGAGAGAACGGGAGAAAGGATCTCGTTCTGGAAGGAATCTCCTTTACGGCAGAACCGGGACAAACGATCGGGATCATCGGCTCCACGGGAAGCGGAAAGACCTCCCTCGTGCAGCTGATCCCGAGACTCTATGATGTGACCGGAGGCGAAGTCCTTGTCGACGGCGTGAACGTCAAAGAATACTCTTTAAAACACCTGCGTGAGGGCGTTGGCATGGTCCTCCAGAAAAATATCCTCTTCTCGGGAACGATCGAGGAAAATCTCCGATGGGGAAATGAGGACGCGCCGATGGAGGATGTCATCCGGTTCTCGGAGAGCGCCCAGGCAGATCCCTTCGTTAAGACCTTCAAAAACGGATATGATACCGAGATGGGGCAGGGCGGCGTCAACGTCTCAGGAGGTCAGAAGCAGCGTCTCTGTATTGCGAGAGCACTTTTAAAGCGCCCGAAGATTCTGATCCTGGATGACTCCACCAGCGCTGTTGACACGGCAACGGAGGCGAAAATCCGGGAGAGTCTCTACCATGATCTCAAGGATACCACAAAGATCATCATCGCCCAAAGGATCTCCTCCGTTCAGGAGGCGGATCAGATTCTGGTACTGGAGGACGGAAAGATCATCGGTCACGGAACCCACGAGGAACTTTTAAAGACCTGTGAGGCATACAGCGAGATCTATACGACCCAGATCGGAAATCAGTCCATCAGGGCAGGAGAGGAGGCGGCAGTATGAGCGTCACGAGAGCAGACCGCGAAGCGAGTCTGAAAAAACGATATGCCGGACGCGTGGCAGCCGCACCGAAAAGGAGAGGGATGGGAAGAGGACCGGGGGCTCCGAGAGGCGGAGGACGCCCAAAGAGCACAGGAGCGGCCTTAAAGCGCCTGCTTTCCTATCTGAAAGCGGACAGGCTCCGGATGGGGATCGCCTTTTTCTGCGTCATTGTAAACACGGTGGCGACACTGACCGGTTCCTATCTGCTGCGCCCGATCATCAACCGCTTTATCGCACCGCCGGACGGAAGTCCCGGAGATGTGGCGGGACTTTTTAAAGGGCTGACCATGATGGCGTGCGTCTATCTTCTGGGGGTTATCGCAAATTATCTCCAGTCAAGACTGATGCTGGAGGTTGCCCAGAGCGCCCTTGTGCGGATCCGGACAGACCTCTTTACAAAGATGCAGAAGCTTCCGGTGAGATTTTATGATACAAATTCCAATGGGGATCTGATGAGCCGCTTCACAAACGACGTGGACACCATCGGAAATATGCTGAGCAGTACTCTTGTGCAGCTCTTTTCCGGAACCTTAAGCATCATCGGGACCTTGTTCCTCATGCTCTACACGAACATCTGGCTGACAGCCGTGACCCTGATCATGATCCCGCTCATGCTGCGGGCCGGTGGAGAGGTCGCGAAGCGGAGCCAGAAATATTTCAGTGCCCAGCAGTCGGCTCTCGGTGCTTTAAACGGATACATCGAGGAGACCATCACCGGACAGAAGGTGGTAAAGGTCTTCTGCCACGAGGAGATCGCGGAGGAAGAATTTGATATATTAAACAGGGATCTCCGCGAAAAACAGATCCGCGCCCAATTCCTTGGGGGCATGATGGGACCTGTGATGAACAACTTAAGTCAGGTAAACTATTCCCTGACGGCGTGCATCGGCGGGATCCTCTGTGTGGTGAAAAACTTCGATGTCGGCGGGCTCACGGTATTCCTGAACTTTTCGAGACAGTTCTCAAGGCCGATCAACGAGATCTCCATGCAGGTCTCCAACGTGTTTTCAGCTCTCGCCGGAGCGGAGCGCGTTTTCTCCGTGATGGATGAGGAGCCGGAGGCGGCGGATGATAAGGACGCAGTGTCCATGGACGGCATGCGCGGGGAAGTGGTGTTAGATCATGTGACCTTCGGCTACAATCCGGACAAGGTCATCTTAAAGGATATCAGCCTCTACGCGAAGCCGGGACAGAAGATCGCCTTCGTGGGTTCCACGGGAGCCGGAAAGACTACGATCACGAACCTCATCAACCGCTTTTACGATATCCAGAGCGGGACCATCACCATCGACGGCGTTGATATCTGCCATATTAAGCGGGACGAGCTGCGCCGCCATATCGCCATGGTGCTTCAGGATACCCACCTGTTCACGGGAACGGTCATGGAAAATATCCGCTACGGAAGGCTTGACGCCACCGACGAGGAGGTCGTTCAGGCGGCGAAGATGGCATCTGCCCATTCCTTTATCATGCGGCTTCCCAGGGGCTATGACACGGTTCTGGAGAGCGACGGCGCGAACTTGAGCCAGGGCCAGAGACAGCTTCTTAATATCGCGAGAGCGGCGGTATCCAGGGCACCGATTCTGATCCTCGATGAAGCGACGAGCTCCGTCGATACGAGAACAGAAAAGCACATCGAGCAGGGCATGGACCGTCTGATGGCAGAACGGACCACTTTCGTGATCGCCCACCGTCTTTCCACAGTGCGGAACGCCAACGCCATTATGGTTCTGGAGAACGGAGAGATCATTGAGCGCGGTGATCATGAGGACCTCCTGAAAGAAAAAGGACGTTATTATCGGTTATATACGGGAATGGCAGAGCTGAGTTAGGACGATCACAGAAGAAAAAACGGGCAGATGAAGAAATCTGCCCGTTTTTTATGTAACAGGAAATTCCGGGGAATTTCCTGTTACATAAAAAGGCACTGCGTATCGATCATACGCACCCAGACAAGCTTTTTCAAATTTTGTAGCAATTCCATAAGAGAGAGCAGAAAAGCGCGGGAGTTAGTTGGTAAAAACTTCATTTTTTAAAGAAATCAGATGTCTGTTTTTGTTCTTTTTTTGATACAAACGCCGAAAACGGCCATTTCTGTTAAAAAGTTAACCGATTTCCAATTGTAGAAAAATTCCAAATATGCTATACTACGGTGTGATGGGTACTATGAAATTTTATAGAAAGAAGGTTTGTTAAATGGGTCTGAGCACATTTATAGGCGGCGTTCATCCTTATGAGGGAAAAGAACTGTCCGCAGATAAGCCGATTCAGGTGATCCAGCCGAAGGGTGAGCTGGTTTATCCTCTCTCCCAGCATATCGGTGCTCCGGCGAAACCACTTGTTGCCAAGGGTGACAAGGTCCTGGTTGGCCAGAAGATCGCTGAAGCAGGCGGCTTCATTTCCGCAAATGTTATCTGTTCCGTATCCGGTACAGTAAAGGGAATCGAACCGCGTCTGGTTGCGAACGGAGCAATCGTACAGTCCATTATCGTTGAGAACGATAACGAGTACACAGCAATCGAAGGTTTTGGCGAAAAACGCGATTACACAAAACTTTCCAAGGAAGAGATCCGGAATATCGTAAAAGAAGCCGGTATCGTAGGTCTCGGCGGCGCAGGTTTCCCGACCAACGTAAAACTTGCACCGAAGGATGACAACGCGATCGATCACATTATCGTAAACGCGGCCGAGTGTGAGCCGTATCTGACAAGTGACTATCGCCTGATGATGGAGCAGCCGGAGAGACTGATCGGCGGCATCAAAGTCATGTTAAGCATGTTCCCGAACGCGAAAGGCGTGATCGGAATCGAGGAGAACAAGCCGGAGGCGATCAAGCTTCTGGAAGGTCTCGTAAAAGACGAGCCGAAGATCACGGTATGTCCGTTAAAGACAAAGTACCCGCAGGGCGGCGAGCGTTTCCTGATCTATGCGGTTACGGGCGGACGTGAGATCAACTCCACTATGCTTCCGGCGGATGCAGGATGTATCGTAGATAACGTAGATACCGTTATTTCTATTTACAATGCGGTCTGTGAGAGCACACCGTTAATTCGTAAGATCATCACCGTTACCGGTGATGCGGTTAAGAATCCGCAGAACTTCCAGGTTCCGCTCGGTATGTGCTACCGGGAGATCCTCGAGGCTGCAGGTGGATTTAAGGAAGAGCCGGAAAAGATGATCTCCGGTGGTCCGATGATGGGACAGGCATTATTCTCTCTGGATATTCCGGTCATGAAGAACTCTTCTGCCCTGACCTGCTTCATAAAAGATCCGGTTGCGGCAAATCTGGAATCTCCGTGTATTCGCTGTGGACGCTGTATCGAGGTATGTCCTGGTCATGTTGTCCCGCAGATGATGATGGCGGCAGCAGAAAGAAATGATCTTGCCCTGTTCGAAAAATTAAATGGTATGGAGTGCTGCGAATGCGGCTCCTGTACTTTCATCTGCCCTGCCCACAGACCGCTGACCCAGGCATTCAAAGAGATGCGTAAGGCAGTCATGGCAGCCAGAAGAAAGAAAGCGTAGGAGGTGTGACAAATGAGTAAATTATTAAACGTATCATCATCCCCTCATGTACGCTGCGGTGTTTCCACAAAGAACCTGATGTACGATGTAGCGATCGCAATGCTGCCGGCTACGATCTGGGGTGTGATGCAGTTCGGTATCCGTTCCCTGATCGTTGTAGTAGCAACGGTTCTTTCCTGCGTACTCAGTGAGTACATTTTTGAAACCCTGATGCACAAGCCGGTTACCATCAGTGATGGCAGTGCCCTTGTCACAGGTATGATCCTTGGATTAAACATGCCGCCGGCAATTCCGTTATGGATGCCGATCCTTGGCGGTGTATTCGCGATCATTGTCGTAAAACAGCTTTACGGCGGACTTGGTCAGAACTGGATGAACCCGGCTCTGGCGGCAAGATGCTTTATGCTGATCTCCTTTGCACAGGCTATGACAAAGTTCACAGACCCGGTAACAGATGCAGTTGCAAGCGCAACTCCTCTTGCGGCGATCAAAGCCGGTGATACATATGATCTTGCAGCAATGTTTATCGGTAAGATCCCGGGAACTATCGGTGAGGTTTCCGTAATTGCCCTTTTAATCGGTGCAGCATACCTGCTCGTTAAGAAAGTAATTACGATCCGCATCCCGGCAGCATATATCCTTTCCTTTGCAGTATTCGCATTTATCTTTGGCCAGCACAATATCAACTACGTGCTTGCTGAGATCTGCGGCGGCGGACTGATCTTCGGTGCATTCTTCATGGCTACCGACTATGTAACAAGCCCGATCACTGCAAAAGGACAGATCGTATTTGGTATCTGCCTTGGTATTTTAACAGGACTGTTCCGTATCTTCGGAAGCGGTGCAGAGGGCGTTTCTTACGCGATCATCTTCTGCAACATGCTTGTTCCGTTGATTGAGAAGGTAACTCTCCCGACAGCATTCGGAAAAGGGGGTAAGAAAAATGGCAGCAAGTAAGTCTGGATTTATGAAAGATGCCCTGATCCTTTGTGCGATCACCCTGGTTTCCGGTTTATGTCTCGGCGTTGTCTATGATGTGACAAAAGCTCCGATCGAGGCGGCTACCATCGCAGCCAACAACGCAACCTACAAACAGGTCCTTCCGGAGGCAGAGAGCTTCGATGATGTGGAAGGTTCCACAGAAAAGATCGCTGAGACAGCAGATGAGATCGCAAATCTCGGCTTCGGCGGCGTTGCGATCGAGTCCGTTCTCGAGGCAAAGGACGCAAGCGGAGCAGTCGTAGGACATGTGATCAACTCCCTGTCTAACGACTCCTATGGCGGAGCTGTCAAGCTCTCTATCGGCTTTGATGCAGACGGCGCCATCACAGGTGTTGGTATCCGTGAGACAAGCGATACTCCTGGTCTTGGCTTAAAGGCGAAAGATGATGACTATAGAAATCAGTACGTTGGCAAGAACTGCGAGAGCTTAAGCGTAACAAAGTCCGGTTCCGCGTCCGACACTGAGATCAATGCCATCAGCGGTGCCACCATCACATCAAACGCTACAACAAACGCAGTCAATGCAGCTTTATACTATCTGCATAACTGCTTAAACTAGGAGGTGGGCATTCATGAATAAATGCGTAGAACGTTTATATAACGGTATTATCAAGGAAAACCCAACCTTCATCCTGATGTTAGGTATGTGTCCGACTCTTGCGACGACAACATCTGCCATCAATGGTCTCGGCATGGGACTTTCCACAACAGCCGTACTGATGTTTTCCAACCTGCTGATCTCTGCACTGCGTAAGATCATTCCGGACAGAGTCCGTATTCCGGCCTTCATCGTAGTCGTAGCCAGCCTGGTTACAGTCGTACAGCTCTTAATGCAGGGCTACGTTCCGTCCCTGTATGCATCTTTGGGTATTTATATCCCGCTTATCGTTGTTAACTGTATCATCCTTGGCCGTGCAGAGTCATATGCCTGCAAGAACGGTCCGGTTGAATCTTTCTTCGATGGTCTTGGTATGGGACTTGGATTCTCCCTTTCCCTTACCGTCATCGGTATGTGCCGTGAGCTCTTCGGTGCAGGTGCGATCTTCGGACACACCGTTATTCCGGAAGCTTACCACATTTCCATCATCATCCTTGCACCGGGTGCTCTGTTCACTCTGGCTATGCTTTCCGCGATCCAGAACAAGCTCCGTCTTCCATGCGCGACAAACGGCGACGCACCGAAGTCTGACCTTGTATGCGGCGGTAACTGCGCAAGCTGTGCAGGCTGTGTCAGCATGACAAACCATGCTGCTCTCGCTGAGAAGAAGGCAGAGGAAGCAGCAGCTGCAGCGGCAGCAAAGAAGGCAGCAGCAGAGAAGGCTCTCGCAGCTAAGAAGGCAGCTGAGGCTGCAAAAGCGGCAGAGGCAGCTAAGACTGAAGCAGCAGACGCCGGCAAAGAAAATTAAGGAGGAAATGGAGAAATGAAAGAACTTTTATTGATCGCCATCGGTTCTGCCCTGGTGAATAACGTTGTTTTAAGCCAGTTCCTCGGTCTTTGCCCGTTCCTTGGTGTATCCAAGAAAACAGAGACAGCAGCTGGTATGGGCGCTGCAGTCGTATTCGTTATTACGATCGCGTCTGCCTGCACAAGCCTTGTTTATGATTTCGTTCTCGTAAAGCTCCATATCGAGTATTTACAGACGATCGTATTTATCCTTGTAATCGCGGCTCTGGTTCAGTTCGTTGAGATGTTCTTAAAGAAGAACATGGTGAGCCTTTATGAGGCACTCGGCGTATACCTTCCGTTAATTACAACAAACTGTGCGGTTCTCGGTGTTGCGCTGACAAACGTACAGAAGAGCTACAACTTCATTCAGAGTGTCGTAAACGGTATCGGTATTTCCGTTGGATTCCTGATCGCCATCGTCCTGCTTGCAGGTATCCGTGAGAAGATCGAGCACAATGATGTGCCGCACGCTTTTCAGGGATCTCCGATCGTTCTGATCACAGCAAGCTTAATGTCGATTGCTCTCTTCGGATTTTCCGGAATGATTTAAGGAGGAACGAGAGATGAACATGACAGGCATTATCATCGCTGCTGCGGTTGTCGGTATCGTCGGTATCGTCATCGGCGTACTCCTTGGAATCGCCAGCGAGAAGTTTAAAGTAGAAGTAGACGAGAAGGAAATTCTGGTTCGTGCAGAGCTTCCGGGCAACAACTGCGGCGGCTGCGGTTACGCAGGCTGTGACGCTCTTGCAAAAGCAATTGCAGAGGGCAAGGCAAAGGTTGACCAGTGTCCGGTCGGCGGCGCTCCGGTAGGAGAAAAGATCGCTGCGATCATGGGCGTTGAAGCTGGTTCCGCTGAGAAGAAGGTTGCATTCGTAAAATGTAAAGGTACCTGCGATAAGGCAACTGTGAAATACAACTACTATGGTATTGACGACTGCCATAAAATCGCAGATGCAGTTCCGGGCGGCGGCTCCAAGGGATGTACCTTTGGATGTCTCGGTTCCGGAAGCTGTGTAAAGGCATGTCAGTTTGACGCGATCCATGTTGTAAACGGTGTTGCCGTTGTCGACAAGGAGAAGTGCGTTGCCTGTGGTAAGTGCGCAGAGGCTTGTCCGCGTCACCTGATCGAGCTCGTTCCGTATAAGGCAAACCACCTTGTACAGTGCAGCTCCCACGACAAAGGACCGGCTGTCAAGAAGGTCTGCGAGGCAGGCTGTATCGGATGTACGCTCTGCACAAAGCAGTGTGAATTCGATGCGATTCATATGGATAACAACGTTGCTGTGATCGATTACACAAAGTGTACCGGCTGCGGCAAGTGCGCGGCGAAGTGCCCGGCACATGTTATTATCTGATTGGGTAACAACATATAGAAAAGACCCGCGGAAGGCAGAAATGCTTTCCGGCGGGTCTTTTTTTGTGTAATAGGAGATTACGCGGAATTTCCTATTACACAAAAGGCACTAACGAGCCAATGATACACACTCGCGTGAAGATGTAGATTGTCGTAGGAGACTGCACCTTGGCGCATTCTTTATTATTTTCGCTAAAGAGATTTGTATGATCAGGACAGTTGGGAGAGGAGTATTTGAAAAAAGATCCCAGAGAAGTTCTCATATAGAATTCCCTGGGATTATGCTTTTGTTTGTTCTGGGTTTAAATCAGATTGACCGGGGTCAAATCAGAATATATTGCCTACTGGATCGTTGTGCCGCCTTTACCGGCTAAAGCGCTCTTTGCACCGTCAAGGGAAGTGATGATCGCGCGCCGTCCTTTTCCTGCGTTGATGAAGTCGATGGAGCTTTCAACCTTCGGCAGCATGGAACCTGTCTTAAAATGGCCTTCCTCGGCATAGCGGGCTGCGTCAGCCGTTGTCATCTTATCGATGTTGATCGGGTGATCACTGCCGTAATTTAATACGACATTCGAAACACCTGTGATGAACATCAGGACATCAGCGTCAAGTTCCTTCGCGAGAAGTCCGGCTGCGCGGTCTTTCTCGATCACAGCGCTGGCACCCTTTAAGTGGGAGCCCTGTTCCATAACCGGGATTCCGCCGCCGCCTGCAGCGATCACCGGCTGGTCAGCATCAGCGAGAGCGCGGATCGCGTCGATCTCAACGATTGCGACCGGCTTCGGAGCCGCAACGATACGGCGGTAGCCGTCGCCTTCCTTCACAACGAAGTTACCCTTTGCCTCTTCCTCTTTTGCCTCCTCGGCGTTCATCACACGTCCAACCACCTTCAGCGGAGTGTAGGAGGACTCATCGTACGGGTCAACTGTAACCTGTGTTAAGATCGTAGATACAGCCTTGTAAATGCCACGTTTGATAAGCTCGGAGCGGAGAGCGTTCTGGAGATCGTAGCCGATATATCCCTGGCTCATTGCGGAGCAGACGGACATCGGAGCCGGAGTGTAACCTTCATGATTTTTCGCAAATTCATTTAACGCGGTGTGGATCATACCGAGCTGCGGAGTATTTCCGTGGGTGATCACAACCTGCCAGCCGTCCTGAATAAAATCAGCGATGGCTTTCGCTGTTTTTGTAACGGCTGTCTTCTGCTCCGGAAGGTTCGTTCCGAGAGCGTCATGTCCAAGTGCTAAAACAAGTCTTTTCTTTGCCATATCGAATCCCTCATTTCTATTACATACCGATATCGTTGGGGCAGATCTGCTTAAAGGGGAGCCGCGGATAAGTTTTCTCCGCGGACCGGTAGAAAGCGGCCTGCATTTATGTATTTTCAGATATTTTACCATATTTTAAGTGATTATGGAAGAAAAAACTCGAAGTTTTATGATGGGACCCAGGTAGAAAAATTTTGAACTGAAAATTTCGCAGGGTTCTTCGGAAGCAGAAGATTAGCGAATGAATCCTGTACTGGAACGAAAGAGAATCGAAAGAAATAATTTTTTGCTTTTTCAGATAATTTATGATAAAATGAGAACAACTGAGTCGAAAAACGTTCCTGTCTGTGCCTGGCACAGACAGGAACGAAAGATCCCCGACAGGGGGAATTTAAGGAGGAAACAATTTTGAAGCTGTTATCGATAGCAATTCCGTGCTACAATTCAGCGGCGTATATGGAAAATTGTATCAAGTCTCTGCTTCCGGGCGGAAATGAAGTGGAGATCCTGATCGTGGACGACGGTTCCACAAAAGACAATACGGCCGAGATCGCTGACCGCTATGAGAAAGAATATCCGGGGATCTGCAAGGCGATCCATCAGGAGAACGGCGGCCACGGAGCTGCCGTCAATGCCGGTTTAAAGGCCGCTTCCGGAATCTTTTTCAAGGTCGTGGACAGTGATGACTGGGTCAATGAGCAGGCATACAGACAGGTGCTTGACACCCTGCGCCGCTTCGTCTACGGAAAAGACACCCTCGATATGCTGATCACAAACTTTGTCTATGAGAAACAGGGCGCAAGACACAAGAAGGTCATGAGCTACAAGTTAGCGCTTCCGAAAGATGAGCTCTTTAGCTGGAACGATGTGAAGGTGTTCGTAGCAGGACAGTATATCCTGATGCACTCCGTGATCTACCGCACCGAGCTCTTAAGGGACTGTAAGCTGGAACTCCCGGAGCACACGTTCTATGTGGACAATATCTTTGTCTACGAGCCGCTCCCGCATGTACATACGATCTACTATCTTGATGTGAACTTCTACCGCTATTTTATCGGCCGCTCGGACCAGTCTGTCAACGAACAGGTCATGATCGGAAGGATCGATCAGCAGATCCGTGTGACGAAGCTGATGCTTGGCTACTACGATGTGACAAAGATCCAGAACCGGAAGCTCCGCCACTATATGGTCCGCTATCTGGAGATCATGATGGTCGTCTGCTCGATCCTTGCGATCAAGTCCGGCAGTGAGGAGAATATGGAAAAGAAAAAAGCGTTGTGGGAAGAACTGAAAAAATCCAATCCGGCGCTCTATCTGCGACTCCGCTGGGGCTTCCTGGGACAGGGCATGAACCTTCCGGGAAAAGGCGGAAGATCCCTCTCCATCGCGGGATATAAGATCGCGCAGAAGTTTTTCGGATTTAACTAAATGCCGGGAGATGGATCGAGATCAATGGAAAGTGGTACTACTTCAACCCGATCCCGGACGGAACAAAAGGCATCCTCTACGCAAACCGCAGGACTCCGGACGGCTGGTTTGTGACAGAGGACGGAAACCGGTACGGAAAGAGCAGGTAGTTTCCGGTGTGGTAAGAAGGAAACAGAGGGGAAAAAGATACGGCTGAATTGATGATAGTAAACGAGCGTGCCTATGTAAAATAAGCACGCTCGTATAATTTACGCGAAGAACGATCCAAAGTCCGCGCATGCGTGAGACCGTGGCGACTATTGCGATGACAAGGGGAAACTCGCGAAACGTGTTTTCACTTGTTTTACTTTCCAAGAACAATTTTCACGATCAGCACCGTCACTACGCAGATCATCACCGGCCGGATGATCTTCGCGCCGTTTTTGATGGCGAAGCCGGCACCGATATAGTTTCCGAGAACGTTGCTTACGGCACACGGGATCGCGATCATGTAGAACACATTTCCGGAAAGGATATAGGAGAGAAGCGCTGTGTAGTTGGAAACGATCAACGTGAGCTTCGCGTTTCCGGAGGCAGTGCGGACATCATATTTTAAAAGAAACGTGAAGAGCAGCATGGCGATTGTGCCGCCGCCTGGTCCGTAGAGGCTGTCGTAAAGGCCGATGGTCATTCCGATAAAGAGGGCGCGGAGCACATTCGGCAGAATCAGCGGTTTTTTCGTATCGGTATAGTTCCAGGCATTCTTCATAAAGACCACGAGGACCGCGGTGAGTGGAAGCAGTACCATTAACATCGAGCGGATCTGTTCCTCTTTGAGGTAAAAGATGATCCTTGTTCCGAGCATGGAGCAGAGGAACGAGGTCACTGCGCTGATCAGTGTGATCTTAAGGTCGAGACAGCCATTTTTAAAGTATTTCCATGCCGCCACGGTGCTTCCGAAGGCGCACTGGAACTTGTTGCAGCCGTAAACATAGTAGATCGGCATTCCGCACATCATATAAGCCGGAAGCGCGATCAGGCCGCCTCCTCCGGCGATAGAGTCGATAAATCCCGCAATGAAGAGGAGCGGGCAGAGCCAGATCAGATTATGGATGTATTCCATGGATATCCCCCTTGTATTTTTGCGGCGGGCAGATGAAAAAATGCTGCAATGCCGCTTTTTCTGATAAAATTCAGGTTGAGACCTGTCCTTCCATACTATATAAGAACTCTCAAAAAGTCAACCGGTTTTCCGGCAGGAGCGCTTCTTTGCGCTGCACACTGCAGCCTGCCTGTCGGTGCGATGAACGCATTTCTGGCAGAATTGAACCGTACAAGACACCTTGACAGAACCGGGATTCTATGGTAAATTTATTGAGTTAAAATGCGTCGAAGAGGAACAGTAAGAGAGAAGACGGGGTACAGAGAACTGCCGGGCGGTGCGAGGCAGAGTCCAGAAGCTTTCCGAACTCGCCTCGGAGCAGCATGCTGAAAGAGCAGGCAGAGCAGCGGGAAAACGAAACGCTGTCTGCGGATATCCTCAGATAGGCATTGCCGGTTTCCGCCGTTATCGGAAAATGAGTGCATACGGGTGAAGCCCTGTATGAAATAGAGTGGTACCGCGTGAGAATCTAAGTCCCCCACGTCTCTATAAAATTATGATAGAGATAGAGGGACTTTTTTGTTGCCCAGAAACCAGAAAAGCGGTCAGGCAATCGAACAGGGTCTGGGAGTTCCCGGATTCCGGTAAATGCAGCGGCGGCAGGCGAAATCCGCGGAGCGTATTTTTGCACCGCCTTCAACGATATGAAATGGAGGAGAAAAGCGTCATGGCACAGTACAACCACACCGCCATTGAGAGCAAGTGGCGTGAGAACTGGGAAAAGAATCCGATCAATGTCAATGATGGAAAGAAAGAGAAGTATTACTGTCTGGATATGTTCCCGTATCCGTCCGGCAGTGGACTTCATGTAGGTCACTGGAGAGGTTATGTAATCTCCGATGTATGGAGCCGTTATCAGTTATTAAAGGGAAAATATGTGATCCACCCGATGGGCTGGGACGCGTTCGGCCTTCCGGCTGAGAACTACGCGATCAAGATGGGGGTTCATCCGGCGATCTCCACAGCGTCAAATATCAAAAATATCAAACGCCAGATCAACCAGATCGCAGCACTCTATGACTGGGATATGGAAGTAAACACGACAGATCCGTCCTTCTACAAATGGACCCAGTGGATCTTCGTACAGATGTTCAAAAAAGGACTCGCATATGAGAAGGAATTCCCGATCAACTGGTGTCCGTCCTGTAAGACAGGCCTCGCGAACGAGGAAGTTGTAAACGGCTGCTGCGAGCGCTGCGGCACACCGGTTACAAAGAAGAATCTCCGTCAGTGGATGTTAAAGATCACAGCATACGCAGACCGTCTTCTGGATGATCTTGACAAGCTTGACTGGCCGGAGAAGGTTAAAAAGATGCAGACAGACTGGATCGGTAAATCCTACGGTGCAGAAGTTGAGTTCCCGGTAAAGGGACGCGACGAGAAGATCACTGTCTACACGACAAGACCGGATACGCTTCACGGCGCAACCTTCATGGTACTCTCCCCGGAGCATAAGCTTGCGAAAGAGCTTGCAACGGATGAGACGAGAGAGGCTGTTGAGAAGTACATCTTCGACGCTTCCATGAAGTCCAACGTAGACCGTCTCCAGGGCAAGGAAAAGACAGGCGTATTTACAGGTTCCTACGCAATCAACCCGTTAAACGGAAAAGAGGTTCCGATCTGGCTGTCCGACTATGTACTTGCTGATTACGGTACCGGCGCTATCATGTGCGTACCTGCCCATGATGACCGTGACTTC
Source organism: Clostridium sp. AF28-12 (assembly GCF_003435225.1). Lineage (NCBI taxonomy): Bacteria > Bacillati > Bacillota > Clostridia > Eubacteriales > Clostridiaceae > Clostridium > Clostridium sp. AF28-12. Next base: position 225,752 of record NZ_QWGJ01000003.1, on the reverse strand, counting down.
GAATTCGCAAAGAAATTCGGTCTCCCGATCATCCAGGTCATCGCTCAGGACGGCAAAGAGATTGAGAATATGACAGAAGCTTACACAGACGCGAAGGGAACCATGATCAACTCCGGTGAGTGGAACGGCATGGAATCCTCCGTATTAAAGAAAGAAGCTCCGCACATCATCGAGAAGATGGGTATCGGTAAGAAGACTGTGAACTACAAGCTCCGTGACTGGGTATTCTCCCGTCAGCGTTACTGGGGCGAGCCGATCCCGATCGTTCACTGCCCGAAGTGCGGAAATGTTCCGGTTCCGGAGGATCAGCTTCCGTTAAAGCTTCCGGAGGTTGAGAGCTATCAGCCGACCGGTACCGGTGAGTCCCCGCTTGCGGCGATCGATTCCTGGGTCAACACGACATGCCCGTGCTGCGGCGCACCGGCAAAACGTGAGACAAACACCATGCCGCAGTGGGCCGGTTCTTCCTGGTACTTCTTACGTTATGTGGACAACAAGAACGATCAGGAACTCGTATCCAAAGAGAAAGCAGACAAGTACCTTCCGGTAGATATGTATATCGGCGGTGTTGAGCATGCTGTCCTTCACCTTCTGTACTCCAGATTCTACACGAAGTTCTTATATGATATCGGAGTGGTAGACTTTGACGAGCCGTTCAAGAAGCTGTTCAACCAGGGTATGATCACCGGTAAGAACGGTATCAAGATGAGTAAGTCCAAAGGAAACGTTGTCTCCCCGGATGATCTCGTAAGAGATTACGGCTGTGATGCGTTGAGAATGTACGAGCTCTTCGTTGGACCGCCGGAGCTTGATGCCGAGTGGGACGACAGAGGAATCGAGGGCGTTGCCAGATTCTTAAATCGTTTCTACAATCTTGTGATGGACAGCAAGGACAAGGATATCAAGGAGACAAAGGAGATGGTGAAGCTCCGCCACAAGCTTGTCTACGATATCGAGACACGTTTCAACCAGTTCAGCCTGAATACGGTCGTATCCGGATTCATGGAGTACTGCAATAAGCTCACAGACGTCGCAAAGAAGGAAGGCGGAATCGACAAGGAGACCTTAAAGACCTTCGTGATCTTACTGGCTCCGTTTACTCCACACCTTGGCGAGGAGCTCTGGAGAGAGCTTGGCGGTACAGACAGCGTATTCCACGCGACCTGGCCGGAGTGCGATGAGGAAGCCATGAAGGACGATGAGATCGAGGTTGCCGTACAGGTAAACGGTAAGGTCAAAGCGGTCATCATGGTTCCGGCTGACATCGCAAAAGAGGACGCGATCGCTGCGGGTAAAGCTGCGGTAGAAGGAAAGATCACCGGAAACATCGTGAAGGAGATCTATGTTCCGAAGAAGATCGTAAACCTTGTTGTAAAATAAAAAGTAATGATTCAGCAGGTCTGCGCATCTGCTGCGTTGATTGCAGTAAAGCATAAGCTTGAATGCAGTGAACAGTTACGATAAATAAGAGCAGCAGTTCAGACATGTGATAGAGACTGGGACCTGCTGCAGCAAATTGAGGCATTGAAAGTCGCTTTCTAAGCAGAAACGGCTTTCAGTGCCTTTTTTGCTTCTGTGAGTCAATAAAGACATATATTCCTCGCACATGTACATAATGTCAAAAAACAGAAAATAAATTATATAAAATAAACAAAATAATCGTAAAACTGTGAATTTAATTGACAATAAGTGACAAATGGTGATATTCTTATTTTATAAATTTTAAGAAGGACAGTGCAGATGAGATACCTGTCTGAAAATAAGAGGGAGGATATGCGAATGAAAAAAAGAACAGCAGCGAGGTCGATGGCGGCACTTATGGGAGCAGCAATGGTGCTCACAGCCTGTGGAGGTGGAAACACTACAGCTCCTACGACAGGTGCTTCTTCCGGAGGAGAGACTCAGACAGCTTCTGAGAGTGCAGAAAGCGGGAAGATCACAAAAACAGATATCGTTGTCGGTCAGGCGTCGGATATTGTTACGCTTGATCCTGCGGGACAACAGGATACGACTTCGGGTGTGCTGATGAAACATGCGTACAGTACGCTTTTGGACGTTGATAATGAAGGAAAGGTGGTTCCGGATCTGGCAGAAAGCTATGAGATGAAGAGCGACACGGAGTATGTGTTTAAACTCCGCGAAGATGCCTGCTTCTGGGACGGCACTCCGGTGACAGCTCAGGATGTTAAATTTTCTCTGGATCGCGCGAAGGGAATGCCGAAGACAAAGTCGAATACCTCAAAGATCGAGGAGGTTACCGTAAATGGGGATCATGAGGTAACGATTAAACTGACAGAGCCGTATGCAGCATTTAAAACAATCGTAACACAGCACAACCTGAGTATCCTTTCAGAGAAAGCCGTGACGGAAGCGGGAGATTCATATGGTGATGTGGATAATCTTCTCGGATCAGGGCCATTTAAGGTAACAGAGTGGGTGCCAAACGATCATTATACTCTTGTAAGAAACGATAATTATTGGGGGGAGATGCCGATCGCAACCTCTATTACCTGTCGTGTGATCCCGGAGGGAAGTGCCCGCACGATCGCTCTTGAAGCAGGAGAGATTGATGTTGTCTGGAGCGTAGATCCGACAGACTGCGCAAATGTAGAGTCAAATCCTGATGTAAAACTTCTTTCGCAGCCGTCAACAGGTATTGACTACGTGGGAATGAACACCCAGAAAGAAAAGTTTTCTGATAAGAGAGTCCGTCAGGCTATCAACTACGCCCTTGATAAGCAGACCTTCGTTGACACGATCATTGAAGGACGCGGTCTTGTAGCAAACAGCTATATCAATGCAGCAATCCCGGGATGGACCGATGAAGTGGAAGCTTATCCGTATGATCCGGAAAAAGCGAAAGAATTGTTGGCGGAAGCCGGATATCCGGATGGATTTGAATGCTCGATTTTTGTAAATGGCGATCTCCGTACTCGTTCTGCACAGATTCTACAGGCTCAGCTTGCGGATGTAGGAATCAAGGTCGACATTTCCACATATGAGTGGGGTGCCCTTCTTGATACTTTAAATGCAGGCGAACACGAAATGTTTCTTCTTGGCTGGTCCAACACGAGCTTTGATCCGGACGGAAGTACCTATCAGTTATTCTATTCCGGAAATCATGGTGCAACCGGAAACCGCGCATTCTTCTCAAATGACAAGGTTGATGAACTGATCCTTTCTGCACAGCGGGAGAGCGAAGAGTCAAAACGTATGGAACTTTACAAAGAACTCCAGTTTGTACTTCATGATGAATCTCCGTGGTGTCCGTTATACTACAAAGAGAATAACGTTGGTGTGCGCGCAGACTTAAAGGGATTTACTCTTCATGCAGGCGCACAGCATTATCTTGGTAACTGCCATTACGAAGAATAGATACAGCGAAATCAGGAGCATTCAAATCGTTTAATAAATTTCTGATAATATAAATATTCGGAGAAATTTGGGGCGGGATCTTTTTGATCCCGCCCTTTTAAGAAAATAGAGGGGAAAATGATCCATCTGGAGATCTGAGAACCGGAAAGTGTTAGCGTTTACTATACATAGCAGAAAGCCCTCTTTGTTAATTTTGAACAAATTGTAAACAGATTATGGCTATAGAATTGCTGAAACCAAATAAAATAAACAAATTAAACAAAAAATGCGCAGAAAGGAAAACTTTATTGACAAAAATGTTAGAAAATGATATCCTTTAATCATGAAATTCAGAAAAGAGTGTATATATGGGTATAGTAAATATTTACATTCAACGATTACCAACAACACTCTGACGAAACAGAAATAATTTGAAGGAGGGCATGTGAATGAGAAAAAGAACAGCAGCGAGATCGATGGCAGCCGTTGTCGGAGCAGCGATGGTGCTGACAGCATGCGGAGGCGGAAACAATGCGGCGGCAACGACCGCGGCGGCAGGCGGCAGTGAGACTCAGGCGACAGCGGAAAGCTCCGGCGGCGGAAATATCACAAAGACAGATATCGTCTTTGCCCAGGCCTCTGACGTCGTGACCCTGGATCCGGCAGGACAGCAGGATACCACATCATCTGTACTTATGAAACATGTGTACAGTACCTTGATGGATATCGATGATGATGGCAACCTTGTTCCGGATCTGGCAGAGAGCTACGAGATGAAGAGTGATACGGAATATACCTTCACCCTGAGACAGGACGCATGCTTCTCCGATGGCACGCCGGTTACAGCGAAGGATGTAAAGTTTACATTTGACCGCGCGAAGGATATGCCGAAGACGAAATCCAATACCTCCAAGATCGAGGAGGTTATCGCGGATGACGATCACCATGTTACCTTCAAGCTGACGCAGCCGTATGCAGCTTTTAAGACGATCATTACAAACAGCAACTTAAGCATCGTCTCCGAGGCGGCGGTCACAGCGGCGGGAGAGTCCTACGGTGATGTTGGTAATATTCTCGGATCCGGAGGGTTCACGGTTACCGAGTGGGTTCCGAACGACCACTACACCCTTGCAAGAAACGAAAAATACTGGGGTGAGATGCCGATCGCTACAACGATCACCTGCCGCGTGATCCCGGAGGGAAGCGCCCGCGCCATTGCCCTTGAGGCAGGAGAGGTCGATCTTGTATGGAACGTTGACGCGACAGACTGTGCGAACATCGAGGCAAATCCGGATGTGACGCTGTTGAGCCAGACGTCTTCTTCCATCGAATATCTCGGTATGAATACGACAAAAGAGAAATTCAAGGATGTGAGAGTCAGACAGGCGATCAATTACGCGCTGGATAAACAGACATTTGTTGATACGATCATTGAGGGTCGTGGAACTGTAGCAAACAGCTACATCAACTCGATGATCCCGGGCTGGACCGACGAGGTGGAAGCTTATCCGTATGATCCGGCGAAGGCGAAGGAGCTTCTTGCGGAAGCCGGCTATCCGAACGGATTCGAATGCAAGATCTATGTAAACGGCGACGTTCGTACCCGTTCCGCCCAGATCATTCAGGCCCAGCTTGCAGAGGTTGGAATCACGGTTGATATCTCTACCTATGAGTGGGGCGCTCTTCTCGATTCCTTAAATGCAGGTGAGCATGAGATGTTCCTCCTCGGATGGTCGAATTCAAGCTTCGACGCGGATGGAAGTACTTACCAGTTATTCTATTCCGGAAACCATGGAGCAACCGGTAACCGTGCATTCTTAACTGATGATAAAGTCGATGAGCTGATCATCAACGCGCAGAAAGAGAGTGACGACACCAAGCGTATGGAGTTATACAAAGAGCTTCAGGTATATCTCCATGAGATCTCCCCGTGGTGTCCGTTATACTACAAAAATGACAATGTCGGTGTCCGCGCAGACTTAAAGGGATTCAAGCTTCACAAGGGCGCAACGCACTACCTTGGCAACTGCCACTATGAAGATTGATAATATTTAAAATGTGAAAGACGGGGGCAGACATGAAGGTGTCTGCCCCTTTTCAACGACACGCAACCGTGCGAAGACGAAGATCGCCGCAAGCGGCCACACGGGATGCCCGGAGGTGTAAGAACCCATTCTTTGAAAATTACACAAAAAATACTGGAAATGCATGGAATGTTCAGTTATAATGTCACTATCATGTATAGTAAGATGTATAGTGAATTATAACTATTCAGAGAATTCGCTGATAAAATAGGGATAGGGCTGAATAGTAAAACAGGAGGAGATGAGCATGGGAATTCTCGAAGAAGTAAACGCAAGCTATGAAAAACTCAGCCCGGTTCAGAAAAGGATCGCGGATTTTATCTTCAAATATCCGGATCAGGTCTGCTTTTACTCCCTGAAAGAGCTTTCGGAGACACTGGGTGTGACGGAGGTGACCATATTAAGGTTCACAAAGAAGATCGGGGCCCAGAGCTTCGTGGAGATGAAGAGCCGTCTGCGGGAGCATCTGCAGACGAGACTGGTCCATGGGGACGGTTTAAACAGGATCGCGGACCATGTGGGCGGGATCCGGTTCGGTGATCACGACAAGGAGGAGATGTTTCAGGAGTTCGTCGCGAACGAGAAGAATGTGATCGCGAAGACCTTTGAACAGGTCTCCTTAAAGGATATCCTCTCCGCAGTGGCGATCATCAGGCAGTCCCGGAAGATCTATGTGGTGGGAAGCGAGCTTGTGACAGGGCTCTGTGCCTACACGACGAGAAGACTTCTGACATTGGGGCTGGAGACGCTCGATCTCTCGAATCTGAGCCGGGCTCTCTACAATAATTACCTGGCCCACGCCACACCGGAGGACTGCGCGATCATCTTTTCCGCACCCGGATACGCGAAACATATCGTGAATACCGCAAGGTATCTCGATAAGAAGAAGATTCCGCAGATCGCCGTCACGGATCAGAGGACTTCACCGATCGCGTCCTACGGAACGACCGTTTTTACCTGCAATAACCACGACCTGTTCTTTTATAATTCCGTGATGGGATATATGTCAGTGGCGAACGCCCTGATATATTTCGCCGCCATGGATAACCCGGAGGAGACGAATAAACGCCGTGGGCGCCTCTCGGAAGTGAGAAGTGCAATCGGCAGCACCGACTTCGTTAAAGACGGTTTATAGGGCGGATCTTCGGAAAGGGGTCAACCCATCAGTGTGATAGGAGTACAGTAAATACAATACAAAAAAGATCACAATAATTTATGAAAATTGCTAAAATAACCCCTTGTAAATTGAAAATTATTGACAAATATGTTCAATACTGTTATCATTGCTTCATGAGAACGAACTAAGTACTGCATGACGGGTATAGTGAATACTGACATATGTTACCGTTATGAAGTGCGACCGCTGTGGGGAGCGGTAGAAAAAAACAGGAGGAATTTGTGAATGAAAAGAAGGGGTATTGCAAGAACAACAGCAATGGCAATGGCAGCAGCTATGATCCTTACAGCCTGCGGAGGTGGAAACACTGATCAGTCTACAAACGCACCGGCGGGCGGCAGCGCGCAGACAACTACCGATAACGGCGGAAGCGGCGAGATCACAAAGACAGATATCGTTGTGGCTATGGGCGCAGATGTTGTCACACTGGATCCGGCAGGACAGCAGGATACCACATCCGGAGTACTGATCCATCACGTATACAGCACACTGATGGATATCGACGATGACGGTAACCTTGTTCCTGATCTGGCTGAGAGCTATGAGATGAAGAGTGATACAGAGTATACCTTCAAGCTCCGTGAGGATGCATGCTTCTCAGACGGAACACCGGTAACAGCGAAGGATGTAAAGTTTACGTATGACCGTGCGAAGGATATGCCGAAGACAAAGTCCAATACTTCAAAGATCGCAGAGGTTATCGCTGACGATGATTACCACGTAACCTTCAAACTCACACAGCCATACGCAGCGTTCAAGACAATCGTTACCCAGACAAACTTAAGTATCGTTTCTGAGGCAGCTGTCACAGCAGCAGGCGATGCTTACGGCGATGTGGAGAATGTACTCGGATCCGGTGAGTTCACGGTTACGGAGTGGGTTCCGAACGATCACTACACCCTCACAAAAAACGAAAAATACTGGGGTACAGAACCGATCGCAACTTCCATTACTGTCCGCGTAATCCCGGAGGGAAGTGCAAGAACGATCGCTCTTGAGGCAGGAGAAGTCGATCTTGTATGGAACGTTGACCCGACAGACTGTGCGAATGTGGAAGCAAACTCCGACGTAGCGCTTCTTTCCCAGCCGTCTTCTTCCATTGAGTATCTCGGAATGAATACAACAAAAGAGAAGTTCTCCGACGAGAGAGTCCGTCAGGCAGTCAACTACGCGCTGGATAAACAGACCTTCGTTGATACGATCATTGAGGGACGCGGTACTGTGGCAAACAGCTATATCAACTCCACGATCCCGGGCTGGTCTGAAGAGGAGGAAGCTTATCCGTACGATCCGGAAAAGGCAAAAGAGCTCCTTGCGGAAGCAGGTTATCCGAATGGATTTGAGTGCAGTCTCTATGTAAACGGTGACGTTCGTACACGTTCCGCGCAGATCGTTCAGGCACAGCTCGCTGAAGTTGGAATCACCGTTGATATTTCTACCTATGAGTGGGGCGCATTGCTTGATTCCTTAAATGCAGGTGATCACGAGATGTTCATCCTCGGATGGTCCAACACAAGCTTTGACGCAGACGGAAGCACCTACCAGTTATTCTACTCTGAGAACCATGGTGCAACCGGCAACCGTGCATTCTTAACAGATGAGAAGGTCGACGAACTCATTATCGCCGCTCAGGAGGAAAGCGATGATACCAAGCGTATGGGACTCTACAAGGAGCTTCAGGATCGTCTCCACGAGATCTCCCCGTGGTGCCCGTTATACTACAAATACGATAACGTCGGTGTCCGCGCAGACTTAAAGGGCTTCAAGCTTCACAAAGGCGCACAGCATTACCTTGGCAACTGCCATTACGAAAAATAATATCTGATCCCCAAAAAGGACAGAGTCCATGCAAAGACAGGGTACGGATCACGAAAGGGATCCGTACCTATTTCCAGAATCCGGTGAAAGCCCGGAAAACATTCCAGAAACCCTGAGACAAGGATCCGGAACTTCGGCCCCGACAGACGGGTTTCGGAAACACAAAAAAACAGCCGCGGGATGCGGTAGATTGGATGGTGTGCATGAGCAAATATGTGTTAAAGAGACTTGCGATGCTGATCCCGGTATTGATCGGCGTGACATTCATGGTTTATTTCATCTTAAGCCTTTCGCCAGGTGATACAGCAGCGATGATCGCAGGTGAGTCGGCAGACGCAGAGACGATCGAAGCGACAAGAAAAGACCTCGGACTTGACCAGCCGGTTATCGTTCAGTACGGAAAATATATGTTGAACCTTCTTCACGGCGATATGGGTAAATCCTACAAGACAAAACGTGACGTTTTCCCGACGATCATGGCAGCTTTCCCGAACACAGCAAAGCTTGCATTCTGGTCGATCCTGGTAGCAGTAGCGATCGCACTCCCAATCGGTATCATCAGTGCGACGAGGCAGTACAGCGCGATCGATAATGTCGGAATGGTCGCCGCCCTATTGGGTGTCGCGACGCCAAACTTCTGGCTGGGCCTGATGCTCATTATCGTATTCTCCTTAAACCTTGGATGGCTTCCATCCGGCGGTATGGGATCCTGGAAGAACTACATTATGCCGGCGATCACCCTTGGTACCGGCGACGCAGCGCTGATCTGCCGTATGACGCGTTCCTCCATGCTTGAGGTCATCCGTCAGGATTATATCCGTACCGCGAGAGCGAAGGGTGTGCCGGAGAAAATGGTGATCCGGAAACACGCATTAAAGAATGCACTGATCCCGGTCGTTACCGTTATCGGCCTTCAGTTCGGTTCCCTTCTTGGCGGCGCGACTCTTACCGAGACCGTATTTGCATGGCCTGGCGTTGGCCGTCTCCTGGTAGACTCCATCAAGAGTAAAGATGCCCCGTTAGTCCTCGGCGGCGTTATCATGATGACCATTACCTTCAGTATCGTAAACCTTTGCGTGGACATTCTCTACGCTTTCATTGATCCGCGTATCAAAGCGCAGTATAAGAAAAAATAAGGAGGAAAGCGTATGGGAACATCAAAGAATCAGGAAGCGGCATCCGGCGCGGCTGTAAAGAAGCGCGGTCAGTTTAAAGAGATCTGGCGCCGCTTAAAAAAGAATAAAATGGCAATGATCGGTCTTGGAATCGTCGCTCTCCTCGTACTGATCTCTATCTTTGCGGATTTCCTGTTCGATTACAATACCGTTGTTATCAAACAGAACACAGCTATCCGTCTCCAGACCCCGAGCGCGGCTCACTGGCTCGGAACAGATGAGTTCGGACGTGATATTCTGGCACGTCTCGTTCACGGATCAAGAGTATCCTTAAGCGTCGGCGTTGTAGCCGTATCCATCGCACTTCTGATCGGCGGATCCTTAGGAGCGATCGCAGGCTTCTACGGCGGAAAGATCGATAACGTGATCATGCGTATCATGGATATCTTCCTTGCAGTGCCGAGCCTTCTTCTTTCCATCACGATCGTATCCGCACTTGGACCGAGCATCTTCAACTTAATGCTCGCCATCGCGATCTCTTCCGTGCCTGGCTACGCGCGAATCGTCCGGGCTTCCGTCCTTACCGTAAAGGATCAGGAATTCGTAGAGGCGGCGAAATGCATCGGAGCAAACAACTTCGAGATCATTTCCTCCCATATTCTCCCGAACTGTATGGCACCGATCATCGTTCAGGTATCTTTAAAGGTTGCATCCGCGATCCTTTCCACATCCGGCTTAAGCTTCCTGGGCCTTGGCGTAAAGGCTCCGACACCGGAGTGGGGCGCAATGCTTTCCGGCGGACGTGCTTACTTAAGAAACGCTCCGCACCTGACCATATTCCCGGGTATTGCGATTATCATTACGATCCTTTCCCTGAACCTGTTAGGCGATGGTCTTCGTGATGCATTAGACCCGAAACTGAAGAAGTAGGGAGGACAAAATATTGGAAGATAACAAAAACTTAATTCTTGATATTAAGGATCTTGTGATCCATTATGAGACCGATGACGGCGTTGTAGAGGCGGTAAACGGCATCGATATCCAGTTAGAGCACGGAAAAACCTTAGGACTGGTAGGAGAGACCGGATCCGGAAAGACAACAACCGCTCTTTCGATCCTGCGTCTTGTTCCGGACCCGCCGGGAGTTATTAAAAACGGTTCCATCCTTCTTGACGGAAAAGATATCTTAAATATGCCGCAGAAGGAGCTGGAGGCGATCCGTGGAAATACCGTTTCCATGATCTTCCAGGATCCGATGACATCCTTAAACCCGGTGCTCACTGTCGGTGACCAGATCGCCGAGGTTATCAAGCTCCATGATAAGATCAGTGAGAAAGAGGCTGAGCAGAAGGCTGGCGATATGCTGGAAGTCGTGGGTATCCCGAGAGAACGTTTCGGTGAGTATCCGCACCAGTTCTCCGGTGGTATGAAGCAGCGTGTCGTTATCGCTATGGCTCTTGCCTGCAACCCGAAGCTCCTTCTTGCCGATGAGCCGACAACCGCTCTCGATGTGACAATTCAGGCACAGGTTCTCGAGACGATGAAGGATTTAAGAAAGAAATTTGGATCCGCGATGATCATGATCACCCATGATCTGGGAATTATCGCAGAGGTCTGTGATGAGGTCTCCGTTGTATATGCTGGACAGATCGTTGAGCATGGAACTCTGGAAGATATCTTCAACCACACCATGCACCCATACACAGAAGGTCTTTTCGGTTCTCTTCCGAACATTGAGGACCGCAAGGCGAGACTTCAGCCGATTCCGGGCCTGATGCCGGATCCGACAAACCTTCCGAAGGGCTGCCCGTTCTCCCCGAGATGTAAGTACTGCACAGAAGCGTGCAAAAAAGACAGACCGGAAAAGAAGTGGGCGAGCGATACGCACTATGTGCGCTGCGTCCGCTACGAAGAGCCGGGATTTTCCATTGAAAGGAGTGAGCAGTAATGGCAGATACGATCCTTGAAGTAAAACACTTGAAAAAATATTTCAACACTCCAAAGGGACTGCTCCATGCGGTCGATGACGTGAACTTCACTCTGGAACGTGGAAAAACCCTCGGTATCGTAGGTGAGTCCGGATGCGGTAAGTCCACCACAGGACGTTCGATTTTACGTCTCATCGAGCCGACCTCCGGTGAGGTCATCTTCGATGGTGAGGATGTATGTAAAAAGAATAAAAATGAGCTCCGTCTCTTAAGACGTGACATGCAGTTGATCTTCCAGGACCCGTACGCGTCCCTTGACCCGAGAAAGACAGTCAGTGAGATCATTGCTGAGCCGTTAAAGCTCCAGAAGCTTATTACGGACCCGAAAGCCCGTATGGACCGAGTGCGTGAGCTGATGCAGGTCGTAGGTCTTGCAGACCGCCTGATCAATACATACCCGCATGAGCTTGACGGTGGCCGCCGCCAGCGTATCGGTATCGCGAGAGCGCTTGCGATGAAACCGAAGCTGATCGTCTGCGACGAGCCGGTTTCTGCCCTTGACGTATCCATTCAGGCGCAGATCTTAAACCTGATGCAGGATCTTCAGGAACAGATGGGATTAACCTATATCTTTATCACACACGACCTTTCCGTTGTCAACCACTTTGCGGATGATATTGCAGTTATGTATCTTGGACAGCTCATCGAGAAAGCTCCGTCTGAGCTGCTTTTCGATAAGCCGACCCATCCGTATACACAGGCTCTGCTCTCCGCAATTCCGGTACCAAGCCTGAAAAAGAAGAGAGAGCGCATCATCTTAAAGGGCGAGATCACTTCCCCGATCAACCCGAAGCCCGGCTGCCGTTTTGCTGCCCGCTGTCCGTATGCGACAGACCGCTGCAGAAGCGAGGAACCGGTACTCCGCGAGATCGAACCGAATCATTTCGTGGCATGCCATCTGACGGAAGGCAAATAAGGAGACATTCATATGCCCCCGCCGGTATCTGGCGGGGGTATACTGTTTTAAATGATTGTTTGCTCTGCAATCGGAACTGCTGACAGAGCTGACGTGGTTTATGCTGTGCAGGGCTGTGATGGTATCGAACAGATACGTAAGTATATTAAATTTGACAGGGAAATGCTCCTGCGATAAAACTACATATATAAATAGGAAAGAGAGGACCTGGAACCATGAAACAGATCGATATCAGAGACTTTACAAATTATCATTATCCCACGATCTTTACCCCGGCACCGGATGGAAAGCACGCGGTGATGGCGGTGGTGGATGCCAACGAGAAGGACAACTGCTATGAGTCCTGCTTATGGCTCTATGATATGGAGACAAAGAAAACGTCCAGACTGACAAGCGGAAAGAAAGAACGCACATTTATCTGGATGGATTCCGAGACGGTCCTCTTTATTGCGGACCGTGAGAAGGCTTATCAGGAAAAAGCGAAGAATGAGGAAGACTGGACCTGCTTCTATACCTTAAATATCCACGGCGGTGAAGCACAGCTTGCTTTCGCTGTTCCGTATAAGGCAGTGAAGATGAAAAAAGCCGGAAAGAAACTTGTCCTCACGGTGAAATATGATTACAATAAGCCGGATCTCTCCCATATGGAAGAGGGCGAGGAGAAGGAGGCCGCTCTCAAGGCCTGGAAGGAAGAGAAGGACTACGAGGTATTCGACGAGCTTCCGTTCTGGGCGAACGGTCAGGGAATCGTAAACAAGAAGAGAACGAGACTGGCGGTTTACGATCCGGAGAATGGTTCCTGCGAGATCGTGACACCTGATTATGAAAATGTGGAGAATTCCTGGGTAGAGGGAGACGATACGATCCTCTATGTCTCCAGTCTTTATACCGATAAAAAGGACGTATATCAGGGCTTAAAGCAGTACACGATCTCTACTGGCGAGCTCAAGACCCTTGTAGAGCAGAAGGACATGAGCATCGATTACGCGTGCATCCTCAAAGGAAAAGTGACCTTCTTCGGTTCCTATATGAAGGAATACGGGTTCAACGAGAATGACAAACTGTATACAGTAGAGGACGGGAAAGTGGAACTTCTGTCCGATTATGATGACAGTATCCGCAACACGATCTGTTGTGACTGCAAGTTCGCGGACGGAGCTTCTGCGATCCATGATGAAGATAAGATCTACTTTATCGCGACTTTAAGAAAACAGAGCGTGATCCGGACCTTCGACGCTGAGGGTAATATGGAGACGATTCTGGACCGCCAGGGCAGTGTCCACACACTGGCGAAGTCCGGCAATACCGTATACTTTACCGGTATGCGCGATATGGGACTCACCGAGTGCTACGCGTTTGACGGAAACAGGGAGACGAAGCTCACTTCCTTTAACGACGCAGTGATGGCAGAGAGAAGCGTATGCCCGGTAGAGGAGTTTACCTTTACATACAAGGACCTTGAACTGGACGGATATGTGATCAAACCGGCAAACTTTGATCCTGATAAGACGTACCCTGGTATCTTAACGATCCACGGCGGTCCGCGCGCGACCTTCGGTCCGACCTTTTTCCACGAGAGCGAGGTATTCGCAAATGCCGGATATTTCGTATTCTTCACAAACCCGCTTGGAAGTGACGGACGTGGAAATGAGTTCGCGGATATTACAGGAAAGCATGGCGGAATCGACTTTGAATGCTGTATGGCACTCACAGACGAGGTATTGAAGCGCTATCCGCAGGTTGATGAGAAGCACCTGGGTGTTATGGGTGGAAGCTACGGCGGATTTATGACAAACTGGGTGATCGGAAACACCACACGATTCGCGGCGGCCTGCTCCCAGAGAAGTATCTCCAACTGGGTATCCAAGTGCATGACCACCGATATCGGATATTACTTCAATATGGACCAGATCAAGGCGGATCCGTGGAACAGCCCGGAAAAGATGTGGCAGCACTCCCCGTTAAAATACGTTAACATGGCAAAGACTCCGACCCTCTTTATCCAGTCGGACGAAGACTACCGCTGCTGGATGGGCGATGCGATCCAGATGTTCTCCGCGTTAAAATACTTCGGCGTTGAAGCCCGCATGTGCCTCTTCCATGGCGAGAACCATGAACTTTCAAGAAGCGGTAAGCCGAAGCACAGAATCCGCAGAATGACGGAGATGATGGAGTGGTTTGAGAAGTATTTGAAGTAAAGAGAAGGCAGGGCGCGGCAGCACCTGCAGACTGAAGATATAAGAAGTTCCCCGGCTGGCAGCAGAAATGCGGCTGACCGGGGGATTTTTGTGGCAAAATTTCGTCAGTATGCATTTTTCGGTGACAAGCGGTGTAAAGTATGGTACTATACATATAAGCGTGGGTCCTTCTGGCCTATGTGCGGAATTTGATTTTAAAAGGAGATTTTTGCATGCGAAAACGCTTATATGCGATATTTCTTGCGCTGACAGCGGCGATCGGAATTTCCGGCGGAACGGTGTTTGGTGCGGCAAAAACTACCCAGGTAGATACAATCACATTGGAGACACAGACGGCAGATGACGAGGTTGCGGTGGATCTTGGATGGAAGACTCAGCAGGACAAGGGACGCTGGATCGACAAGATGGGAATCGCAGATGATGTGAACAGCCTGGTTCTGATCATAAATAATATAGAAAATGATACTGACACGGTAAAGACAAATACAGGAAATGGTTCCAGCGATAAAGTTGTAAAAGTGAAAAGAAAACAGCTGCCGGGGAATTCGAGAATGCTCTACCTCTCCAGAACGGAAAACGGGGTTTGGCAGGAGAATTTCTCTGTCAACTGTTATATTTCCGGCGCACAGGGAGAAGATTCCGATATTTACGGCGTTTACCGCCTGGAAAGCACCTTTGGAAACGAAAATGATCCGGGAAGTCTCGTCCCGTATCATAAATTGACATCGGACGATTACTGGATCACAGATCCGGAAGCGGATGGATTCGGTGTTATCACCGCAAAGAAGCCGTCTGGCTTGTTGTCGAACCAGTATGTGAATCTGGAGGAGATGCGAGCGTTCTCAAACTTTGGCATGATCCTGAAACCGGAGGAAGGTTCTGAAGGATACCCGGCTCTTGTGGTCAACTGCCAGCAATCCGGCGCAAAGAATAAGTCTTTCTGCGGGATTCAGCTTGCCCAGTCCTATGTGAGAATGCTGATTCAGTCTATGGATTCCGGAACGAGAATCATGATCGCCGGTGAGGTGGAAGAACTGGAAGGAATGTAAAAGTAAAGAGATCCCTGGAATCGCTCACACTGGTGGCGAAATTCCAGGGATCTTTTTGACTATACGCACCTGATGGTTTTGCCTGCAGCAGACATCTCTAAATCTTGCAGGACAGAATACACCTTATTTTGGCGGGAACTGTCCGGCAAGGCGACGGATCATTTCTGCCTTCTTTCTGCCATCCGGCGACAGATTTTCTGTCAGGATGGAAAAGAGCAGATCCCGCTCCTCGCTGGAAAAAACCAGATTGGACTGCCGCATCTTCCGGTGCAGATCTAAAAATAGATTCATTCTTTGAGCTTCTGGGGCTGCGGCCAGTTCATCGGCGAAGGAAGCCAGTAAAGCGATCTTTTTCGCATCCATGTGATGGAGCCGCGGATCTGATTTCCAGGATCTTTCCTGATCATGTTGTTCCATGGGCAGATCCTCCTGGGGCAAAACTCTGCATGACTAACTGCAGGGTTTCGTATTGTGCCTGCATATCCGGGGGAAGAATGGAAAACAGCTGTTCCGGAGTGAGCCCGGAACCGGATCGTCCGCGGCGGCTGGCAAGAAAGCGAGAGATCATATCGATGGTATCCTGTTCCGCCTTATTTGCATATGGGCGGACTGCACTCAGCATATCTTCGACGGATGGGTTCGGGGACTCCAGGGAACATACGCTCATCATCCCGTCATCGTTCTCCCGGAAAAATTCCATGGTGTGCATCATCTCCCTGGCACGGATGAACATGGAGAGAGACCGCTGCCGTCTGATATCCAGATAGGGAAGAGCGGCCTTCATCATCTGTAAGTGATGATCACCTGTGGCATAGTCCAGGTCGGTCAGCTTTAAATCTTTTTCACTCATATTGGGACCTCCTGCATGTGACAATATATGAGAGGACCGGCGGATTCATGCGAAAAATGCACGGAAAAGAGGACAGGGGAATAAAATATAGGGAAAGGGGCTCCAGCCCAGGGAGGAGAAAACGTGGGAAGACTTGTCATAGATGGAAATGCTGTCTACGAGATCGATGAGGAGTGCGAGAGGAGAAAAAAGGAAAACAGACCTCAGAAAGGAGAAAATACAGAGAGAACGAACAGAAAGGGCGGCCGTTAGCCGCCCCGCAGTCTTTTGAGATGCCGGTTCGGTCAGCAGCCGAAACCGCATCCATTTCCCCATCCGCCGCAGCAGCAGAGAAGGAGAATGATCCAGATACAGCTGTTGTCGCAGCCGTTGCCGCATCCGCATCCACCGCCGTTAT
Organism: Clostridium sp. AF28-12; assembly: GCF_003435225.1. Taxonomy (NCBI): domain Bacteria; kingdom Bacillati; phylum Bacillota; class Clostridia; order Eubacteriales; family Clostridiaceae; genus Clostridium; species Clostridium sp. AF28-12. Next base: position 208,806 of record NZ_QWGJ01000003.1, on the reverse strand, counting down.
GTCCGTATCCGCCGCAGCAGCACAGGAGCAGGATGATCCAGATCATGTTGTTGCCGCATCCGCCGCATCCTGATGCCGGAGCATCGCATCCACATCCACAGTTTGTAGCAGCTAAATCACTCATGTTAATTCCTCCGGAATTATCTTTACACTTCCAGTATATGCATCATGGCATGTCAGACTTTCACTCTGAAGATGAAAAATGTTGCAGTTCATTCCCGGCAGAAGCAGTTGCTGAAGGAAAAATTCTATATGGACCGAACGTGAGTGTACTTTTGCTGCTTCATGTGGTATGATGGGAAAGTGAAAAGTCAGCAAAGATACCCGCAGCAATTTTTATAAGAGATGGGAAGAAAGTATGAAAAACACGATGAAGATACGAATGATCGGTGCAGCTGCACTTCTTGGCATTGGAGCTTCTGCGTTTCCGTCACTGGCGGCCGCGAAGATCCAGCAGCTTTCTGTCTATATAAATGGGATCGGACAGTGCCGGCTGGAGCTATCTGAACGCGGACGGCTATGCGGCGACAGGATGGTTTGAAATTGGAGACCAGTGGTACTTTTCAGATGAAAATGGCAGCCTGCTGACCAACACGGTGGCTCCGGACGGATATCGTGTGGACGGCAGCGGCGCCTAGGTACACTAGCAGAAATATAAGAGGAGAAACGAATTATGAAAAAACTATTCTATGATTCCGCATATATCCGCACATTCGAGGCGAAAGTACTTTCCTGCGAAAAAGGGAAAAAGGGATATGAGGTGGCTCTGGACCAGACCGCATTCTATCCGGAAGGCGGCGGACAGCCATATGATACAGGAATTCTTGGCGGAGCGCATGTAACGGCAGTCCATGATGTAAAGGGAGAGATCGTCCACTATACGGATGCGCCGCTTGCGGTCGGTGAGACTGTGACAGGTGAGATCAACTGGGACAGAAGATTCCAGAATATGCAGGGACATTCCGGCGAACATCTTGTGTCCGGGCTGATTCACGCGAAGTATGGGTATGACAATGTGGGATTCCATATGGGGACTGAGGAGATCACCATCGATCTCAATGGCCTGTTAGAGTGGGAAGATCTCATGGAGATTGAGAAGAAGGCAAACAGAATTATCTGGGAGGACCGGGAGATCTATGCGGGATTCCCGTCTGCTGAGGAACTTGCCCATATGGATTACCGGAGCAAAAAAGAACTCACCGGTGCTATTCGTATCGTCAGCATTCCTGGCGGTGATACCTGTGCCTGCTGCGGTACCCATGTGAAGACGACGGGGGAGATCGGACTTGTAAAGTTCCTGACCATGATCCACTACAAGGGCGGCGTGAGAATTTCCCTGCTCTGTGGTGAGGCTGCAGTTATGGATTATGAGAAAAAGAGAGAAGAGCTTCAGAAGATCTCTGTTCTTTTATCCGCAAAGGCTGGAAAGACTGCGGATGCTGTGGAAAAGGTAAAAAATGAGCTGACGATGACGCAGGCAAAGTGCTCGGAGATGTCAAGAAAACTCATGAAGATCTATGCGGATCAGTTAAACGGTGGAAATAGCAAGATCTGCTGGATAGAAGACGGACTCGATATGACGGAACTCCGCCATTTTGTGAATTTCGCGCTGGAAGGTAAGAAGGGGGGGATTGTCCTCGCTCTGTCAGAAAGTGTGAATGGGGGATTCTCTTATGTTCTGGGGAGCCAGAGCGAGGATATGCGCGCTCTCTCGAAGGAATTAAATGGGGAACTCTCCGGGAGAGGCGGGGGCAGCAGCCAGATGGCACAGGGAACTTTCTTCGCAAGGAAGGAAGAATTGCTCTCCAGTCTGGCCGCCAGAGGGTTTGTTATGGCCGACTAGCGGCGGGCTAAACCTGCCGCTGCCTTTTGGCGCGGTGGGGACAGCTTTATTGTGATCTGCTTAGCAGCCCTGAACCATGTACTGGATCAGGCGCTTGGAATCTTCATCGTTGTGAGTGGTGAGGCTTAACTCCTTGATACTGCCGTTAGAAAATACGGTAGCCATTGAGAAGTACTGGCTGAGCTTGGATTTTAAGTTTACGCTTCCGCCCTCCGGAAGACTTAACTCAACAGCGCCGTCACACTGGTTGATGACTTTGAAAAATGTATCAAGATTGGAAATGTTTCTCATTTTTAATTTCATAATTCGTTACCTCCTTAAAAGGTGATTGTAACTGGCTGTAACTTCTTAGTGCCATTGCCTGTGAAAGCTGTCTCCGACAGTTCTCCGGGCGGATACATGGCAGCTGTTACGAATCCTGTTTTCATTCCAGTTACGCTTGTTTTGCTTTGTCACTTCGTTTTTCTTTTAACGATTTGAATTCTACCAGATGGGTAAGGAAAAAACAATCGACGGAATAGATAAAATTTTAACAATCTAAACTGGATTTTTATGGAATTTATGGGAAAGATCTGGCGGAGGCAGGGCGGACTGTCGAAAATGTACCAAAAACTGGGAAAGGATCGAAAAAAATGGCATATTTTCCATTGTTTGTGGACCTTGAGGGGCGGCAAGTGCTTGTAGTCGGCGGCGGAAAGATCGCGATGAGGAGGGTGCGGACGCTTTTGGAGTTCGGGTGCGAGATCACTGTTGTATCTCCGGAAGTATGTGAGGAACTGCGGGAAAAGGTTCTCTGGAAGAAAAAACGATATGATGAGACGGACCTTGAAAGTCTGGGAAATGTGGGAGAAGCTTCTCGATTTGTATTTGTTCTTGCAGCAGCAGCCCCGGAGGTAAATGAAAAGATAGTCTGTGACTGCCGCAAAAAAAAGATCCCGGTAAACAATGCGTCAAACCGGGATCAATGTGATTTTTATTTTCCGGGAATCGCGAAAGACGGCGATACGGTTGTCGGAATAACTTCCGGCGGGGGAGATCATAGGCTGGCGGCGAAGATCTCTGTGGCGGTACGGCAAATATTGAGAACAATAGCTGTTTAGCTTCTGCCCACTCCAGCCATGAACATAGAAAGTTTGATATCATCCAGGTAAAGCGCCGAAACCCGAAGCCCACCGCGGCCGGAACCGATCTCGATATCGGGTTTTGCGGCACCGTGAAAGTCAGAGCCGCCAGTGAGGGCGAGGGAGTATTTTTTTGCGAGTTTGCGGAGCTTTCCGCTCTCATCCTGATTATTGGAAGAGTGGAAACACTCGAGACCGCGGAGACCATGGTCAGTGAGCATGGAGACGAGTTCCTCCGTGCCGGCCCAGCCGAGCTTATACTGGAGCGGATGGGCGAGAACCGGGAAACCGCCGGAGCCGAGAAGTGTCGCGAGAACTTCCTCCGGGGTGATAAGTTCCCTGGAGCGGTAATATGGGCGGTCCGGGTTTAAATATTTTTTAAAAGCCTGGTCAACGGAAGTTACATATCCGTTCTTTAAGAGCGCTCTCGCAAAATGAGCACGGGTGATGACGGTTCCGGGATTTCCGCAGAGGAGATCTTCCTCAGTGATCTCAAATCCATCCTTATTAAATGCGGCCAACATTTCCATATTGCGGTCATAGCGTTTTCTGGACGCTTCCTTTAGAAAGGAGAGCAGCTTCGGATCCTTATGATCAATGTAGAGCCCCAGGATATGGATCTCTTTTCCTTTATAGATACAAGAGACCTCAATTCCCGGGATGACCTCCATGTCAAGATCTTTTGCGGCTTCAAGGGCCTCGTCGATTCCTGCGACGGTATCATGGTCCGTGAGGGCCATTGCGGTGAGACCGAGATCGTTGGCGCGGTTTACGACCTCCGTGGGAGTTAAGGAGCCGTCGGAGGCGGTGGAGTGTATGTGAAGATCTATTAATTTCATAATAAATATCCTTTCCGAAATAATTTCCAACTGTTACCTAGTTTAACATATTTGAGACAAAATTGTGAATAAAATTTAAGATTTCTGTTATTCCATTTTCTATAAATTATGCTATACTAGTACCTGCATATCTGCACCCTTGAAATACTGAACTGACGGAGCAGAGAACATCAATGGTTTAAGATAAAAGGTGAGAAGAAATGAGTGACACATACAGAAACAGCAGAGCGGGCGGAAGACGTTCCCGCCAGTCAAGCAGCGCGGACCGCATCATGGCAGTCCAGAATGCGAGAAGCCGGGGAACCGGATCCAGAAGAGGAGGTTCCGGAAGACGGCGCGGAAGACGCCAGGGACCGGATATGGCAAAGATCGTACTGATCGTGACCGGAGTACTGATCTTACTGATCTGTGCGGCAGTGGGCTTCCAGAGCTGCGCGCGGTCCGAAGACGATAAAACCAGCGTGGAAAGTGAATCGGAGACAGAGACGACAGAGCCTGAGACAGAGATGGCAGCGGAGATCACTGTGAACGGAGTCCAGGTCCATGGTCTGACAAAAACAGAGGCGATCAAGAAGGTCCTGGAAGATATGGGCTGGGAGATGAAGGTCTCCTTCGGCGATGAGACCGCGGATCTCCCGAACCTGATGGAAGCGAATGTGGACGCTGTAATCGAAAAAGCATTTGCGAAGAAGGAATCCGGGGATTATACCGTGGAGACTGACGGTCTCGATGACGCGGTTCAGGTGGAAGTAAAAGCGCTTGCCGCAAAATGGGATGTGGAGCCGAAGAATGGATCGATCTCTACTTATGATAAGGCATCCGATAAATTCACATTTGCCGGTGCCCAGACCGGAAAGAAGATCGATCAGGAGAAACTCACATCCGATATTCTCTCTGCTATGAAGGCGGGAGAGTACAATAAGACGATCACGGCGACAGCAGACGAGGTCCAGCCGGAGATCACGGAGGCCCAGGCGCGGGAAAATTTTAAGCGCATCGGAACCTACACGACAAAGACAACGACAAACAAGGACAGAAATGAGAATATCCGTCTTGCCTGCGCGGCGATCAACGGAACGATCATTAAGCCTGGCGAGGAATTCTCCTTCAATAAGATGACGGGAAACCGTACAACGGAAAAAGGTTACAAACCGGCGGGCGCCTACTCAAACGGCGTTGTGGTACAGGAACCGGGCGGCGGTGTCTGCCAGGTGTCCTCGACTCTTTACAATGCGGTCGTATTCGCAGGTCTCAAGACCACTGAGCGCCATGCCCATACCTACGAGCCGTCCTATGTAACTCCCGGTGAGGATGCAATGGTCAGCTACGACGGCTATGCCGGTCCGGATCTGCGGTTTGTAAACAACTCAAAGACTGCAGTGGGAATCAAGGCGGCATACTCCAACCAGACACTGACGGTATCCATCTACGGAAATCCGATTCTGGAGGACGGCGTGACTGTTTCCATGCATTCTGAGAAGATTAAGGAGCTGGATCCGCCGACACCGACCTACGTCGAGGATCCAACACTGGAGCCGGGTGTAGAGGTCGTTGCGAAAGCGGCAACTCCGGGCAGCAGATGGCAGACAAAGCTGATCACGAAGAAGAACGGACAGGTTGTGAGCGATGTGCTTCTCCACAACAGCACCTACACCGGAAAGGCGGCGACCATCAAGCGCAACACTTCCGGTACTGTGGCAGCGACAGAATCTGCATCTGCCGATGCATCGGCTGCGTCCTCTGAGGCAGCGGGAGAGACAACGGCAGCAGCACCTGCAGAGACAACAGCGGCGGCGACGACGGCACTGGAGACAACAGCTGCGCCGACAACGGCAGTGCCATCCCCGGGCGAGAATTATGGTCCAGGATATGTGGACGAGGCCACGACGGCGGCTGCGGCGGAGACGAACCAGGCACCATCTGACATGGGGCTGATTTCTCCGAATGGGCAGTAAGAGACAGAAGAGGATTTCACTTGCCGGTAAGAGACCGAGTCTGTCACATGGAACGGATTATCCGTGGCTGAAAAAACTGGTCAGCTGAGTGCATGGAAAATTAAATCCTTACTTTATATAAAAAAGTGGTGAACAGGAATAAAATACATTTCCTGGATCGCCACTTTTTATTTAAAGGAAATACATATCAAAATGAAAGGTCTTTATTGATGTATTGGTTTGTCAAAGCTAACTTGGAGCCGAAATATTAGTTTCTTAGAACTAACCAAATAACTATTCTCACAATGCGGATAATATTCCATAATGTGGAAAGATGGTGCGGAAATTTTAATATTGTTTATGATTTGGTACATGATTCCAGCGTTTTTGATTTGCATTTTAGGGAAAAATTGCTATAATAATCTATAGATGTTCTGTGTATGCAGGACACAAGCTAGTTAAATAAATATTTACATATTTATACACTTTATAGGAGGAAATCAACTATGGCAAGAAAAATGAAAACCATGGATGGTAACCATGCAGCCGCTCATGCTTCCTATGCATTTACGGATGTAGCAGCCATCTACCCGATTACCCCTTCTTCTCCGATGGCGGAAGCTACCGATGAATGGGCAACCGATGGAAGAACAAACATGTTCGGACAGCCGGTACAGATTACTGAGATGCAGTCCGAGGCAGGTGCTGCCGGTGCCGTACATGGCTCCCTTGCAGCAGGTGCATTAACAACAACTTATACAGCTTCTCAGGGTCTTCTTCTTATGATCCCGGATCTCTATAAGATCGCTGGTGAGCAGCTTCCGGGCGTATTCAACGTATCCGCTCGTTGTGTAGCAACTCACGCTTTAAATATCTTCGGTGACCACTCCGACGTTTATGCCTGTCGTCAGACCGGATGCGCAATGCTCTGCGAATCCAGCGTGCAGGAAGTTATGGATTTAACACCGGTTGCACACCTTGCAGCATTAAAGGGTAAAGTTCCGTTCATCAACTTCTTTGACGGTTTCCGTACTTCCCACGAGATCCAGAAGATCGAGACATGGGATTACGAAGATTTAAAAGAAATGGCTGATATGGACGCCATTGATGCATTCCGTAAGAACGCTCTGAACCCGAACCATCCGGTACAGAGAGGTTCCGCTCAGAACCCGGATATCTTCTTCCAGGCAAGAGAAGCATGTAACCCGTACTACGATGCTCTTCCGGCAATCGTACAGGAGTACATGGATAAAGTAAACGCTAAGATCGGCACAGATTACAAGCTGTTCAACTACTACGGAGCTGCTGACGCTGAGCACGTTATCATCGCTATGGGTTCCGTAAACGATACAATCGAGGAGACAATCGACTACCTTGCAAAACAGGGCAAGAAGGTCGGCGTTGTCAAAGTTCGTCTGTACAGACCGTTCTGCACAGAAGCCCTGATCGAGGCAATTCCGGATACTGTTAAGCAGATCTCTGTACTCGACAGAACAAAAGAGCCGGGTTCCATCGGCGAGCCGTTATACCTTGATGTTGTTGCAGCATTAAAGGGCTCCAAGTTCGATAAGGTTCCGGTATTCACAGGCCGTTATGGTCTTGGTTCCAAGGATACAACACCGGCACAGATCGTTGCTGTATACGAGAACACAGAGAAGAAGAGATTCACAATCGGTATCAACGATGATGTGACATACCTTTCCTTACAGTTAGGCGCTCCGCTTGTTACAACTCCGGAAGGAACTACAAACTGTAAGTTCTGGGGTCTTGGCGCAGACGGTACTGTAGGTGCTAATAAGAACTCCATCAAGATCATCGGTGACAACACAGACATGTACGCTCAGGCTTACTTCGATTATGACTCCAAGAAGTCCGGCGGTGTTACAATGTCCCACTTACGTTTCGGACATACTCCGATCAAGTCCACATACCTGATCCACAAAGCAAACTTCGTTGCATGCCACAACCCGGCATACATCCGCAAGTACAACATGGTTCAGGAGCTTGTTGACGGCGGTACATTCCTTCTCAACTGCCCGTGGGATGCTGAGGGTCTTGAGAAACACTTACCGGGACAGGTTAAGAAGTTCATCGCTGATCACAACATCAAATTCTACACCATCGACGGTGTTAAACTTGGTATCGAGACAGGTATGGGTCCGACCCGTATCAACACGATCCTTCAGTCTGCATTCTTTGAGTTAACAAAGATCATCCCGGCTGATAAGGCTAACGAGCTTATGAAAGCAGCTGCAAAGGCTACTTACGGTCGTAAGGGTGAGGACGTTGTTATGAAGAACTGGGCAGCGATCGACGCCGGCGCTAAGGGACTTGTAGAAGTTCAGGTTCCGGAGAGCTGGAAGAACTGCGCAGACGAAGGCCTTGACATGGTTCACGCTACAGAGGGCCGCGAGGATGTTATCAATTTCGTTAACAACATCCAGGCTGCTGTAAACGCTCAGGAAGGTAACAACCTCCCGGTATCCGCATTCAAGGATTATGTTGACGGTACAACTCCGTCCGGTTCCGCTGCATACGAGAAACGTGGTATCGCAGTTAACGTACCGGTTTGGAATCCGGACAACTGTATCCAGTGTAACTTCTGTTCCTATGTCTGCCCGCACGCAGTTATCCGTCCGGTAGCTATGACAGAGGAAGAGGCTGCTAAGGCACCGGCTGGCACAAAGACCATTCCGATGACTGGTATGCCGGAGTACAAGTTCGCTATGACAATTTCCGCTCTTGACTGTACCGGATGTGGTTCCTGTGCGAACGTATGCCCGGGCAAGAAGGGTGAGAAGGCTCTTACAATGGTTCCGCTTGAAGGAAACGCTGCAGAGCAGGAAGTATTCAACTACGGCCAGACACTTGACGTCAAACAGGATGTAATCGATAAATTCAAAGAGACAACTGTAAAGGGCAGCCAGTTCAAACAGCCGCTCCTTGAGTTCTCCGGCGCATGTGCTGGTTGTGGTGAGCCGCCGTACGCAAAACTGATCACACAGTTATTCGGTGACAGAATGTACATCGCAAACGCAACAGGATGTACTTCTATCTGGGGTAACTCTTCACCGTCCACACCTTACACAGCAAACAAGGCAGGCAAAGGACCGGCTTGGTCTAACTCCCTGTTCGAGGATAACGCTGAGTTCGGTTATGGTATGTTACTCGCTCAGCAGGCAATCCGCGATGGCTTAAAGGCTAAAGTTGAGGAAGTTGCTGCAAACGAGAACGCAACAGCAGAAGTAAAAGCTGCATGCCAGGAGTGGTTAGACACATTCAGCGTTGGCGCTACAAACGGTGCTGCAACTGACAAACTCGTAGCTGCTCTTGAGAACGTTGACTGCCCGACATGCAAGGACATCGTCAAGAACAAAGATTTCCTGGCTAAGAAGTCCCAGTGGATCTTCGGTGGTGACGGTTGGGCTTACGATATCGGATTCAACGGCGTTGACCACGTACTTGCAAGCGGCAAGGATATCAACATCATGGTATTCAACACTGAGGTTTACTCCAACACAGGCGGACAGTCCTCCAAGGCTACTCCGACAGGTGCTGTTGCTCAGTTCGCTGCAGGCGGTAAAGAAGTTAAGCAGAAAGACCTTGCTGCAATCGCTATGAGCTATGGCTATGTATACGTTGCACAGATCTCCATGGGTGCTGATATGAACCAGACCATCAAGGCAATCGCTGAGGCTGAGGCATATCCGGGACCGTCCCTGATCATTGCATACGCTCCGTGTATCAACCATGGTATCAAGAAGGGTATGGCAAAGGCTCAGACAGAGGAGAAGCTTGCTGTTCAGTCCGGTTACTGGAATCTCTTCAGATTCAACCCGGCAGCTGAGGGCAAGAAGTTCAGCCTTGACTGCAAGCCGGCTACCGTTGACTACCAGGAGTTCATCAAGGGTGAGGTTCGTTACACATCTCTCGCACTTAAGAACCCGGCAAGAGCTGAGAAGCTGTTTGCTAAGGCAGAGCAGAACGCTAAGGATAAGTACGCTTACCTTGAGAAGTTAGTTACACTCTACGATGAGAAATAATTAACAGAATCATGAAAGACCCCGGAACAGCTTCGGCTGTGGCCGGGGTCTTTTTGCGCGGTGGTGTGCCCGGAAGAAATTGCCGGTGGGCAGTTGGTGAAAATTTGTGCATGTACGAGACTGTACTGTATCGTAAGAATTCCGTAAGAGAAAAGACCTGTGATGTTCATTGACATTACGGGTCTTTTTTACTATATTAAGTGTATTAAGAGTATTCATACAGTTGAGACATGAACGGACATGTGCGAAAAAGTGTGCTGTAAGCTTGCTTGCATAAGCGCTTTTTGTACAGGGCTGCACATCAAAGTCGCAAGCTGCATAGAAAGGAGGATGCCTATGATTCTGTTAGATTACAAAGACCGCCGCCCGATCTACGAACAGGTGGTTTCAAAGCTCGAGGAGCTGATGCTGCTCGGTGTCATGAAAGAGAATGAACCGCTGCCATCGGTGCGGGCTCTTGCGATGGACCTGTCCATCAACCCGAATACGATCCAGCGAGCCTATGTGGAACTGGAGCGGCAGGGGTATATTTACACAGTGAAGGGGAAGGGAAGTTTTGTGGCAGATAATACAGTGATGAAGGAAAAGAGGAAGAAGGAAGTTCTCCTTCAGGTGAGTGATATGATCGATGAGGCGATCCGGGTGGGAATTCCCGGCGATGAGATCAAAAATATGGTAGAGATCCAGTATAAAGCGGCAAAGAGGAACGGAGGTGGAGAAGCATGATTGAGACAAGTGGATTGACAAAACGGTTTGATGATATTCTGGCGGTCGATCACATCAGCGCAAAGATCAGGGACGGCAGTGTGTTCGGACTGATCGGAACGAACGGTGCCGGAAAAAGTACATTTCTGCGCATGGTCAGCGGAATCTTAAAACCGGATGAGGGAGCAGTGCTGATCGATGGTGAAAACGTGTACGAGAACCCGGCGGTGAAATCGAGATTCTTTTATATCTCAGATGACCAGTATTTTTTCGCCAACGGAACCCCGTTGGAGCTTATGAAATTTTATAAGTCTATCTACCCGGCTTTTGATGAGCCAAGATTTTTCCATCTCTTACAGTCCTTTGATCTGGACAAAAAGAGAAAGATCTCCACATTCTCAAAGGGAATGAAAAAACAGCTTTCCATCATTTACGGAATCTGCGCGGGGACGGACTATATCTTCTGTGACGAGACCTTCGACGGTCTTGATCCGGTGATGCGTCAGGCGGTAAAGAGCCTGTTCGCGAGCGATATGGCGGAGCGGAATCTGACTCCGATCATCGCCTCCCACAACCTGAGAGAGCTGGAGGATATCTGTGATCATGTCGGCCTTTTACACAAAGGCGGGATCCTGCTCTCTAAGGATCTGGACGATATGAAGTTAAACATTCACAAGATCCAGTGTGTCTTAAAACCCGGCATAAAAGTGGAAGATCTTACGGAGCTTGATATCTTAAAGACAGAATACAGGGGAAGTCTTGCGACGATCACCGTCCGCGGCGCGAGGGAGAATGTAGAACGGCAGATGGCGGCGTGCGAACCGCTGTTCTTCGAGCTGATCCCGCTGTCTTTGGAGGAGATCTTTATCAGTGAAACGGAGGTGGCAGGATATGACATCAAGAAACTTATTTTTTAAACTTATGAAGGAGGACCTGAAGCGAAGACTCTGGGCCATTGGTTTTTCGGTTCTGGCGCTGTTTTTTGCGATGCCGATGGCGGCAGCCATGGGGATCGGAGAGATCGGAAACCAGTACAAGCAATGGCTGATCTCCGGAACCGGATACGAGAATATGGTGCCGGAGGCACTGCGTCAGACGAAGATCCTGCGGCTTGCCGGTGAGATCCTGGGTTTTGAAAACTATGCCCTTTTTATGGTGGTTGGAGCCGCGGCGATGATCCTCGGACTCACAGGATTTTTGTATCTCCACTCAAAGAAACAGATCGATTTTTACAACAGCCTCCCCGTGAAGAGGGAGATGCTGTTTACAGTGAAATTCCTTGACGGATTCCTGATCATTCTGGCCGCTTACCTGATCAACATGTTCGCGGCGTTTGGAATTTTCTGCGGAAACGGGATCGCGGCGGGCGATCTTTTCAAGATGATGTTTGCTTCCTTCGCGGTCAATATGATCGGATTTCTCCTGATCTATGTGGTGATGGTGATCGCGGTGCTTCTCACAGGGAATCTCTTTATCTCGATCCTCGGCGCAGGCGTCCTGTACGGATATTTGCCGGCGGTCTCCCTGCTGATCGAGGGCTTAAAATCCCTGTTCTTTGTGACACGGGGAAGAGAAGGCGATGTGTATTGGCTTGCAAAATACGGTTCCCCCATCGGCTATTTCACAAAACTGGCAGGCGCGGGGCTTGATGCGTTCCACTCAGACCAGTTTTATGACGATATCGACTATGGATTTTCCAGGATCCAGATGGAGCTGCAGAGTACCGCTGACAGCGGCGCAGAGCTCTTAAAGCTTTGCGGGCTCGGGATCTTTGCGGCGGTGATCCTCACCGGGATCGCACTGGTCCTCTATAGGATCCGACCGTCGGAGGCGGCGGGAAAGGCCATGTCATTTAAGAAGACTCAGGCGCCGATCAAGATCCTGCTTCTCATTCCGATGACCGTGACCACGACGGTATTCTTATGGAGCATCTACTACAGCGGCGTATGGGCAGCGGTCGGCTTTGTACTTGGACTTGTACTTACGAGCTGCCTCATCGAGATCATTTATCATTTTGATTTCACGAAGCTTTTTGCAAATCCGGTCCAGACGGTGATCGGAGGTGCCATAGCTATTCTGGTGGTGGGGGCCTTCTGGATGGACGTTTTTGGATATGATTCCTATATTCCGGACGAAAAGGACTTCGTATCCGCATCCATCGACCTGAACCTTGACAATGAGCCGGACTGCGGGCTTCCGTACCGGAGCGGTGATTCGTATCGTTGGCGCTATATGAATTCAAGTGATTACGCGGACGCAAATATGAAGCTTACCGATTACGCTGTAGTCCATGCCTTTGCGGAAAAGGCGGTAGAGAACGCGAAGCAGCAGAGAAACCAGCAGATAAAAGGCGACAGCTCCTACAGCTACCGCGATGACGGCGGCTATATGATCTATATTCAGGCAGGCTACCGGCAGAAAAACGGAAAGACAGTTTATCGTTCTTACCGGATCACCCGTTCCGTTCTTGGCAGTACCCTGGATGAGATCTATGCGACGAAGGAGTACAAGGACGGCACATATCCGGTGATGTCCTATCAGCCGGAGAATATCACGGGGATCTACTGGCTGTCAGACCGTGGTATCCTTGAAGTGAGTGCGGATGACACACTCCGCGCGGAGATCCTCGCGGCGTATCAGGAGGAATTGGCAGGGCTCACCATCAATGAGAGAGCCGTCGAGGTTCCGGTGGCAGCACTGAGATTTCTCACAAAGGCGGAGAATGAGTATCTCGGCGCGATCAGCAGCCAGAGAGGCTATACTTCCCAGGGATTCCAGATGGAAGATATGCAGATAGTGAACTTTGTTCCGGTCTATCCGTCCTTTACAAAGACGATTGCCCTCTTAAAGCAGGCGGGCACGGATGTGACAGCGAAGCTCTCTGCGGATGATGTCACACAGGTAAAGATCCTGTATCCGACGGAGTATGAGAGTACTGCAGCCGGGGAGAATGCGGTCACAGGAGAGGACGTCCCGATCAGCGAAAAAAGCGGGGGAGTGACGGCAGAAACGGAATTGAAGGCTGTTTCTTATGGCGGTCAGAAGATGATCACCATCGTAAATGACGGGTCGGAGGAGAACCGAAGGAAGATCGAGGAGATTCTTTCCGCCAGTGCGCCGGAGATCATGCTTGACAGAAACCGCCTCTGCACCTATGAGATGGGAATCGAGATCGATGTGTCCATAAAACCCGACAGCGCCTTTTCCCCCGGAAATGGAACTGTGGATGAACGGGTCTACCGGATCATGGGAGATACGGTTCCGGAGTGTATTGAGAAAGCGTTAAATTACAGTAAAATCAGTACAAAATCTGTTAGAAAAGGCATCGGAGTGATGAAAAACGATTGATAGATCAACGAATATCATGTATAATCGAACAAGTCTGAATAGGAGAGGAAAAACCTGGCAGGGAACTGCCGGGTTTTGCCGTTTCCTGAATCTGAAATATGGATAGAAAAATCGGAGGTTTATCATGGAATTTTTTGGAAATATCATAAAGGGGATCATGATCGGCATCGCGAACATCATTCCGGGCGTTTCCGGAGGAACAATGGCGGTGTCTCTCGGTATCTATGACCGGCTCATCGGCTCGATCTCCGGCCTGTTTCGGGAATTCAAAAAGAGTATCCTGTTTCTGATCCCGATCATTATCGGCGCCGGAATCGGCATTGTGGGTTTTACCTACGCCATCGAATACCTGCTCGATAAGCATACCTTCGTTACCTGTATGGCATTTGTGGGCCTGATTCTCGGTGGACTTCCGGCGATCTTTTTGTCCATGAGGGCAAAGGTATCTTCGGGCGGGGTCGGTGTCTTTGGAATCCTTGCCTTTGTGATCGCCTTTGCGATCTCCGGCGGCATGCCGCTTTTAAAGGAGAGCAAGGACGCCCTCACGGTGATCGCGGTGACTCCGGGGAATATGGTGATCTTATTTATCCTCGGTATTGTGGCTTCTGCCACAATGGTAATTCCGGGTGTTTCCGGCTCCATGATGCTGATGATCTTCGGCTATTATTACGCGATCATCAATACGATCAAGACATTCCTTGACAATCTCCGCGCCTTTGACCTTGCGGGCATGAAGGACGGGATCCTGCTCCTGGCGCCGTTCGGGATCGGCGTGGTTTTGGGAATCTTTCTGATCGCAAAGCTGATCACGTTCCTCTTTGAGAAGTACGGCGTGCAGACATTCTGCGCGATCTTAGGCCTCGTGATCTCGTCCCCGATTGCAATCTTTATCAACACGGGACTTGTATCGAAGCTCGGCTCCCTGTCACTGTGGGAGATCTTATTTGGAATCGTCCTCATGGCTGCCGGGGCTTTCGTTACGGTATTTGTGGGCGAGCGGTAAATATAAAAGACCGTCTGCGGGAAATGATAGGAAAGATATCCTATGCCCACAGACGGTCTTTTTACTCGATTTATTTAGTCCCGGTCCCACAGGACCGGTCCCGCCATTGCGAAATAGCTTATTCCTGATCCTCTGTAACGTTCACAGTTGTCTCAGCAGCTTCGGTCTCAAACTTCTCATCCGGTACTGTCTCGCAGGTGCAGGTCTCATCCGTCTTTTCTTCTCCGGCGGTTTCGGACGCTTCGGCTGTATCGACAACATCGATATCGTCATCCTCCGGCTTTGTCTCCGCGATCTTTGCACCGCACTTGCTGCAGAAAGCAGAGGTCTTTTCAATCTTTGCACCGCATTCCGGACAGTGGATAAATCCTTCTAAGGTGGAGAGCTTGTCCTGAAGCTCGTCGATGGTCTTTAAGCTTTCGCGGATCAGGGTGAATTCTGCGGTGTAGGCCTCCTCATCTGCTTCATTTGCGGCTTCGAATACCTTTTTGCCGATCTGCGCATACTGGCGGTTCAGCGCCTCCTTCTCCCTTGAGAGCTGCGTCTTTAACTGGACCGTGTCAGAAAGCTCCTTTGTCTTCTGGGCAACCTGTTTCCCGGTTTCGGTGAGGCTGCGTTTCATATCTGTAAAAAATGCCATTGCAATAAACTCCTTTCGAAAGTGGATTGGTACGGCCGCCTTAAAAGGCGGCGATATATTGTCTCTATTTTAATCTTTTTAGAAGAAAAAGTCAATTTCCAATGCCAGATTCATGAAGCGGCGGAAAAATCCAATGCCACCGCTGTATTGTACAGAATTTTCAGATCGGAAAATTCCTGCCTGCATACAGTAACCGCAGAACAATTATAGGACTTTAGTAGGTTGATGCGAAAGATAAAGTGTGCTATGATGGAAGCATTCAGCAGGTCTGCGCTTCCTGCGCAGTCCATATGTCAGACATAATGGAGGAAACGATCATGGGAGAAAAGAGAAAACCGGCAACGATCTGCATCCAGAGCGGATGGAAACCAAAGAACGGAGAGCCGAGAGTTCTTCCGATTTATCAGAGCACAACTTTTAAATATGAGACGAGCGAACAGATGGGAAGACTGTTCGATCTGGAGGAAGATGGGTATTTCTATACAAGACTTGCGAACCCGACGAATGATGCGGTAGCGGAAAAGATCTGTGAGCTGGAAGGCGGAGTGGCTGCGATGCTCACATCTTCCGGACAGGCGGCGAACTACTATGCGGCCTTCAATATCTGCAATGCGGGTGACCATATTATCAGCGCAGCGACGATCTACGGCGGAACCTCCAACCTGTTTACAGTGACAATGAAGAAACAGGGGATCGATGTGACACTGGTGGATCCGGACGCACCGGAGGAGGAGATCGAGAAGGCGTTCCGTCCGAATACAAAAATGGTATTCGGTGAGACGATCGCGAACCCGGCTCTTGTCGTTCTCGATATTGAGAAATTTGCCCGGATAGCCCACAGACATGGGGTGCCGCTTATCGTGGATAACACGTTTGCGACACCGATCAACTGCCGGCCGTTCGAGTGGGGCGCAGATATTGTGACCCATTCTACCACAAAATATATGGACGGACATGCGATGACTGTCGGCGGCTGCATCGTTGACAGCGGAAACTTCGACTGGAATGCCCATGCGGATAAATTCCCGGGACTTACCACACCGGATGAATCCTATCACGGAATCGTGTATACCGAGCGCTTCGGTAAGAAAGCCTATATCACAAAGGCGACCGCGCAGCTTATGCGCGATCTGGGTTCGATCCCGTCCCCGATGAACTCCTTCCTTTTAAATGTGGGTCTTGAGACCCTGCACCTGAGAATGCCGAAGCATTGCGAGAACGCCCAGAGGGTTGCGGAGTGGCTGCTTGCGAGAGAGGACGTGGCATGGGTCAATTATCCGGGGTTAAAGGAGAATAAGTACCATGCTCTGGCTGAAAAATATATGCCGGACGGAAGCTGCGGCGTGATCTCTTTTGGATTAAAGGGCGGAAGACGGGCGGCAGGAGAGTTCATGGACAAACTGAAATTCGTTGCCATCGTCACACATGTTGCCGATGCGAGAACCTGTATTCTCCATCCGGCAAGCCATACCCATCGCCAGCTTACCGATGAGCAGCTCGTGGAGGCGGGAGTTGATCCGTCCCTGATCCGGCTCAGCGTTGGAATTGAGGATGCGGATGACATTATTGAAGATTTAAGACAGGCACTGGAAGATTAAATGCTCCTGATGTGCAGGCTGTGTTGAGGACCAGATGACAAGAAGCCGCCGGGGAAACAGTCTCTGGAGGCCTAACAGAAGATATGAGGCATAATTTATGATCGAAATGGATGAAATGAAGGGAAGAGGAAAGCGTGGTCTTTTAAGAGTCGTATTCGGACGAACTATGTTCTTCCTGCTGTTTATCGCGCTGCAGCTGGCGTTTTTCTTCTGGATCTATGTATGGCTGGATAACAAATATCAGGCCTGGGGATACGGTTCTTTCGCTTTGATCAGTGCGATCCTCACGATCCATATTCTGAACGAAAAGCAGAACGCCAGCTTTAAAATGGCGTGGCTGATCCCTGTCCTGTTGTTTCCGGTATTCGGAACCTTGTTCTACGTGTTTGTCCAGCTTCAGATGGAGACGAAGATCTTCGCCAAACGGATCGCCGAGGTTCAGAAGAGGACGGACCACTTTCTGGAGCAGGACACGGCTGTCTATGAACGGCTTAGCCGCAGGAGCCGGAGAAATGCGAATCTCAGCCATTATATGAAGAAAAGCGGCGGCTATCCTACCTGGGACCGCACGAACTTCAAATATTTTCCGCTGGGAGATGAGTTCTATACGGATGTCCTTCAGGAGCTCCAAAAGGCCAGAAGATATATTTTTGTCGAATATTTCATTATTTCAAAAGGGATCCTGTGGGATTCGATCCTGAAGATCCTTGAGCAGAAGGCGAAAGAGGGCGTAGAGGTAAGAATCCTCTATGATGGCATGAACTCCTTTTCCAACCTGCCCCACGACTATCCGAAGGAGCTGGAGGCAAAGGGAATCCGCTGCCGGATCTTCAATCCGATCCGCCCGGCGATCTCTACAAGCCAGAATAACCGTGATCACAGAAAGATCCTTGTGATCGATGGTCATACCGCCTACACCGGCGGCGTGAACCTCGCGGATGAGTATATCAACCGGAAAGTCCGGTTTGGCCACTGGAAAGACAATGCGATCCGCCTGAAGGGAGAAGCCGTGAAGAACTTTACGGTGATGTTCCTCCAGATGTGGGATGTCTGCTCAAAAAAGCCGGATTCGGATTTTGATTACAGCCCATATCTTGATACCGGGGATTATTTCCATTCTCCGGAGCTTGACATGGACGGATTTTCGATCCCGTTTTCTGACAGCCCGATCGACGGGGAAGCGGTGGGACACCAGCTTTATCTGGATATTATCTATCAGGCAAAGAAATATGTGTACATTATGACCCCTTATCTGGTGCTCGATGATGATATGATCACAGCCCTGACCTATGCGGCAAAGCGCGGGGTGGACACGGTCATCATCATGCCTCATATTCCCGATAAAAAGTCAGCGTTCATGCTGGCCCATTCTTACTATACGGAGCTGATAGAGGCGGGGGTAAAGATTTACGAGTACCTGCCGGGGTTTGTCCACTCAAAGACGTTTGTCAGCGATGGGGAGAAAGCTGTGGTTGGATCCGTCAATATGGATTTCAGAAGCCAGTATCTGAATTTTGAGTGCGGGGTTTATATTTATGAGAATCCGGTGGTAGAGCAGATCAAAAAAGATTTTGATGAGACACTGCCGAAATGCGTGCGGATGACAAAAGAGAGCGTAGAGGCGCTTCCGGCACTGCATAAGTTCTGCGGAAAGGCGATGCGGCTGATCGCACCGTTGATGTAGGGAGAACGCAGGAGAAAAACGGCCTTGCGGGGAAAGAACCGGATGGCATCATACAGAAAAAGAAAAGGAAGCGGGCAGAGGAGAATTTCCTCTACTCGCTTCCTTCCTTCTCGTTCAGCGGGTCGGCAGCGGCTGTGTTGATGGATGATTCTGCGCGTTCCCGTAAAGAGGTTGCGCCAATCTCCTTTTTGTAGGCTGCGATCGCGTCCGCGATCCGTTCTTTGATGTACTGGTCTTTTTCTAATTTTCTTTCCTGCTCATCCGGATTATCCAGAATGGGTACGAAGAGAAACCTGCGGACAGCGAAGAGGATCGCAACGGCAACACAGCCGATAAGAGCTTCTTTGATGGCAAGGTGGTCGATGACCATCTGTCTTGCCACGGAGAAGAGAAGGACTTCGACGATGGAGTCGATGTCATGGCGGCAGAACATTTTTAAAAGCTCTACGCCAATGACGAGATCGAAGCTTTTCTTCATGAAATCGGAAAGATCGAAGCCATTGTCGAGATACAGGCTGTACAGGTTGTGGGGAACCGGCACAAAGGCGATCAGGATCGCGACGATCAGGATCAGGGCGCAGACAATCTCCAGATAGGAGGAGACTTTCATAAGGAATAGCTGCGCTCTCTGGATGCGGGGACTTGTGTAGTGCTTCATGAGCTGGTACCTCCCGGGGTATAGAGAAGTCTTGGTGACTTATGCAGAGGTGGACGGGTTGCTGCTTTGTCTTGAAACGTGCTGCAGGTGGTGGAAAACTACAGCAATATGGACAAATATTTAAAAATATTATACAGAAAACCGGCAATATTATCAATTATGAATTGAAATTGTGTTAAATAAAATACAAAATCGCCCCGGATCCGTTCATACTTTTTTAATAGAAAAAATTTTGATTTTTTATTACAAATATGTTACACTATTGTTCGTATGTATCGTACAGGAAGACGGAAAACAGTAATGGAGATAAACACATGAATGATGATAAAGATACAGTAAACTATATGGATTCTATCAACAAGGCGAGCAGAAAGCGGAGAAGGAAACCGTCTTTCTGGGAACAGTACGGAATCCTTGTGATCGGAGCGGCTGTTCTTGCAGTGATCGTTGTGGCGGTGGTATTTGGCGGAAAGGCCGTGAACGCCGTAAAAGGAAAAATGGCGGCGGCGCAGGCTGCATCTGAGTCCGCCTCGGAGAGCGAGAGTGCGGAGGAAGCTTCTCTTCAGGCAGAGGAGGAGAGCCGTGCAGAGATCGAATCCGAGTCGGCGGAAACGGATGCAAAGATTAAAGAAGTGATCGATTCCTACTCGAATCTTGGTATCGCGAAGGTCACAGGCTACTTAAATATCCGGAAAGACCCGAATGAGGCAGCGAATGTGATCGGAACACTTTCCGATGGAAGTGCCTGCGAGATCCTGGAGACTCTGGAGGGCTGGTATAAGATCAGCTCCGGCGAGGTCGAGGGATATGCCAGCGCGGAATATATCCTGACCGGGGATGAAGCAAAGACCGCGGCGAAAGACCTTGTAAAGGAACGTGTATATATTACCGCAGACAATTTAAATATCCGTGAGACACCTTCTATGGACGGAAACATCGTTGGTAAATGCCTTCAGGGTGAACTTCATGAACTTCTCGGGGAGACAGATGGCTGGTATCAGATCTCCGGCGGCTATATCTCTGCGGATTACGCGGAAAAACGGTTCTGTATGAACGAGGCAAACAAGCTGGATATGAAGGCGATGGTCTTAAATTTCTATGACCGCCCGGGCGTATCCAATGTTTCCAATTATTTAAATATCCGTGCGGGCGCCGGTGAGAGCGAAAAGATCATCGGAAAGCTCCCGAGCTATGCCGGATGTGAGATCTTAGAGGACGCCAA
Organism: Clostridium sp. AF28-12; assembly: GCF_003435225.1. NCBI lineage: Bacteria > Bacillati > Bacillota > Clostridia > Eubacteriales > Clostridiaceae > Clostridium > Clostridium sp. AF28-12. The sequence continues at coordinate 188,168 of NZ_QWGJ01000003.1, read as the reverse complement.
CGGCTGGTATAAGATCAGTTCCGGTGGAATTACCGGATATGTAAAGAGTGAATATATCCTGACCGGTGACGCAGCGAAGGAAGCAGCCATGAGCCATGCGGAGCTTATGGCGATCGTCCATGCGGACCGCTTAAACGCGAGAACAGAGCCGTCCACCGACGCGAAAATCTGGACCCAGATCTCCGAGAATGAGCGGTATCATGTCGCGGAGCAGCTTGACGGATGGGTAAAGATCGAATTTGATGAGGGCGGAGAAGGCGATGGAAATGATGAGATTTCTTCCGCGTATGTTTCTTCAGAATTTGTGGAAGTACGATATGCCCTGTCTGAGGCGATCAAATTCTCACCGACGGAAGAAAGTGCTTCCTTAAGAAGCCGGATCGTAAACTACGCGATGAAGTTCCTGGGCAATCCATATGTCTGGGGTGGTACGAGCCTTACAAGAGGCGCTGACTGTTCCGGATTTACCATGTCGGTTATGAAAAACTTCGGGATTTCTCTTCCGCATTACTCCGGTTCCCAGGCGAACAGCGGAAAACGGATCAAGTCGAGCCAGATGAAGCCGGGCGACCTGATCTTCTACGGAAGCAGCCGCGGAAGGATCAACCATGTTGCCATGTACATCGGCAATGGACAGATCATCCACGCAGCGAGCCGAAGAAGCGGAATCAAGATCTCTACCTGGAACTACAGAACTCCGGTGTGCATCGTGGATGTAATTGGAAACAGGTCCTGATCGGGTAAATTGTGATAAAAATGGATATGAGAACTCCTTTCTGGACATACTGGGTGTACCTGGCATGTCAGAAAGGAGTTTTTTTGTTATGAATGAAAAGGAACAGAAGGAGACAAAGGCGGAGGAGGAGCGGATCCGGGAGAACGGACAGGTGACGCTGGAAGAGAATGGTAAGAGGATCCATCTCTTATCTATCATCGGGGAGATCGAAGGGCATGACAATCTATCCGGGAGTACGAAGACTACAAAGTATGAACATATTCTGCCGGAACTTGCGAAGGTGGAGAGCGATGAGAAGATCGGAGGGGTCCTGATCCTTGTGAATACCATCGGCGGGGATGTGAGCTGCGGGCTTGCACTGGCGGAGATGATCGCATCCCTCAGCAAGCCGACGGTTTCCTTAGTCATCGGGGACAGCCACTCCATCGGTGTGCCGTTGGCGGTGGCGTCAGATTATTCCTTCATCGTACCCACCGGGACCATGCTGGTTCATCCGGTACGGATGAGCGGGGTGGTGATCGGGACGGCACAGACCTACGAATATTTTGAAATGATCGAGGAACGGATCATAAGCTTTGTATCAGAGCACAGCAGGATCGATCGGGAAAAAATGAAACGGCTCATGCACAATACGAAGATGCTGACGAAGGATCTCGGGACGGTTCTGGTCGGAAAAGAGGCGGTGGAGTGCGGACTGATCGACGGAGAAGGCGGAATCAGGGACGCCATCGAAAAGCTGAATGTGCTGATAAAAAACGACTGACCGAAAATATGTTCGGCTTATAATTTCTTACGGTTGCATTTTGGCATTTTTTTTTGTATACTATATTTTGGGGTACTTGCCCCGTAAAGTTAAATGTGCTGATCAGTTGAAAAATGTCGCTGTTATCATAAAAAGTGTCAAAGATTCTAAGTTTCCTTAGAATCTTTTTTTATTATAAACTGCTGCTGCCACTGATCTGTCCATGAAAAGCCTCTGAAAGAGATTTGCGAGGATTTAGATTAAGAAACACAGAAACAGCCGCAGAGGCATTAAAACTCTTATAAAACGGAAAGCAGAAGCTGAAATAGCCAGAGAAGCTAAAGCAATGAAGATCAAAATAAGAATAGCTGCATGTCACAGACATAACAGATGACAGAGCAAGCGGCAGAAGCAGAAGAGAGTATTCTGGTAACCAATATCAGGATTGCATATGATATACATCAAAATTGCAAAAATGATTTTATTGAAAACCAGTTAATTATGGGTGAAATGAATTGATTTTCTATCTATAACTCATTAGAAAACCAAATATATAACTGAAATTTTATAAAAATATGTTTTATAAGCTTTAGAATTGTAATGAAATATTTTTTCTTTATGATATAATCAGAAACAGACGCAGAAGGAGGGCCACTCATGAAGAAAAAGTATTTAGTTACAGTTGATGGAGATCGGTATATTTGGCAAAAAATCAGTGATAACTCAAACATAACTCCAAAAGAACCTTCTTTGATTGAGGTTATAAAAAAACTGCCTAAAATATTCAGACATATGGGCGCTGACCGATGGCTTGCGATGCTTGCAGTATTAGGAGAAACATGTCTTATTGCTGGATTGTCTTGTTATATGTTCCAAAACATAGCAATTATTGCAGCATTTGTTGCGCTTGTATTTACTGTTGTCCTTGGCCCGCTGAGCCGTTGGGTTGGAAATTTAAACAACAAGTTATGTAGCTTTCTTATAATATATCCTGTGTGTATGATATGCTATATTGTTTTTTATGACCGAGCTTCGCAAATCAAACTCTTAAGCAGCGATAACATAGGCAATACACTGACAGCTGTTTCATTAATTATTACGATAGTTTATGAACTATTTAAAATGTTTTCAAATTTATCATTAGAGGTTTAATTCTCTAATGGTTCCAAATATCCAGATGATACTTAAATGGATTGCTCCATAGAATATATATAGTTTTCCTATAAAATGATTGTTTTTTAAGCCTATATTTTCAATAATCCAAATAGCTGTACATCCAAATAGTAGCTGCCATATGAGAATGCATTTTGAAGAAAACAATAAATCACAAATTCTTTTAATATATGGATACTCATAGAGTTCTTTTAAATAACATCTGAATTTAAGGCAATAATGGCTTAATAAGGGCAGTGCAACACAATTAATTAGAATAAGAATAATCGATACAATAATCATATAATTCTCCTTTTTATTTAGTATGTGCGTTTTACGAAAAATGGAACTGGCCGTTTGATGTTTTCCGCCTCTGCATCTGAAATCAATCACAGCTGCAGCTAGAGCAGGACTAAAATCATGATCAAGAGCTGATCCGCAGTTCAGAAGAAGTGACAGCCGCAGAGGCAGCAGGAATGCCTACGATTTGACCAGACAGTTGCCTATTTCCGTTGAAATGTCTCTGCATATGAACTCTATGATTTAAAGCAATTGCAGTTAAAATCCAGCCGCATTCGCATCCTTAAATATTAAAATACTTGAAATAAGAGAGAAATACTGCTATGATTACCTATAAAACATGAAAATAGAAAAAGTTAAACATGCCAGAATACTAAATATAGTATATAAATAGATTTTATAGAAAAACAGGTTAAACAAGGAAACGAAAATGAATAAGAATACATAAATATGAATATTATACACAAATAATCGAGTTAAATATAGAAAAAATAGCTTAGAATCTTTTTTTTATTATAAACTGCTTCTGCACTGATCTGTCACTGAACTGCATCTGAAAGAGATAAAAAAAGGCAAATAAAGGCCGAAAAGAAAACGATAAAGTAGATTATGATGCAATATTGGGATTCGTGTATGTTTAAAATTAGATGCAGTTAATGACAGCTCCAGACGCAGAGATCTATTGAAAGGCGAAATCTGCTTCTGGCATTGTATAAGTTTCACGACTGCTTTGACATTTTTTCAGATACATTGACATTTTTTGACAGATGCAGACATTAAAGGGGGAAAAGCACTTGGCTGGAACCAGAAAACAAAAAGAAACGACAAAACAATCACAGGCGTCTGCGAGAACAAAAACCACATCAAAGACAACGCAGAAATCTGCACAGACGCCTAAGAATAAGACAACAAGGACAGGGGCGAGAGCTTCCGAAAAGAGAAGAGAAACGAAACCGCAGTATGAGGAAGATACCGGATTCTTACAGTCTGAGGCAGTGATCCTCGGCACCTTCGCGGTATGTGTGCTGTTATTCTTGAGCAACTTCCATATCTGCGGATTCCTCGGTGACTTTTTCAGCCGGATCATGCTGGGCGTGTTCGGCTGTATCGGTTATCTGGCTCCGTTATTGTTGTTCACAGAACTGTTATTCTACGCTTCGAATAAGGGAAATATCCGGGCAGTCTACAAGATGATCGCGGTGGAAGTCCTTCTGATCGTGCTCTGTGGTCTTGCGCAGCTTGTGTTCGGCGGCGGATACCGGGAAGGTCAGACGATCCTCGACATCTATAAGTCCGCCGGAGTAAGTGGACTTGGCGGCGGCGTGATCGGCGGTGTCCTTGTTATGGTTCTCCACACAGCGGTGGGAACCATCGGGGCCTATGTGGTCCTTCTCGTATTTATGATCATCTCACTGGTGTGCATCACGGAAAAATCCTTCGTGTCCGCTGTTAAGAGCGGAAGTGGAAAGGCATATCGGTATGCAAAGGAAGACTACAGCAGAAGAAAAGAGCTCCACGAGGAACGTCAGGAGGAAAAACGCAGACTCCGGGAAGAGCAGCGCGTTCAGGGCGTGGATCTTGCTGCGACCGATCTCTCGAGAACTCCGGATTTCGGTGGAATTGCCGGTGGCTATATGGGCGTTGTGGATGCTGAGGCTGTGTCCGAGGCAGATGAGACGAAACAGGAAATAGATGTTTCCGATACATATAAAGAAGAAACGGCGGATCCGAAGGCGGAGACAGGAAGTATGCAGCCGGATCCTGCAGATATCTTTAAAGGAAAGATCACGATGGGAGGCAGGCCGGTAGAAAATCCGGAGTCTTCCAGTGAGGATCAGAGTAAGGAAGGCCGGTCCGGAGAAGACGCGATGAAGGATGTGGAACGCGTTCCGTTTGAGGAAGATGCTGTCCCGGCCGGAATCCATGAGGATGAGGACGTGTTTATCAGTCATGGGGAGAGTGCCTTTGATGATGAGGATATGTTCCCGGACGAAAAGAAAAGGGAGACAAAGGCCTGGGAGAAAAAACCGAAGGTGTCCGTCTTATCCAATATCCCGGATATCCCGTTAGATGAGCCCGCGGCGGACGATGACGAGATCTTTGAGTCCATGAGAAGGGACACGGAGAGAAGAGCGGACGGACTCCGTGCAGAGAATGCCAAACCAGACAAAATTGCAGAGCCAGACGAAACTGCAGAGACTTCGAAGACGGCAGAGGAGGAAAAAACCGAGTTCCCGGAGACGGAAGAAAATGAAAAGACGGCCGGAATTCCTGTATCCGGAGAAGGATCCATGAGCGATCTTTCAGATGACGAATTTCTCGATACAGAACCTTATGTGGAAAATGAGGACTACTGGATTCAGGCAGCAGAGCCGGGAAGCCGCGCGTATGCGGCGACACACGGCAGCAACGTGAAATCCCCTGAACCTCCTGCCGCTAAGGAACCGTCCGAAGAACACCAACACCGTCAGGTCGTGACCGCGTCCGGAAAAGTCATTGAAACAGATACAGAAGAGATTATAAAGAAAAAGGCGGAAATAAGAAAGCGGGAAGCAGCCGAGAGGGAAGAGGCAGGAAACGAGGTATTAAAGGAGATCCGGCAGACGGAAGAAAAACCGAAGAAACCTTATATGATCCCGCCGCTTGACCTCTTAAAGAAAGGCGCTCCCGTGACGGGGCAGTCGGAACAGGAATTTAAGGATACGGCGATCAAGCTCCAGCAGACATTAAGAAACTTTGGTGTCGGAGTCACTGTTACGAATATCAGCTGTGGGCCGACCGTTACCCGGTACGAACTTCACCCGGAGCAGGGGGTAAAAGTGAGCCGGATCCTGTCGCTGGCGGACGATATCAAGTTAAACCTTGCGGCGGCAGATATCCGTATCGAGGCGCCGATCCCCGGAAAAGCAGCTGTGGGAATCGAGGTGCCGAACAAGGTCAACAGCATGGTCTATCTGCGTGACCTTTTAGAGAGCCCGGAATTTAAAAATCATAAATCGACACTGGCTTTTGCGGTGGGTAAGGACATCGGCGGACAGGTAGTCATTGCAGACCTCGCAAAGATGCCGCACCTTCTGATCGCCGGGCAGACTGGTTCCGGTAAATCAGTAGGGATCAACACGATGATCATGAGCCTGATCTACCGCTCATCCCCGGATGATGTGAAGCTCATTATGATCGATCCGAAGGTGGTTGAACTTTCCGTCTATAACGGAATCCCACATCTGCTGATCCCGGTAGTCACCGACCCGAAGAAGGCGGCCGGTGCTCTCAACTGGGCAGTTGCGGAGATGATGGAACGATACAATAAGTTCGCTTCCTCGAATGTCCGCGACCTGAAAGGGTATAACGCGAAGGTACAGACTCTGGCGGAGAGCGGGGATATCCCTGCGGACCAGATTCCGAAGAAACTGCCGCAGCTCGTGATCATTATCGACGAGCTGGCGGATCTCATGATGGTTGCCTCAAACGAGGTGGAGGACGCGATCTGCCGTCTGGCACAGCTTGCCCGGGCAGCGGGAATTCATCTTGTTATCGCGACCCAGCGTCCGTCCGTCAATGTCATCACAGGTGTGATCAAAGCGAACGTGCCGTCACGGATCGCGTTCTCTGTTGCGTCCGGCGTGGATTCGAGAACGATCCTCGACATGAACGGCGCAGAGAAACTGTTAGGAAACGGCGATATGCTGTTTTACCCGTCCGGTTATCCGAAGCCGCTCCGTGTGCAGGGCGCTTTTGTATCGGACGGCGAGGTGTCAAATGTAACCGAGTTCTTAAAAGAACAGAACGAGGATACAGGATATAACACGGAAATCGAGAAAAAACTGACCCAGTCCTCCTTAGCCGGAGGAGCGGGCGGACAGAATGAGCGGGACGCATTGTTTACCGATGCGGGCAAGTTCATTATCGAGAAGGATAAAGCGTCGATCGGCATGCTTCAGAGAATGTTCAAGATCGGCTTTAACCGTGCTGCCCGGATCATGGATCAGCTTGCCGAGGCCGGTGTTGTAGGGGAAGAGGAAGGAACGAAGCCAAGGAAGATCCTGATGTCCATGGAAGAGTTCGAAGAATTCCTGGAAGCGGGGTACTAAAGCCTGCGGCTGTTGAAATTGAAATGGCTGCCGGCTGCGGAATCCGCAGATCCACAGAAATGATATGCTACTACAAAAGGAGGATACCGATTATGAAGACCGATATCGAGATTGCACAGGAGACGAAGATGCTCCCGATTACCACCGTTGCGTCCCAGTATGGAATTACTGAGGACGATCTGGAACTTTACGGAAAGTACAAGGCAAAGATCTCCAATGAGCTCTGGCAGGAGATCAAGGACAGACCGGATGGAAAACTCGTTCTGGTGACAGCGATCAACCCGACTCCGGCAGGAGAGGGAAAGACCACAACCAGTATCGGACTTGCACAGGCGATGACAAAGTGCGGAAAGAAAGCAATGCTTGCTCTCCGTGAGCCATCCCTCGGACCGTGCTTTGGAATCAAGGGCGGAGCAGCCGGCGGCGGATATGCGCAGGTCGTTCCGATGGAGGACTTAAACCTTCATTTTACCGGTGATTTCCATGCGATCACGACAGCGAACAACCTGTTGGCAGCACTTCTTGACAACCATATTCAGCAGGGAAATACTCTTGGAATCGACCCGAGACAGATCCTCTGGAAGAGATGTCTTGACATGAACGACCGTGTGCTGAGAAACATTGTAGTGGGACTCGGCGCAAAGGCAGACGGTTTCGTCCGCGAAGACCATTTTGTGATCACGGTTGCCTCCGAGATCATGGCGATCCTCTGTCTGGCAACGGATATGAAGGACTTGAAGGAGCGCCTCGGAAGGATCATTGTAGCGTATAATTTTGCGGGTGAGCCGGTGACAGCGAAGGATCTCAACGCGGTCGGCTCCATGGCAGCTCTCTTAAAGGATGCCATCAAACCGAATCTGGTACAGACCTTAGAGCACACGGGAGCTCTTGTACATGGCGGACCGTTTGCGAATATCGCCCACGGCTGCAACAGCGTTATGGCGACAAGAACCGCATTAAAGCTTGCGGATGTGGCGATCACAGAGGCAGGATTCGGCGCAGATCTCGGCGCAGAGAAATTCTTTGATATTAAGTGCCGCAAGGCGGGGATCCATCCGGATGCCGTTGTTCTCGTGGCTACTGTCCGCGCGTTAAAGTACAACGGCGGTGTTCCGAAGGACCAGCTCTCCGAGGAGAATCTTGAGGCATTGAAGAAAGGTATCGTAAACCTTGAGAAACACATCGAGAACATCCAGAAATACCATGTGCCGGTTGTCGTTACTTTAAACTCTTTCCTCACGGACACAGAGGCAGAGTATGAATTTATCCGGAACTTCTGCGAGGAGAGAGGCTGTGAGTTTGCGCTGTCCGAGGTATGGGCAAAAGGCGGAGACGGCGGAATTGAACTCGCAGAGAAGGTAATAAACACCCTGGAGAAAAAGACGAGTGATTTCGCTCCGTTATATCCGGATGAGATGGGAATCTCCGATAAGATCGAGACCATTGCGAAGGAGATCTACGGCGCGGGCAGCGTAAGCTACTCACCGGCGGCAAAAAAGGCGATCGCGAAGATCACAGAGATGGGCTTTGGCGATCTTCCGGTCTGCATGGCGAAGACCCAGTATTCCTTATCCGATGACCAGAAGAAGCTTGGCCGTCCGGAAGGATTTGACCTGACTGTGCGCGATGCGTATGTGTGCGCGGGCGCAGGCTTTGTGGTTGCGCTTACCGGTTCCATCATGACTATGCCGGGACTTCCGAAGAAACCGGCAGCGGACAATATTGACGTGGACGAGAACGGAAAGATCACAGGATTATTCTAAAAAAGAAGTAAGAAAACTCACAGGCGGGCGCATATGTTCCCGCCTGTGTGGGTTATGAGAAAGGATGACGACAGTGGTAATTGGAGATTGGTTAAAACGCATGAAATACGATCTGGTTTGCGGCAGTCTGGACCAGAACGTAGATGAAGTGATCTATGATTCGAGAAAGGCAAGACCGGATTCCGTATTCGTGTGCATTCAGGGCAGCACCAGGGATTCCCACGAGTTTATTCCGGACGTATTAAGGGCTGGCTGTAAAGTTCTTGTGGTAGAAAAAGAAGTGGAAGTACCGGCGGATGTGACTGTGATCCGGGTTGAGAGCGGACGACTCGCGCTGGCGGAGCTTTCTGCGGCGCGATTCGGTTATCCGGCAGAGAAACTGATCACCATCGGGATCACCGGCACGAAGGGAAAGACCACGACGAGCTATATGATCAAGGCGGTCCTTGAGGCAGCCGGAAAGAAGACCGGTCTCATCGGAACGAATGGCGCAGTCATCGGGGATGTGAAATTCCCGACCTCCAATACGACACCGGAATCCTATGTGGTGCAGGATTATTTCCATAAAATGGTGGAAGCTGGCTGTGAGTGCTGTGTGATGGAGGTCTCCTCTCAGGCTTTAATGCTTCACAGGGTCGGCGGGATCATGTTCGACTACGGTCTGTTCACAAATATTTCTCCGGACCATATCGGGCCGAAGGAACACAAGAGCTTTGAAGAGTATCTTTTTTATAAGTCAAGGCTTCTTACTGTCTGCAAAACGGGGATCGTGAATCGTCTGACAGACCACTACGATGAGGTCGTAAAGGATGCGACCTGCAGACTTCTTACATATGCCCTGAATGGAAACGCGGATTTCATGGGTGATGACATTCACTATGCATCAAATCACGATTTTGTGGGAATTGAATTCACAATCTACGGCATGCTTGACGGAAGAGTCCGCGTAGGGATGCCGGGAAAATTCAACGCGGATAATGCTCTGGCGGCGTTGGCGGTCTGCACTCTGGCGCTTTCCGGTGGAAGCGGGGTGCTTGATGATCATACAAAACAGGCAATCCTTGGATCCCTCGTGAAGGTCCGCGTGGATGGTCGCATGGAGATCGCGCACGTATCGAAAAAGTGCAGTGTGATCGTGGATTACGCCCACAATGCGGTCAGCATGGAAAGTCTGCTCACAACACTCCGGGATTATCATCCGAAGCGTCTCGTATGTGTATTCGGCTGTGGTGGAAACCGCGCCAGAGATCGCAGATATTCAATGGGGGAGATCGGTGGAAAGATGGCGGATTTCTGTATCATTACGGCCGACAATCCGCGTTTTGAGAAAAACGAGGACATCATCAAGGACATCGAGGTGGGCCTTGCGAAGACGGACGGAACATATCTTGTGATCCCGGACAGACGGGAAGCAATCTTTTACGCGATCAGGAACGCCGAGGAGGGTGACATGATCGCCATTATCGGAAAAGGCCATGAGGATTATCAGGAGATCGAAGGTGTGAAACATCATTTTCTGGATCGGGAAGTCGTGGAAGAGGCGGTAAATAATGTATGATCGTCCGCAGAGGGACGCAGACTGCAGCAGTAAAGGAGATTGGAAAGGAATGGAGAACGTAAGCGTTCAGGATATCGTCCTTGCCACCGGAGGCGTACTGCTCTCCGGAGATGACGGTGTCATGTTAAACAAGATCCGCCTGGATTCCAGACAGGTTGAGACCGGAGATCTTTTCGTGCCGATCATCGGCGAGAAAGTAGATGCACATAAATTTCTGGAACAGGTTGCCGAAAAGGGAGCCGGTGCGGTGCTTACAAGTGAGCATAAGGAAAAAACGGAAGAAATGGCGGAGACCTCCTGTGCCTGGATCGCTGTGGATGACACGAAAAAAGCACTTCAGGCCGTAGGCCGTTACCTCAGAAAACGTCTGACACTGCCCATTGTCGGTATCACAGGGAGCGTCGGAAAGACCACAACGCGGGAAATGATCGCGGCGGCACTCTCTGCGCGGTTTCATGTATACAAGACTCCGGGCAACAGCAACAGTCAGGTAGGAGTTCCGATTACCGTGTCCGAGATCACAAAAGAAGATGAAGTGGGTGTTCTGGAGCTTGGAATGAGCGAGCCGGGTGAACTTACCGTGATCGCACGGATCGCGAAGCCGGATGTGGCAGTGATCACAAACATCGGGATCACCCACATCGAGCAGCTTGGATCCCGCGAGAATATTTACAGGGAGAAGCTGACGATCCAGGACGGACTTTCCGATGGCGGCATCCTCATCTTAAACGGCGACGATGATATGCTTTGCAGGACCAGAGGAAAGGCCGGTGTGAAGACAGTCTACTATGGCACCGGGGAAACCTGTGATTACCGCGCGGTGGACATCGTCCTCATGGACGGAAAGACGGAGTTTACGGTTGTTCATGCGGGAAAAACCCAGAAAGTCCTCTTGAACGTCATGGGCACACACAATGTGATGAACGCTCTGGCAGCCATTGCGGTCTGCTGTGAACGCGGTATGACGATGGAAGAAGCCGCGGAGGGTCTTCTGACTTTCCATGGATTCAAACACCGCCAGCAGGTCTATGCCGACGGAAGATTTACGGTGATGGATGACTCTTACAACGCGAGTCCTGCATCCATGAAGGCGGCTCTCGATGTGTTTCAGGGACTCACGGGAAAACGCCATATTGCTGTCCTTGCGGATATGAAGGAGCTTGGCGGGAATTATCTGGCCTACCACAGGGAAGTGGGCGAGTACGCGGCAAATTCCGGCGTGGATCTTGTTGTGACGCTGGGCGAGGCATGCAGGAGTCTGGCAGAAGGCGTCCGTGCGGTGAAGGAGATCCCGGTGGTGGAATTTTCAGACTGCGGGGAGATGGTGAAATATCTGGAGACGGAGATCCGGGACGGAGACTGCGTTCTCTTTAAGGGATCCAACTCCATGGGACTGTCTGCTGTGGCAGATCAATTCGTGGAGATGGCCGGAAGGTAGGAATGGACGGAAGTTTTGAGAAGGGAGGGATCCGAAATGGAACCGTATGCGGATGTCATCATTGATCTTTCCGTAAAAAATGTGGACCGGATCTTCCAATACCGGATCCCTGACCATCTGAAAGAGCTTGTAAAGCCCGGAGTTCAGGTGAACATCCCTTTCGGAAAAGGAAATACCGAACGGAAAGGGATCGTGGTAGGTCTCTCAAAAGAGACAGATTATGACCCTGAAAAAATGAAAGAGCTCCTGGATGTGGAGACAGGCGCTGTCCCGATCCGTACTCAGATGATCTGCCTCGCCTTCTGGATGAAGGACCGCTATTCCACCACGATGAATCAGGCACTGAAGACGGTTCTTCCCGTAAAGGCGAAGGTGATGCCGAGGGAAGAACGTGTGATCGTTTCCTTAAAACCGAAGAATGAGATCGAAACGCTGCTTATAGAAGCGGAAAAGAAGAAATACCGGGCACGGATAAGGCTTTACCGGGCACTTCTTGAAAACGGGGAGCTGCCTTTGAAGCTGACTTCCGAAAAGCTCGGCATCACGGCCGCGATGCTGAAACCGTTAGTAGAAAAAGAGATCGTGGACCTGAAAACAGTCAAAAAAGAACCGGGAGCAGGAAACAGATTTCCAGAGACCGGACCTGTCGCCCTGAATCAGGAACAGAAGAACGCGGCAGAGACCGTGATCCGGGACTATGATTCCGGACAGCGTAATACCTATCTGCTCTACGGAATCACGGGAAGCGGCAAGACGGAGGTCTACATGGAGCTCATCGACCACGTCCTCCGGAAAGGGCGGCAGGTCATCGTCCTGATCCCGGAGATCTCCCTGACTTACCAGACTGTGATGCGTTTTTACCGGCGATTTGGAAACAGGGTTGGGATCATGAATTCCAGACTTTCGGCTGGGGAGCGCTACGAGCAGTCGGAGAGGGCGGCAAACGGGGAGATTGATATCATGATCGGTCCGCGCTCCGCTCTTTTCACGCCGTTTCCGGATCTGGGGCTCGTCATCATCGACGAGGAGCATGAGGGAGCCTATAAGAGTGAGACGGCGCCGCGGTACGATGCCAGGGAGGTCGCAAAGGTCCGGGCTGATATGAGCGGGGCAGCCGTGGTCTTAGGGTCTGCGACACCGTCTGTGGAGAGCTATTATCTGGCAGAACAGGGTGAATATAAGCTTTTGACCCTTACAAAGAGGGCAAAGGAGAACAGCCGTCTGGCAGGGGTCCACATTGTGGATCTCAGGGAAGAACTTGCAGAGGGAAACCGCTCGATCTTCAGCCGGAGATTAAAAGGGCTGATCGAGGATCGGCTGGCGAACAGGCAGCAGGTGATGCTGTTCATGAACCGGCGGGGATATGCGGGCTTTGTGTCCTGCCGCTCCTGCGGAAAGGCGATGAAATGCCCGCACTGTGATGTGAGTCTTACATACCACAGAAACGGACGGTTAAAATGCCACTACTGCGGATTTGAACGGCCGCTGCCGGATCGATGTCCGTCCTGCGGTTCCCCGTTTATCGCGCCCTTTGGGACGGGGACCCAGAAACTGGAAGAATTTACAAAAAGGGAATTTCCAAAGGCCCGGATCTTAAGAATGGATGCGGACACCACGGCAAAAAAAGGAGCTCATGAAGAAATCCTCGCCACCTTCGCAGAGGGCGGGGCGGATATTCTCATTGGGACCCAGATGATCGTAAAGGGTCATGACTTCGCGAGTGTGACCCTTGTGGGTGTCATGGCAGCGGATCTCTCCCTCTATGCACCGGACTATAAGAGCGCAGAGCGTACCTTTGAGCTCCTGACTCAGGCATCCGGGCGGGCCGGGCGCGGGGAGCTTCAGGGAGATGTGGTGATCCAGACATATGCGCCGGACCATTATGCAGTATCCTCCGCGGCAGAGCAGGACTATCTGCAGTTTTACCGGCAGGAGCTTCTGTACCGGAAGATGATGGGATATCCGCCTCTTGTAAGACTTTTGACCATCGGACTTTCCTCAAAGAGGGAGGCGGATGTGATCCGTGCGTCAGAGGATATGAAACGGGTCATTCTGAGGGAATATGCACTGGATGGACTGAAGGTCATCGGTCCGGTGGAGGATTCCCCCTACAAACTTAATGATAATTACAGAAAAATTTTATATATGAAACATGAAAGTTATGATATACTATTAAAAGTCAGAAATTGCGCCCGGAAGCGGGAGAACATCCCGGATCTTTTCCGGAATGTGTTCGTCCAGTATGATCTGACTTAGTAGTTTTCGATAAAAAATTGAGAGGAAATAAGATAAAATGGCAATCAGACAGATCAGAACCATCGGAGATGAGATCCTTACAAAAGAGTGTAAGCCGGTAAAGGAAATGAATGAGAGGACCCTTGAGCTCATCGAAGATATGTTTGAGACAATGTATGAGAATAACGGCGTCGGCCTTGCCGCACCGCAGGTGGGTGTCCGCAAGCGCGTCGTGGTTATCGATGTGGAGGACGGAAACCAGTATGTGCTGATCAATCCGGAGATCCTCGAGACGAGCGGAAGCCAGACCGGTCAGGAAGGCTGCTTAAGTGTTCCGGGAAAATGCGGACAGGTGACCCGCGCGGATCATGTAAAGGCAAAAGCTCTCAATGAGAATATGGAAGAGTATGTGATCGAGGCAGACGGACTTCTCGCGAGATGCATTCTCCACGAGTGCGACCATCTGGATGGAAAACTTTACGTCGATCTCGTAGAAGGCGAACTTCAGGATACAGCCGGAGAGGATGAGGAATAGTATGCGTATTGTTTTTATGGGAACGCCGGACTTTGCGGTTCCGACGCTGACTGCTCTCATTGAGGGCGGACATGAAGTTGTGGCTGTGGTGACACAGCCGGATAAGCCGAAGGGGCGCGGAAAAGCCGTCCTTATGACTCCTGTAAAGGAAAAAGCGATCGAGTATGAAATCCCGGTATACCAGCCGGTAAAGGTGCGGGATCCGGAATTTGTGGAGCTTTTAAAAACGATGGCACCGGATGCCATCGTTGTCGTCGCATTTGGCCAGATCCTTCCGAAGTCCATTCTGGATCTTCCGAAATACGGCTGCGTGAATGTACACGCGTCCCTGCTTCCGAAATACCGCGGGGCTGCCCCGATCCAGTGGGCGGTCATTGACGGTGAGAAGGAGAGCGGAGTGACGACCATGATGATGGATGTGGGGCTGGATACCGGCGATATGCTGGAACAGAAAGCGATCCCGTTAGATGAGAAAGAGACTGGCGGAAGCCTGTTTGACAAGCTCTCTGCCCTCGGTGGATCCATGATCTTATCCACTCTAAAGGGACTGGAAAACGGAACGATCACGAGAACTCCGCAGGGAGAGTCCGGTACTTCCTACGCGAAGATGCTCACGAAAGAAATGGGACATATCGACTGGACGAAGGACGCGGTGTCCATTGAACGTCTTGTCCGCGGCTTAAATCCGTGGCCAAGCGCATATACATCATATGCCGGAAAGACGATGAAGATCTGGGCGGCAGAGGTTGCGGATCTTCCGGGAGAGAGAGCTCCGGGAAAGATCCATGTGACAAAGGACCGGCTTTTTGTGGAGACCGGAGAAGGTGTCCTTGACGTAAAGGAGCTTCAGCTTGAGGGAAAGAAGCGGATGGATACAGCTTCCTTCCTGCGCGGTTTCCAGATGGAAGACGGAAGTTTCTGCGGGTAAGCTTCGCGGGTGATGCCGCGGGCGGTCCTGAAAAATCCGGCTGAAAAGCCGGCTGCCGGGACGACAGAAACGAGATCGAAAGGAGAGATGTTTTATGTACGGAATGTATGGTTACGGTTATGGTTATGGTCTTGATCCGACGATCATCCTTGTATTGATCGGAGTTGCCCTTTCTCTCTGGGCTCAGGGACGTGTAAATTCCACGTTCTCGAGATATTCCAGAGTCCGCAGCATGACTGGCATGACAGGGGCAGAGGCGGCGAGACGCCTTTTAAATGCGCAGGGAATCTACGATGTGACGGTCCAGCAGATCGCCGGTGAACTTACCGATCACTATGATCCGCGGACGAAGACCGTAAACCTGTCCCAGTCCGTTTACGGAGCGACTTCCGTTGCGGCTATCGGTGTTGCCGCCCACGAATGCGGCCACGCGATGCAGGACAATGAGGGATATGCGCCGTTACGGTTCAGAAGTGCTCTCGTTCCGGTGGCAAACTTCGGCTCCAGTCTTTCCTGGCCGCTGATCCTTTTAGGACTTGTGTTCGGCGGACTTGGTTCTCCGCTGGTGGAGATCGGAATCTTAATGTTCTCTCTGGCGGTGCTGTTCCAGCTTGTGACACTTCCGGTAGAGTACAATGCGTCTGCCCGTGCGGTAAGACTTCTGGATGCACAGGGCATTCTCGCGGGCGAGGAAGTAAACGGGACGAGAAAAGTACTGAACGCGGCGGCACTGACCTATGTGGCGGCAGCAGCGACTTCGATCCTGCAGCTTCTCCGTCTCATAATTCTCTTTGGAGGAAGAAACAGACGTGACAGATAATACGACAAATATCCGGGAGGTCGTCCTTGACGTCCTTCTGGAAGTCCTCGAAAACCATAATTTGAGCCATATTGTTTTAAAACAGGCACTGGAAAAGTACCTGTTTCTGGAACGTCAGGACCGCGCGTTTATCACAAGATGCGTGGAGGGAACTCTGGAGTACCGGATCCAGATCGATGCAGTGCTTGACCGCTTTTCGAAGGTGAAGACCGCAAAAATGAAGCCGGTGATCCGGGAGATCCTCAGAATGTCGGTCTACCAGATTCTGTATATGGAGCGTGTACCGGACTCCGCGGTCTGCAATGAGGCGGTAAAGCTTGCAAAGAAACGAAAATTCCAGGATCTTTCCGGATTTGTGAACGGTGTCCTGCGGACGGTCTCCAGAGAAAAAGAGAAACTTGTCTGGAAGGACGCTTCGGAGCGCTATTCGATCCCCCGGTGGATGTTATCCATGTGGGAGGAAATGTATGGAAAAGAGACTTCTGAAGCCATTGCTGCGTCATTTTTAGAAGAACGCCCCCTTACGGTGCGCTTTAATGAGAGCATCTCCCCGGCGGAGAAAACGATCGGAGAGTTGAGAGATCAGGGCATTACGGTGGAGGAGTCCGGGATATTTCCGGGGATCGCTTCGATCCGTGGCTTCGACTACTTAGACCGGGTGTGCGCGTTCACGGAAGGAAAGATCACAGTTCAGGATCCAAGCTCCTCCCTTGCGGCACAGATGGCATCTATTGCCCCGGGAGATTTCGTTCTTGACGTGTGCGGAGCTCCGGGAGGAAAGGCCATGCATGCGGCAGATCTTTTAAAAGGTACCGGTATGGTGGAAGCGAGAGATGTGAGCGGGAGAAAGACGGATCTTATTGAGGAGAACATCATGCGCTGCGGCTTCCGGAACATTCGCACGAACGTTTGGGACGCGACAGTTCTGGATCCGTCTATGGTGGAGCAGGCAGATGTGGTTCTGGCAGATCTCCCATGTTCCGGTCTCGGAATTATCGGAAAGAAACCGGATATCAAAGAGCGGATGACGAGAGATGAGATCAAAAATCTCGCAAAGCTGCAGAGGGAGATCCTTTCTGTGGTGACTCAGTATGTAAAACCTGGTGGAACGCTTGTTTACAGTACCTGTACGATCACTGAGGAAGAGAATGAAGAAAACGCGGACTGGATCGAGAAGCATCTGGCGTTTGAAAAGAAGAGGATCGCAGATCTCCTGCCGGAGGCTCTTAAGAGTTCCTGCGAGGAGAACAGGATCCAGCTTCTTCCGGGACTCCATCCCTGCGACGGCTTCTTTATCTCTGTGTTCAAAAAGAAGAAATAATACTGTGCAGGTTCTGAATCCGCGGACATGACTGCCTGCGGATCCGTTAAAAACGGATTTATGTGGAAACATGACAGAACCAAGGCTTTTGGAGAATCGAGAATGGAAAAGAAAGACCTGAAATCAATGACACTGGAAGAACTGACAGAGTTCGTGAAGGAGCTGGGTGAAAAACCGTTCCGGGCAAAACAGTTATACCAGTGGATGCATGTAAAATTAGCCGAGTCTTTAGACGAATGTACGAACCTTCCGAAGTCGCTTAAGGAAAAGCTTTCGGAATACAGTACATACACGTCCCTTAAGACCGTAAAGATGCTGGAATCGGGGATCGACGGGACAAGAAAGTATCTGTTCGGTCTCGATGACGGAAACGTGATCGAGAGCGTCCTGATGAAATATCACCACGGAAATTCTGTGTGTATTTCCTCTCAGGTGGGCTGCCGCATGGGCTGCCGGTTCTGTGCGTCCACTCTGGACGGACTCACAAGAAACTTACGTCCTTCGGAGATGCTGGATCAGATCTACCGGATCCAGAGATCCACGGGAGAGCGTGTCTCCAACGTTGTGGTCATGGGAAGTGGTGAGCCGATGGATAACTATGATAACCTGATCCGGTTTATCAGGCTTCTTTCCGATGAAAACGGTCTGAATATCAGTCAGAGAAACATCACGGTATCCACCTGCGGGATCGTACCAAAGATCTTAAAGCTTGCGGAGGAAGGTCTTTCCATTACTCTGGCACTTTCCCTTCATGCGCCGGACGATGAGACGAGAAAGACTCTGATGCCCATCGCCAACAGCTACTCCTTATCGGAGGTGCTTCCGGCATGTAAGGAATATTATAAAAAGACAGGAAGACGCCTGACCTTTGAGTACAGTCTTGTACAGGGCGTCAATGATAACCTTGACGAGGCAAAGCGCCTGACTGCGCTTTTAAAGGATATGCAGGGGCACGTGAACCTGATTCCGGTAAACCCGATCAAGGAACGCGACTTCAAACAGTCCAATCGGGATGCCATTGACGCGTTCAGGGGTTATCTTGAAAAACACGGCATCAACGTTACGATCCGCAGGGAGATGGGCCGCGATATCGGCGGTGCCTGCGGACAGCTTAGAAAGAGCTATCTGAGTGAGGAGGAATCGTCATGATCTCTTACGCGAAGACAGACACCGGTCTTGTGAGAAGATCCAATCAGGATTTCCTGTTTGCAGCGGATCAGCCGGTGGGACCGCTTCCGAATCTGTTCATCGTGGCAGACGGAATGGGCGGACATAAGGCCGGGGATTTCGCGTCCCGGTATGTCGTGGAACATATGAAAGAATATATTGAAAATTCTGATCTGGCCAGTCCTGTGATGATCCTCAGAAAAGCTCTGGAGAAGACGAATCAGGGGCTCTTTGAGGAAGCTCAGGGAAACCCGGACCGGGAAGGAATGGGGTCCACTCTGGTTGCCGCTACGATCGAGGACGACATGATGTACGTGGCAAATGTGGGGGACAGCAGACTTTATCTTTTGCGGGACAGTCTTGCACAGATCACGAGAGACCATTCCCTTGTGGAAGAGATGGTCGCGAGAGGAAAAATGGAGCGGGACAGCGAGTCCTACCGAAGTCAGAAGAACATTATTACCCGCGCCATGGGAATCGGAAACCGGGTGGAGGCGGATTTCTTTGAAGTGCCGCTTCTTGAGTGTGACTGTATTCTGCTCTGCTCTGACGGATTGACGAACATGGTGGATGATGCCGAAATCAGCCGGGTCTTAAAGACAACGGATACGCTGAAAGAGAAGACGGAAGCGCTGGTTGACGAGGCAAACCGGAACGGAGGAAAGGACAACATTGCGATTGTCCTTGTAGAACCTCAGATAAGTGAGGTGAAGCTATGATTTTATACCCTGGAACGATGCTGCAGGACCGATATGAGATTCTGGAAAAGATAGGTTCCGGCGGAATGTCAGAGGTCTATAAAGCAAAATGCCATAAATTAAACCGTCTGGTCGCAATCAAGGTACTGAAATCGGAGTTTACTTCCGACGCGACCTTTGTCAGTAAATTTAAGATGGAAGCTCAGGCAGCGGCCGGACTTTCACACCCGAATATTGTCAATATATATGATGTCGTGGATGAGGGAGATATCCACTTTATCGTTATGGAGCTCGTAGAGGGAATCACCTTAAAGAGCTATATCACGAAAAAAGGTCATCTGGATGTAAAGGAAGCCATCGGGATCGCGATCCAGGTAGCCTCCGGAATCGAAGCAGCCCATGAACAGCATATCATTCACCGTGATATCAAGCCTCAGAATATGCTGATCTCCATGGATGGAAAGGTGAAGGTAGCGGACTTCGGAATTGCGAGAGCTGTGTCGTCTCAGACCATGAATGCGGCGACAGTTGTGGGATCTGTCCACTATATCTCCCCCGAACAGGCGAGAGGCGGATACAGCGATGAGCGGAGCGACCTGTATTCCTTAGGTATCACCATGTTTGAGATGGTCACCGGCCATGTTCCGTTTGAGGGGGACAACACGGTGACGGTCGCGCTGGCACATCTGGAAGAACCAATGCCGGATCCCAGAATGTTGAATCCGGATGTGTCCCCAAGTCTTGCGAGGATCATCTTAAAATGTACGGAAAAGAGACCGGAGCGCCGATACCCGAACGCGGCGGCCGTGATCAGTGACCTGAGAAGAGCACTTTTAAATGATGATGACCCGACTATCGGCGCCGTTAAAGAGGAAGACCACAGCTCCGATACCATCGTCATCAGCCCAAAAGAACTGAATCTGATCAAGACGAGAAGTGGGGAACGGATCCGGGAGTCAAAGCCGGTAAAAGAGATCCGTGAGCGCAGGGAACGGCGGGATCTGGAAAAGCGGTATGATCAGACAGACAACGCGAAGAAGGAACCGAAAAAGAATAAAGTGGATGATGAAGCCACAGGACTGGAAAAGATCCTGACAGGCCTGGGCGTGGCGGCAGCCATCGTCATTGTCGCGGTTGTGATCGTGTTTGTTCTGAAGCTTGGCGGTCTGTTCAGAAGCAGCACTCCGGAGGATCCGACAAAAACCGTTTCTGAGGAAGCTATGACGGAAGAAGCGAAGACAACTGCGGCATCGGAGACTGTTATCAGCCAGAAGGAAGTCTATATGCCGAAGCTTGTGGGCCACTCCGAGGAGGAAGCCGAGAAGATCTTACAGGGACTCGATCTCACCATGCAGGTAGAGCAGAAAAACTCGGATGAAGTGGAAAAAGGCATCGTCATCTCACAGAAGGAAGAGCCCGATACCGTGATTCCGCGTTTCTCCAAGGTGACAGTTGTCATCAGCGCAGGCTCTGATAAGGTTGATCTCTCAGAACTTGGTCTTTCCGGAATGACACTGGAAACGGCGGTCCGCCTGTTGGAGGGAAAGAATTTAAAAGCAGATGTTCGGGAGGAAGCCAGCGAGGAGGTGGCTTCCGGAACGATCATCCGCTATGAACCGGAGGAAAAAGTGGCCCTCGGAAGTACCGTAACCTTATATGTGAGTACGGGACCGGAGGAGGAATTCGTTCCTGTACCGAATCTTTATGGAAAGACGGACGCGGAGGCGGCAGCACTTCTTTCCGCGGCAGGACTTGTGACCGGAGAGGTTTCAAAGGAGTACGACAGCACGATCTCGGCCGGTCACGTCATCAGTCAGGGCGTTGAGGCAGGAACTCAGGTAGCACCTGGGGATACCGTGGATTACACTCTGAGTCTTGGGCCGGAAGCTCCGAAAAAACAGTTTATTGCATCTCTGGATGCAAGCTATCCGCTTCAGGTCTCCTATGGACCGGGGGCAGCATCCTCCGAGATCCAGATCCTGATCCGTTTAAAGCAGACGGTGAACGGCAAAGTGACCTATACGAAGCTTGCGGAGCCAAAGTCTTACAGCGCGGACACAACCCTGAATATCAAGTTAGACAGGATCCGCGGCGCGGACGGCGTACAGACCGGTGAGGTGGAGATCGTGGACCTCACGAACAACGTGGTACTGACATCCTATAATGTGACATTTACGGAGGTTGACGGTTGACTGGAAAGATCATAAAGGGAATTGCCGGATTCTATTACGTACATGACGGCGTTTCCAAAGTATACGAGTGTAAGGCAAAGGGCGTATTCCGGAACCGGAAGATCAAGCCTCTTGTGGGCGACAATGTGGAGTTCGACGTGCTTTCTGAGGAGCAGAGCCTCGGAAACATCGTGGAGATCCTTCCGAGGGAGAACTCCCTGATCCGTCCGGCAGTGGCGAACATCGATCAGGCAATGATCGTGTTTGCCGTCGCTGACCCGGAACCGAATTTAAACCTTCTGGACCGCTTTCTGGTTACGATGGAAGCCCAGAATGTTCCGGTGGTGATCTGCTTTAATAAGACAGATCTCGGAAAAGAGGGTGAGGCAGAACGACTTGCTGGAATCTATCGGGATGCCGGATATGATGTCCATCTGTCCTGTGCTCTGGCGGGGGAAGGGATCGAGGCGATCCATGACCTCTTAAGGGGGAAGACAACGGCACTTGCCGGCCCGTCCGGTGTTGGAAAATCATCCCTGACAAACAGGATCCAGCCGGAGGCGGAGATGGAGACGGGGGCCGTCAGTGAGAAGATCCGCAGGGGTCGCCATACCACAAGACATTCGGAGCTGTTCTTCGTCGAGAAGGAGACCTTCGTGATGGACACGCCGGGCTTCAGCTCCATCTTTGTCGACAATATGAAGCCGGAAGAGTTAAAGGATTTCTTTCCGGAATTTGAGGCTTACGAGCCGGAATGCCGGTTTTTGGGCTGTGTCCATGTGGGAGAACGGGAGTGCGGCGTCAAGGAGGCCGTAAAAGCAGGAAAGATTGCGGATTCCCGGTATGAAAATTACCGGCTGATCTATGAAGAACTGAAGAGTAAAAGGAGATATTAAGATCATGTATATATTAGCGCCATCGATTCTTTCAGCAGACTTTTCAAAACTTGGTGAAGATGTAAAGACAGTTTCTGACGCGGGAGCGCAGTACATCCATCTGGATGTGATGGATGGAGCGTTTGTCCCGAGCATTTCCTTCGGTATGCCGGTGATCTCATCCCTCAGAAAGACAACAGACCGTGTGTTTGATGTCCATATGATGGTGGAGGAGCCGGGAAGATATGTAAATGATGTCAGAAAGGCCGGCGCGGATATCATCTGTGTCCATCAGGAAGCCTGTCTTCATCTGGACCGTACCATCAACCAGATCAAGGAGACCGGTGCCAGAGCAGCTGTTGCGTTAAACCCGGCAACTCCGGTCGAGACACTTTCCTGTATCTTAAAAGAAGCAGATATGTTTCTGATTATGTCCGTAAATCCGGGATTCGGAGGACAGAAGTTTATCCCGTATACGTTAGAGAAGATCAAAAAGCTCCGCGGCATGTTAAATGAGGCCGGACTCACCACCGATATTGAGGTGGACGGCGGCGTGAATGCGGCAAATGTCAGAGAGGTTCTCGATGCAGGCGCGAACGTGATCGTTGCGGGTTCCGCGGTGTTTAAGAACGATGCGGCAGCGAATACAAAGGAGTTCCTGAAGATCTTTGAGGAGTATTCCGCAAGATAAGGGGCCGCACCCGGCGTGAGGATGTGCCATGGATAGGGGAGAGGCAGATAATATGAATGCAGACAGAAGAGAAATGACGGATACCTGCCTGATCGTGTCGGGCGGACCGACGGACCGGAAATTTGCTGCGGAATTCGTGAAAAATCGGAAATATCCCTATGTGATCGCAGTGGACGCGGGTCTTGCCGTCTGCGAGGAGCTGGGGCTTGTGCCGGACCTTGCGGTGGGAGATTTTGATACCTTCGGGCTGGAACGGATGGAAGAACTCAGAAAGAAAGAGGGATGGGCGACGGATGTCCATAAGCCGGAGAAGGATGAGACGGACACGGATCTTGCGGTCCGCTCCGCACTCCGGGCAGGGTTTCATACCGCCCATGTTCTGGGGGCCACAGGGGGCAGGCTGGATCATGAGCTTTCCAATATCCATCTGATGCGGGCGGCGAAGGATGCAGGACTTTTCATGGAGATCTATGATGCAAAAAACCGTATCTTTCTCCTGACACCGGATGATGAGGAACATTCCGTTTTTTTGAAAGACCGGATCTACGGGAAATATGTCTCCTTTCTTCCGCTTACGGAGACCGTTCTTGGAATCACGCTGGATGGATTTAAATATCTGCTGCACAATAAGGACATCTCGATCTTAGAGGATCCCAGTCTCTGTGTCAGCAATGAGATTCCAGGGGAGCGGGCAAAGATCACGTTCCGGAAAGGGATCCTGATCTGCGTGGAGTCAAGAGATTAAAGAGAACACCGCGTGAAAATATCAGCGTGAAAAAGCAAAAAAGAAGGATAATATACGTTGCAGTCTGCAATGTTGCGGCGAGGAAAACAGACTGGACTGTATAAAAAAAACAAAACTGGACATTTCATACAATCCACTCGCATGCTACCATGGGTATCAGGATGACAGAAAGGCTTTCCGGATGATCCATTCAGAAATCCTTGAACCGATTATGAAAATATGAACGGTTCTGCCTGTCAATAACACACGAGGGGGGATTTTACTTATGAAAGAAAAGAATGGGCAGTTAATGAAAATTGCGCAGGCTGGCCTGATGGCGGCGCTCTGCTATATCGGATATGCTGTGTTCCCGGCGATCTCAGCCAGCGGAACGAAGATTCATATCGGAAACGCATTTGTCGTGCTTTCCGCATACCTTCTCGGCGGCGTTTACGGTGGACTTTCCGGTGCTGTTGGCTTATCCATTGCTGATATCGTTGGCGGCTATGCGGCATCTGCACCGAGAACTTTTATCACAAAGCTTGTGATCGGTCTCATCGTAGGCTTCGTTGCCCACAGGATCGCAAAGCTTTCCGATGAACATGACCATGCCTATGTGATCCGCTGGTCTGCGATCGCGGCTGTCTGTGGTCTCGGTTTTAACTGCTTCTTTGAGCCGGCATTAAAGTATGTATGGTATACCTTATTATTCCCGAACGCTGATAAAGCAGCATCTGCGATCAAAGCGCTGATAGCGATCACAACGTACACCACGATCATCAACGCGGTGATCAACTCCGTGATCGCAGTCGTCCTTTATGCGGCGCTTCGCCCGGCGTTAAAACGAGCTGGTTTTTTAGCTGCTCAGTAGGTCTGCACACTTGTTGCGCTGACCGTAAAAAAGAATAGGCTGGAAGTCAAAAATCTCATCGACGCAGTCGATTTGGGATGGATTTTAAAACTAAGAAAAATAAATTCTGCAGTGTAACATAGATGTTGCTGTATCGGATGTGGACAATAAAAAATTCTACTTGCGAGCAGCAAATATACTGCGGAAGCAGGAAGATTGGAAGATAAATTCATGCAGAAGAAGATTGCTGTGATCAATGATCTTTCAGGTTATGGCCGCTGTTCATTAACAGTGGCTATTCCTGTTTTATCCGCGATGGGTCATCAGTGCTGTCCGATACCGACGGCGATCCTTTCAAACCATACGGAATTTCCGGTTTACTTTTTCGATGACTATACGGAAAAAATGACCACATATACGGACAAATGGAAAGAACTTGGACTTTCCTTTGACGCGATCGCAACGGGATTTCTTGGGTCGGAGGCCCAGATCGGGATCGTCATGGAGATCGTTCAGAAATTAAAGGCAGAGAAAACGTTTGTTGTTGTGGATCCGGTGATGGGAGACCATGGACATGCCTATGAGACTTATACACCGGAGATGTGCGAGCAGATGAAGGAACTTGTCTGCATGGCGGATGTTGTTCTTCCGAATGTGACGGAGTGCTGTATCCTCACGGATACTCCATACAGGGAGGAAAACTGGACGAGAAAAGAACTCTTAAATATGGCGATGATGCTGCGGCTCATGGGCGCGAAATCTGTGGTCATCACAGGAGTGCGGGAGGGAAGCTGCTACACCAATGTGGTTCTGGAGCAGGGACAGTACGATGCAAAATTTATCCGGACAAGGTCCTCCGGTGGAGAGCGTCCGGGAACCGGAGATGTATTTTCCTCTGTTGTGGCGGGCGCGTTATTAAACGGGAAGTCCCTCCCGGAGGCGGTGAGCCAGGCAGCAGGATTCGTAAAAGAGTGCATAAAAGTCTCCGATGAGGAGCAGATCCCTCACGCGAACGGTGTTTGTTTTGAGAAGATTCTTGGTAAACTGATAAAAAAGTAGGAGAAATCCCCTTCCTTTTCTCAGCAAAATATGATATATTTTTACCAAAGCGTGTTTTTACACGGCAATAAGGAGAAAAGCTCATGTTAGATTTAAGATTTGTAAGAGAAAATCCGGAAATCGTAAAGCAGAATATCCGGAATAAATTCCAGGACGCGAAGCTTCCGTTAGTAGACGAAGTGATCGAACTGGACGAGGAGAACAGAAAAGTAAAGAAGGAGGCTGATGACCTCCGCGCGAGCAGAAATAAGATCTCCAAGCAGATCGGCGCATTGATGGGACAGGGCAAGAAGGAAGAAGCTGAGGAAGTTAAGAAACAGGTTACAGCAGCTTCCGACCACCTTGCTGAGTTGGAGGAGAAAGAAAAAGATCTCGAGGAGCGCATCAAGAAGATCATGATGACGATCCCGAATATCATCGACCCGTCCGTACCGATCGGTAAAGATGACAGCGAGAACGTAGAAGTTCAGAAGTACGGTGATCCGGTCGTTCCGGATTTTGAGATCCCGTACCACACAGAGATCATGGAGAAATTTAACGGCATCGACCTCGACTCCGCAAGAAGAGTTGCCGGAAACGGTTTCTACTACTTAATGGGCGATATCGCGAGACTTCACTCCGCAGTGATCGCATACGCAAGAGACTTTATGATCGACCGTGGATTCACATACTGTGTACCGCCGTTCATGATCCGCAGTGACGTTGTCACAGGCGTTATGAGCTTCGCTGAGATGGACGCTATGATGTACAAGATCGAGGGCGAGGATCTCTACCTCATCGGTACAAGTGAGCATTCCATGATCGGCAAATTCATCGACCAGATCATTCCGGAAGAGGAGCTTCCGAAGACCTTAACAAGCTATTCTCCGTGCTTCCGTAAGGAGAAAGGCGCACACGGCATCGAGGAGCGCGGCGTATACCGTATCCATCAGTTCGAGAAGCAGGAGATGATCGTTGTCTGCAAGCCGGAAGAATCCAAGATGTGGTTCGACAAGTTATGGCAGAACACCGTAGATCTGTTCCGTTCCATGGACATCCCGGTTCGTACCTTAGAGTGCTGCTCCGGTGACCTTGCTGACCTGAAGGTAAAATCTGTCGATGTTGAGGCATGGTCCCCGAGACAGAAAAAGTACTTCGAGGTAGGAAGCTGTTCCAACCTTGGTGACGCTCAGGCAAGACGTTTAAGAATCCGCGTAAACGGACCGGATGGAAAGAAATATTTCGCACATACCTTAAATAACACAGTTGTAGCTCCGCCGAGAATGTTAATCGCTTTCCTTGAGAACAACTTACAGGCAGACGGCTCTGTAAGAATTCCGGAAGTATTAAGACCGTATATGGGCGGAAAGACAGAGATCAAATAAATAAGGATTTGTAAAGCTGTGGCGATTCATTTTGTCACAGCTTTTTCAGTTGCAGGACAGACCCGGGAACTGTCAGAAGCATCGGGGATTTTGTCACGCAGAGCATATTACGAAGGAGATGAGATCCATGCCGGCAGCATTTGCGCATGATCTATACGGGAGAAAAGTATATATGGAGGCCGATCCGGTCATTAAACGGATCATAAAGAAGGAGCGGTACTGCTTCCTTTTAGGGGTCCACGGGCCAGATATCCTGTTCTTTTACAAGGCACTTGGAAAAAACAAGGTAAACCAGAAAGGTGTGCGGATGCACGGCGAACCCGCTGCAAAGCTCATGGAACGTGGCCGGATGCTGGTACGAGAGGCCGAAACAAAGGAAGAGAGAGATGAGATGATCGCGTATCTCATGGGTGTTGCCTGCCATTTCTGTCTCGACAACCGCGTCCACGCTTACGTGAACGCAGAGGAGAAGCGGACCGGAATCACCCACGCGGAGATCGAGACGGAGTTAGAACGGAGACTTTTGGAGCGGGAACATATGCGCCCGCTGCACTCGAACCTCACCTGCCATTTAAAGATCACAGCCCAGACCGTGCGGGCCTCATCAAGGCTTTTCGATGAGGATCCCATCAAGGTGGCAAAGGCGATCATGAGTTTTCGGACCATGAACCGTCTGTTTATCAACTCGAGTGAGAGGACGAAAAGGCTCTGCTGCTTCCTCCTGCGTTTTACAGGAAGCTATGGGGTCATTCACGGCATGTTTATGAGGAAACAGCCAACGCCGGGCTGTGAGGCCATCACAGACTATCTGGAGCGTGAATTTCATGAGGCAGTCCCTAAAGGGGCAGAGCTTTTGAGCGATCTGCTTACATACCTGAGGGGAAAAGGACCGATGCCGGAAATCTTTCAGGGGAATTTTAACGGCGAATAGAGATGTGCGGCAGAATCTGAAGGCGGATTGCATGTCAGCCGGAAAGACTGGAAAGGTTGCACAGAATTGAAGAAATAGAACATAAAGGAGAAGAACATGCAGGGAATGATCTATGGGATCGGAGTGGGACCGGGGGACCCGGAACTCATGACATTAAAGGCGGTGCGCCTGCTCCGGGAGGCGGATGCGATCGCGATTCCGGGAAAAGAAAAAGAGACATGTACCGCATATCAGATCGCTCTGGGGGCGGTCCCTGAGATCGATGAAAAGGAGATCATCCCTGTGGTATTCCCGATGACGAAGGACGAGGCGGTGCTGAAGGAGAGCCATGAGGCAGCGGTGAAGAGTCTGGCTGCCCTCATGGATCAGGGAAAGACGGTGGCGTTTCTGACGCTGGGGGACGTGACAGTGTATTCCACATACGGCTATGTCCACCAGAAACTTCTGAATCTGGGATACGAGTCGGTTCTGGTTAACGGAGTTCCGTCCTTCTGCGCGGCGGCGGCAAAGCTCGGGATCTCCCTGGGGGAGAAGGCGGAGTCCATCCATATCCTGCCGGGCTCCTATCCGGTGAAAGATGGGCTGAAGCTTTCAGGGACAAAGATCTTGATGAAATCCGGGAAAAAGATCGCGGATGTGAAGCGGGAGCTTCTTCTCACGGAGTGTCCTGCCTGGATGGTGGAAAACTGCGGGATGGAGGGTGAGCGGCTGATACGAAGTGCAGCCGACATCCCGGAAGACGCGGGATATTATTCCCTTATTATCGCAAAAGACAGGGAGGAACAGTAAAGGATGGGAGCAATAAAACGCCGGACGGTCCGGATCGGAACGCGAAAGAGCAGGCTGGCGCTTGTGCAGACAAACATGGTGGCGGAGGCAATCGAGGCCGCATGCCCGGAGGTAAAATGTGAGTTGGTTCCCCTGATGACAAAGGGCGATAAGATCTTAAAGACCTCTCTTGTTGCTTTTGGAGGAAAAGGGGCCTTTGTGGAGGAGTTTGAGCAGTCCATTTTAAACGGGGATATTGATCTCGCGGTCCACAGCGCGAAGGACATGCCGATGGATCTGAGCGACGGGCTCTGTATCGGTGCCGTCTTAAAGCGGGAAGATCCGAGGGATGTCTTTGTGACGGTAAAGGGTCGTACTCCGGAGCGGAGTCCCAGGATTATCGGAACGGGAAGTCCGAGACGCCAGGTGCAGATCATGGAGCGCGGGGATGTGGAATGCCGTCTGCTTCGCGGAAATGTCGACACGAGACTGGAAAAACTGTACCAGAAGGAGTACGACGGGATCATCCTGGCTGCGGCGGGTCTTAATCGTCTGGGCCTTTTTAATGATCCGAGATTTTCCTTTGAGTTTCTGGAACCGGAAATGTTTATCCCGGCAGGAGGTCAGGGGATCATCGCAGTGGAAGCGAAAAAGGGCAGTGAGGTATTAAAGATCCTCAAAAAACTGAATGATAAAGAAGCGGAGCGGGCATTGTTCGCGGAGAGAAAAGTGCTGCGCCTTTTAGGTGCAGGCTGTACCGCAGCGGTAGGCGTGTACGCGAAGGAAGAGAATGGAACATTTTGGATGGGACTCATGCGGGAGACAAAAAATGGACTTATCCGCAGGAAGATCTCCGGAGCGCCGGAGGATTCCATGAAACTCGCGGAGCTTCTCGTAAAGAAGGGGACCGAAGGGGAGCTTCCGGCAGGGAAAGCTTATCTTGTGGGAGCCGGTCCTGGAAACGGCGGTCTCATCACGGTGAAGGGACAGCAGACATTAAAGGCAGCGGAGGTCCTTGTCTATGATCGGCTTGGCTCCGAGGAACTGCTCTCCCTGGTGCCGGAGGACTGCGAGCGGATCTATGTGGGAAAAGAGGCAGGACACCACATCAAAAAGCAGTCGGAGATCAACCGGATCCTGGTGGAGAAGGCACTGGAAGGAAAGCGCGTCATCCGGTTAAAGGGTGGAGATCCCTTTGTGTTCGGGCGCGGCGGAGAGGAGATCCAGGCGCTCACAGAAGCAGGAATCCCCTATGAAGTGATCCCCGGCGTTACCTCAGCCATCGGGGCACTGGAGGCGGCTGGAATCCCTGTTACCCACCGGAATATCGCGAGAGATTTCCATGTCTTTACGGGACATATCTCCCACGAAGGCGGTGAGGGACTCTCCGGGGATTACAGCCTGTACGCGAAGCTTCCGGGAACCCTGATCTTCCTTATGGGACTCTCGAACCTTGAGGAGATCGTGAAACGTCTCATAGATGGCGGAAAAGACGGGGAGACGCCTGCAGCCGTTGTGACGGACGGAACACTGTCCCGAATGCGCGTTGTCCGGGCATCCTTAAAGGATCTGCCTGAGGCTGTAAGAAAAGCGGGACTTACGCCTCCCGGAATCATCACTGTGGGTGAGGTCTGTGCCTTCCACTTTACATCTATGGTGCCGGGCGTGCTTACCGGAATCACGGTGGGAGTCACCGGAACAGAGGCCGTTAGAGGACGGATCATAAGCCGCCTGTCCGATGAGGGTGCGAAGACGGTCCGCGCGGGGGAATCCCTTGTGGTACGGGAGTCCATGGAACGGCTGGATCAGGCGTTTGCGGACCTTTCCCGTTACAGATGGGTGATTTTTACGAGCCGGAATGCAGTCCGGATCTTCTTTGACCGGATGCGGGAGAAACATGTAGATATCAGAAAACTTGGCGGATTAAAATTTGCGGTTGTCGGGCGCGGAACAGGGGAGTATCTGGAGAGCGTCGGAATCACGCCGGACTTTATCCCGGAGGAATACACGACGAAAGCGCTGGCGGATGGACTTGTAAAATATTTGAAGGAGAATGGAGAGACTTCTGGGGCAAAAACTGCTGCCGCCAATGTAGCCTACAGCATTTCCAGTTCAGAAAATGTCTGTCCGTGTGCTGAGGCAGGAAAATTTCTGATCCCGCGGGCAAAGCAGGGCTCGAAGGTCCTCACGGAGACACTGGCGGAACAGGGATATGCGTTTGATGATATTCCAATCTATGATATCCTGGTGGAGCAGACGGAGCTTGCGAGACTTAAAACTGCCGACTATATCACGTTTGAGAGCGGCTCCGGCGTCCGAGGATTCTTCGCGGGACGTGAGGCGGAAGCGGCATCTCTGTTTGAGACGGTGAGACCAGTCTGCATCGGAAAGGTGACAGCGGCAGTCCTTGCGGAATACGGAGTGAAGAATGCCCTGACAGCTTCCGACTATACAGCGGACGGAATTTTAGAGGTGCTACTGACGGACAGAAACGAGATCACGAGGTAAACATGGATACCTTTGTATACAAAGACCATAAAAAGTTAAGATGCGGATACACCACAGGAACCTGCGCGGCTCTGGCGGCTCAGGGGGCGGTGCGATTTCTGCTCACAGGATCCTGGAAGGAGACGGAGGAGATCATGACCCCGAAGGGGATTCCGGTGTGCGTATCGCTGGAAGAGAAAACTTCCGGGGATAGTTGGGCGGAGTGCGCGGTCAGGAAGGACGCAGGGGACGATTATGATGTGACGAACGGGATCCTGGTGTATGCGCGGGCGGAGTTTGTGAAAGATAAAAACTTTTATGAAAAGGTTCAGATGTCACATCTGGAAAGTTCCGGGTTCGGAGCTGCAGGAGAAAAACCTGGTCTGAGTCCAGAAAACCAGAAACAGCAGAAAAAAGCGAATGCCGCTCATCAGAAAGAGGCACTTCCTGAGTCGCTTGTCAGAATCGACGGCGGCATCGGCATCGGTCGCATCACAAAATCCGGTCTGGATCAGCCAGTAGGCGCTGCAGCGATCAATTCTGTGCCGCGTAAGATGATCCGGGACGCTGTCTACGAGCTTTTGGAGGAAGCCGGAGAGCTTCGCCTGGTATCGATCACAATATCGGTTCCTGCAGGCGTAGAAGCCGCGAAGAAGACCTTCAACCCGGTCCTGGGAATCGAGGGCGGGATCTCCGTTCTCGGGACCAGCGGGATTGTGGAGCCCATGAGCGAGGAAGCGCTTGTCGAGACGATCCGCACCCATCTAAATGTCTTAAAGGCAGAGGGCAGAAAATGGGTGATCGCAGTGCCTGGAAATATGGGCGCGGGATTTTTAGAGAGGTATCTCGTAGAACATGGTAAATTCTGTACCGATGCTCATCAAGGGAGTAACGCGGCGGACACGGATGCTGCTGTTGAGGCAGAACAGATGGCTTATGGAGAATTATCAACGGGAACAGAACCATCACTTCTGGAAGGATTTATGAATTCCCTCGTCACCATGAGCAACTTCGTCGGCAAGACCATTGACCTTGCCGCGGAACTGGGCTTTTCCGGTATCCTGATCGCCGGTCACATGGGAAAACTCGTGAAGATCGGAAACGGGATCATGAACACCCACTCCAGGGAGGCGGATGGTCGCATGGACACGATGCTGTCCTGCGCGTTATCTGCCGGAACCGAGGACCTGGAACTCCTTAGAAAGATCCAGAGATCCAACACGACGGATGAGGCGATGGATCACTTAAAACAGGCGGGAATCATAGAGGACACGATAAACGTATTCTTAAAGCGTGCCGATTGGCACCTTACCCATCGATCCAGGGACGAGGTGAGGACGGGAATGATCGTCTTCGGGACAAAGGGGGAGTATCTGGGAGAGACGGAAGGCGCGGACGCGATTCTGCGGTCAGCGTTGAAAGAGCTGGATCAATAAGCTTCCACTTAGCGCTGAAAGAACTGAAACAATAAGTTTTGGAACAACGCATGAAAGTTACGGTCTCTGATCATTCATCGAAATTAAAGGAAACACTATGGAAAACAGGCAGAAAAATTACGGGAGCGTCCATGACACAAAGGCATCCATGATGTATAACCGCTTCCTGAAACAATACAACGAGTGGCTTTCCGGCGGACCGATCCCGGATACCGGAAATCAGGATATAAAGTATTTTCTGGGCCAGCAGCGGAAGCGGTTGGAAAAACGCGGACTTCACAGAGATTCATCCATAGAACTCCGGGGTCTTCTGGCCTCAGCTGGCGCGATCCCGCCGAAGGTCGGAAAGAAATATACGAATGTGACAGAATTCCGCACGGCGCAGAGAAATACGACATATTCCAGGGGTGGACGGATCATCGGAAAATTCCGGAAGAAAGAGATCTTATACCAGACGATCACCTTCGCGAATGAGGCGACGGTAGACGGAACGGAGCCATGTACCTGCCCGTCCTGCGGAGCGGTGAGCCAGATCAAGGCGCTGTTTGAAGGCTGCCCATACTGCCACACAAGATTTCTGATGCAGGATCTGTATCCGAAGGTCGCGAATTTTTATTCCATTGAAGACCTCAGCTATTCCACGGAAGAGATCAAGAGAACATTAACTCCCTGGTGCGGCGGAGGGGCAGTCATCTTCACGGTGTTCATGCTGGCATACCTGGCATGGGAGAGGGCAAAGACCGGTGATCCTCTGACACTATATTCCATGATCTGCCCGCTGATCGGGTATCCAGTAATCGGAGCCTTCGGCGGATATATGCTGTTTGCCTTAAAAACACTTGGGTATATTTTCTGGCGGGCGATGCAGAGCCTTGGACTTCTGTTTGCCACTTCTGGCAGCAAAAACAGGCTGATCCGGTTCATGAAGAATTACGAGCCGGATTTTGGCTATGAAAACTTTGCAAACCAGGTCATTGCTCTGGCAAAAAATATTATCTTTTCCGAGCCGGGAGAGGACCTTTCTATTATCCGCGGTCCCTGGGATGGGGAAAGTTTCCAGAACATCACGGACATTGTATACAGGGGAGCTATGTCGGTGGGGAACTGCTGGCAGGAAGGCCCGTATGTGTATGCGGATATCGATCTGTACTTCTGCGATACATATGACAGGGGAAGTTCGATGAAGGAGAAAAACGACAGGATCCGGATGATCGTCGGAAAGAATATCCAGATCCCGCAGGACCCGGGATACTCGATCCATCAGGTCTCCTGTGAAAGCTGCGGGGCAAGCTTTGACGCGATGAAGATCCGTCACTGCCCGTACTGCAAGTGGGAGTATGACATGAGAGACCATGCATGGACGGTCATGAAGATTCGAAAAACAGGAGGAAAACCATCATGATACATTTTGTGGGAGCCGGAAGCGGAGCGCCGGACTTGATCACGGTCCGGGGACAGAAATTCCTTCGGGAGGCGGACGTGGTGATCTATGCGGGATCCCTTGTGAATCCGGAGCTTTTAAAGGAGACGAAGCCGGGGTGTGAGATCTTAAACAGTGCCTACATGACTCTTGACGAGGTGATCCGTGCCATGGAGAAAGCGGAGCGTGAGGGAAAAATGACGGTGCGGCTTCATACCGGTGATCCGGCGCTCTACGGCGCGATCCGGGAGCAGATGGACCGGCTGGATGAGAAAAAGATTGCTTACGATGTATGCCCGGGGGTCAGCTCCTTCTGCGGCGCTGCATCGAGTCTCCATGCGGAACTCACGCTGCCTGGCGTGTCCCAGTCCGTGATCATCACGAGAATGGCGGGGCGGACCGGAGTCCCGGAGCGGGAGAGTTTCCGTTCCCTGGCGGCTCACCATGCGACCATGGCGGTGTTCTTAAGCACGGGACTGTTGTCACAGATGGAAAAGGAACTTGCGGAAGCCGGATATGAGCCGGACACTCCGGCGGTGATCATCTACAAGGCGACATGGCCGGAGGAGAAGATCGTCCGCTGCACCGTCTCTACGCTGGCGAAGTCCGCAGAGGAGAACGGAATTAAGAAGACGGCAATGATCTTTATCGGTGATGTATTCGGCACGAGAGAGGCAAACGGCTACGAGGAGTCAAGACTCTATGCGCCGGACTTCTCCACGGAATTCAGAAAGGGGACGGACATATGAAGAAGCTGACAGTGGTCGGCATGGGACCTGGAGAGTATGAATCCATGACGCTCCGTGCCGTGAAAGCGTTAAATACATGTGACGTGATCGTGGGTTATACGGTCTATGTGGAACTTGCGAAGCCATACTTTCCTGATAAGGAATTTCTGACGACCCCCATGAAACGGGAGATCGAGCGCTGCGAGATGGCTTTTGCGGAGGCGGAAAAAGGAAGATCTGTCGTGATGATCTGCAGCGGGGACGCAGGAATATACGGAATGGCGGGACCGATCCTGGAACTCGGGGAGAAGCACCCGGAGGTGGAGATCGAGGTGATCCCGGGGATCACGGCGGCTCTCTCCGGCGGCGCTGTCCTCGGGGCACCGCTGATGCATGATTTTGCGGTGATCAGTTTAAGTGATCTTTTAACACCCTGGGAGACCATTGAGAATCGCCTGGACGCGGCGGCGAAGACTGATTTTTCCATCTGTCTCTATAATCCGTCCAGCAGGAAGCGGGCGGACTATTTAAAGCGTGCGTGTGAGATCTTTTTGAGATATAAGAGCCCGGATAACGTCTGCGGCATCGTGAAGAACATCGGAAGGGACGGGGAGATGAAGAAGGTCATGACTCTGGCGGAATTAAAAGATTACGAGGCAGACATGTTCACCACCGTGTTTATTGGAAACAGCCGGACCGAAAAGTCCGTCCTTGGCGGACAGAACTGGATGGTCACACCGAGAGGATACCGGATATGAAGATAGCGGAAGGGAAAATTGCGGTTTTTGCGGGGACAACGGAAGGACGGGTTCTGGCATCCCGCCTTGCCGGAAGTCAGGTAGCGGCTGATGTGTTTGTTGCGACGGAATATGGAAAAGAGGAGATCCCGAAGGCTGAGAATCTTCAGGTCCATGACGGGCGTGTCGATGAGATCCAGATGGAGAAACTGTTTCAGGAAAAGAAGTATGACTTGATCCTTGATGCAACCCATCCTTTTGCGGTGGTGGTCACGGCAAATATCAGGGAGGCGGCAGAAAAGACAGGGACCCCGCTTTTAAGGATCCTGCGGGATAAAAACGGTGAGAGAACAAATGTTTTCACTGCTGAAAACGGACCCCGTACTTTTGAAGATGACAACCAGAAGAAAAAGAACACAAAAGCAGATATGGAAATGCCCGGAGAAAGTGCTTGGACAGAAACGGAAGGCATTTCAGACGGTTCAGACTGCCGGATCATCACGGTGGAGAATATTCAGTCGGCAGTGGACTTTTTAAAGACCACGGAAGGTCCGGTATTCGTCACGACGGGAAGTAAGGAGCTCTCCGCATTTTTAGCTCTCCCGGACTGGGAGACGAGAATCTACGCGAGAGTTCTTTCCATGCCGGAGGTGGTAAAGACCTGCGCCGATATGGGCTTTTACGGCAGCCATCTGATCGCAATGCAGGGACCCTTTGCGGAAGACTTAAATGTTGCAATGATGAAAGCGGTCCATGCGAAGTGGATGGTGACGAAGGAGTCCGGAAAGGCGGGCGGATTCGAGGAAAAGGTCAGCGCAGCGAAAAAAGCAGGTGTCGGTCTTGTCGTGATCGGAAGACCGGTGGAAGAAGGAATCTCGTTAGAAGAAGGAATTGCTTATCTGGAGGAGCATTTTGCTCTGGGAAGGTCAGTTAAAAATTCCGGGAAACGCCAGGTATTCCTTATCGGCACAGGACCCGGAAGCGAATCCTATCTAACCGGTGAGGCAAAAAAACGCCTCGATAAATGTGATCTGATCGTCGGCGCAAGCCGCTGTGTGAGACAGCTGGAAAGTTTCCACAAACCTGTTTTTGAGGCATACCAGCCGGAAAAAATTGCGGACTATCTGGATGCCCACCCGGAGGTACAGGTGATCTGTGGAGCCATGTCCGGTGATACCGGATTTTACAGCGCAGCGGAAAAACTCGGTGCAGTGCTGGAACGCCGCGGAAACTATACCGTGGAAGTAATTCCGGGGATCTCTTCCGTTGGATATTTTTTCGCGAAGATCCGGCGTCCCTGGGATCACGCGAAACTCTTCAGCATGCACGGGCAGGCGGCAAATTTTGCCTCAGAGTTAAAGCGCTCTGGCAGTGCCTTTGTCTTAGGAGGCGGAGCGGATTTTTATGAAAAGATCTGCGGACAGCTCATCGATCTTGGGATGCAGGAGACAAAGCTCTTTGCCGGGGAAAACCTGACACTTGAAGACGAACAGATCTTCACCTCCACTCCAGAGGAAATAAAGGGCAGGAAAGCACCTTCACTGGCCGTCCTCTATGCGGAATGGACCGGGCCCCGAAGACCTTTATCCCACGGTATTGCCGATGAGGCGTTCACCCGCGGGAAGGTTCCGATGACGAAGATGGAAGTCCGCACCGTGTCCGTGGCAAAGCTGGAACTCACGGAACACTCAGTCCTCTACGATGTGGGGGCGGGGACAGGATCTGTCTCTGTGGAGTGTGCAGGCCTTTCTGATTCGGTGAAAGTCTACGCTATCGAGAAGAATCCGGAGGCCGTGGAGCTTCTCTATGAAAACCGGAAAAAATTCGCCCTCACAAATCTGGAGATCATAGCGGGAACAGCGCCGGAGGCGTTAGAAGATCTTCCGGCTCCAACCCATGTCTTCATCGGCGGAAGCAGCGGAAAGATGGAGGAGGTCATTGCGCTATGCCTTAAGAAAAATCCTGAAACACGGTTTGTTGTAAACCTCATCACTCCCGAATCTTTGGCAGCGGTCCTTGAAGCCGTGAAAACGCTTCCGGTGACAGAACCGGATCTTCTTACGCTGACTGCCGTGAGGTCTAAAAAAGTCGGCTCCAGTCATCTGATGATGGGGCAGAATCCGGTGTGGATCGTGACATTTGAGGGAAAAATCTGTGTCAGCAGAATGTAGCGATTATGAAGGAGTGGAAAATATGGATAAGGGTCGAATGGAGTGTTGGGATCAGGATTCTCAGGCAGTTTCCGTCCACCTTCCCCGGATCATGATCGCGGCAGAAAAGAGCGGCGGGGGGAAGACGTTATTTACCTGTGCGCTTCTTTCTCTTTTGAAAGAGAAAATTCAGGAGGTCCGCGCATTTAAGTGCGGGCCGGATTATATCGATCCGATGTTTCATCGGACGGTGCTGGAGATCCCGTCGAGAAATCTGGACAGCTTTTTTGCGGACGGGGATACGCTGAGATATCTGCTCGGCAGGGAAGTCCTCGAAATGGAGAAATTCCCGGAAAGCCGAATCGCTGTACTGGAGGGCGTCATGGGCTTTTACGATGGACTTGGCGGTGTCTCGGAGCGGTCCAGTGCCTGGGAGGTGGCGGATCTCACGGATACGCCGGTGATCCTTCTGGTGGATATGATGGGGCGGAGTCTTTCTGCTTTAGCGTCGATAAAAGGATTTCTTGATTACAAGGAGAAGAGCCATGTGACAGGGGTAGTCTTTAACCGGCTGTCACCGATGCTGTATCCGGGGTTAAAGGAGCGGGCAGAGCGGGAGCTTGGAATCCGGGTATTCGGGTATGTGCCGGAGTTAAAGGATCTGACTCTGAAATCCCGCCATCTGGGGCTTGTGATGCCAGAGGAGATTTTGGGGATCCGGGAGCGGCTGGATCTGATCAAAGAAAAGGTTCGAGTGGGAATCAATCTGGATGGGATTATTGAGGAGGCTAGGAGAGCGGCAGAG
This sequence comes from Clostridium sp. AF28-12, assembly GCF_003435225.1. Lineage (NCBI taxonomy): Bacteria > Bacillati > Bacillota > Clostridia > Eubacteriales > Clostridiaceae > Clostridium > Clostridium sp. AF28-12. Next base: position 149,488 of record NZ_QWGJ01000003.1, on the reverse strand, counting down.
ATAGAAGTGAAATTGCCAGAAGCTGTAAGGCAGTTTTATAATGTGGATTGCGGGACAGGTATTAAGAAAACAGTAGTTGCAGTCGCCAAAGATGAAGCTTTCTGCTTTTATTACGAGGATAATCTGGATCTCCTTAAGAAACTCGGAGCGGAAATACAGTATTTTTCCCCGATCCACGACAGAAACCTTCCGGTGGAAACCTGCGCAGTCTATCTTGGCGGCGGTTATCCGGAGCTTCACGCGAAAGCACTTTCAGAAAATATCAGTATGCGGAATGCGATCCGTCAGGCGGTGATGGAAGAGATGCCGTGTATCGCGGAGTGCGGCGGATATCTGTACCTGAAGGATTCGATCGTGGATCCGGACGGCGTGGAATGGCCAATGGCAGGTGTGCTGCCGGGCAGCAGCTGTGACACGGGGAAGCTTGGTAGATTTGGGTATATTACTGTTACCTCAAAGAAAGAGGGACTGTTAGGACCTGCGGGAACTGAATTCCGCGCCCATGAATTCCACCACTGGGATTCGGAGGAGAACGGGACGGATTTCGCAGCAAAAAAGCCGGTGGGAACACGGGGCTGGGACTGCGGATATACAACGGAGAGCTTTTATGCAGGCTTCCCGCACTTGTATTTTTACAGTAATGTGAAAATTGCTGAGAATTTTATTAAATGTGCAGAAACGTGGAAAAAGAAAAATCTAGTAGTGAAATGAAATATGACAGCAGAATGAAAATAAATATGACAGAAAAAACTTCAGTAGAAAAGACCTGGAAAGCATATCTGAATAAGATTGAACCGGCAGATCGAACTGCCATGGAGCTTGCGAAAAAGCGTTGGAATTCTGTGGCAAAACCCATCGGAAGTCTCGGAATTCTGGAGGAGGATATTATAAAGATCGCGGGGATCCGCGGGAACGCATCGGGAATGAAACTGGACCGGTCCGCACTGGCAGTCATGTGCGCGGATCATGGTGTCGTTGCGGAAGGGGTTTCCCAGACAGGTAAAGATGTGACGAGGATCGTTGCGGAAAACTTCACGAAAGGCGAGACATCCACCTCCAAGATGTGCCGGATCTCTGGAACTGACCTCTATCCGGTGGATATGGGAATGGACTGTGAGCCGACCGGGCAGAAAGAGCCTGACATGCACCGGATCCTGGACCGGAAAGTGGCAAGAGGATCCGGAAATATCGCGAGGGAACCGGCGATGAGCAGAACCGGGTGTCTTCAGGCACTTCTTTCCGGCATAGATCTCGCATTCCGGTTGAAAGAGATGGGATACGAAATTCTTGCCGCCGGGGAGATGGGAATCGGAAATACGACTCCTGCTGCCGCCATGAGCGCAGTGCTCACGGGGCTCCCACCTGAAGAGGCGACCGGCCGGGGCGCCGGACTCTCTGACGCGGGACTTGAGAAGAAAAAAAAGGCAGTGGAGATGGCAGTTTCCCGTTTCTATGAGAAATATCCGGAATACCGGAATGGAACAAAAGAACAATATGAGAGCGGAGAGCTGTCCGCTGCGACGGTGCTTGCAGAGCTTGGCGGTTTCGATCTCGCTGGAATGACGGGGCTATTCCTCGGCGGAGCGGCGGCAAAGATCCCGGTTTTGATGGATGGATTCCTCTCCACCGTCTCCGGTCTTCTCGCTGTTCTCATCAGGAAAGAGGCGAAGGACTATATGCTCGCGTCCCATATCTCCACAGAACCTGCCGGGGCGGCGATCCTTCAGATGCTGGATCTTCCGGCACCTCTTAACATGGGAATGCATCTCGGCGAGGGAAGCGGGGCGGTTGCCATGATCCCGCTTCTCAGGATGGGTGCAAAGGTATATGAGGAGATGAGCACATTTTCTGATATCTCTGTGGAACAGTACGTGGACTATCAGGAGAAAGGAGAGCGGCCATGAGGGCGGCAATTATCGCTTTTTCCATGTATTCCAGGATCCCGATGCCGATGTTCGAATGGAAAGAGGAGGACATGAAATATGCCATGTGTTTCTTCCCGGCCATCGGCATGGTGATCGGGGCAGTATTTTACGGGATGTTCCTGCTGCTCTCATGGCTTCTTCCGGGAAGCTTTCTGGCAGCGGGAATCCTTCTCGCAGTTCCGATCTTCATAACAGGCGGAATCCACATGGATGGATTTATGGATACGTGTGATGCAAGGGCGTCCTACGGAGACAGGGAGAAGAAACTCGCGATCTTAAAGGATACCCACACGGGGGCGTTCGCTGTGATCTTTGGCGCACTGTATCTGATCCTTTATGCGGCGGCGTGTATGGAGCTTGACCGGGAGACGGCGGTGCTTGTCTCGATCGGTTTTGTGATTTCAAGATCCTTAAGCGGACTCTCCACGGTGACATTCCCGGAGGCGAGAAAACATGGGATGCTGGCAGATTTTATGAAGGACGCGAAAAAGAAGACGGTGGCGGTCTGGATGGTCATCCTGTTCTTTGCGGCAGCAGTTCTGGAACTTTTTCTGGGTGGCAGAATTGGGGGAATCATTCTATCAGCATCGATCCTGATCTTTTTCTACTACCGGCATATGGCAGTGAAGGAGTTCGGTGGGGTCACGGGAGATCTGGCGGGATTTTTCCTGCAGATCTGTGAGCTTGGGATCCTCCTTGCGGCCGTGATCGGGAAGGCGGTGATCGGATGAAACTTTTCATGATCCGGCATGGGGCAACGGCCGGGAATCTGGAAAAACGGTATGTGGGCCGGACTGATGAGGGACTGACGGAGCAGGCAGTGTTCTTTCTGCAGGAAGAAGCGCTGAAGCTTCGGGAGCTTGCAGGAAACGCAGCGGTGATCGTCACGAGCCCAATGAAACGATGCCTTGAGACGGCAGAAATTCTGTTCCCGGAGAAGCTATATGAACATGTTCCGAGAATCCAGAAAGCCGGACTCTCCGAGTGTGATTTTGGAACCTTTGAGTATAAGAATTATCTGGAACTTTCCGGGGATGCGGAGTATCAGCATTTTATCGACACGCTGGGGAGAGAGGGATTTCCCGGCGGGGAGACCACGGAGGCATTTAAAGCCCGGACAGTGGAGGCATTTCAGGAAGTATGGAAGGAAATTTCTTCTCAGACTGAACAGGGGATTGACCGGACGCTCGTTTTTGTCGTTCATGGAGGAACGATCATGGCAGTCATGGAGGCGTTTTCGGAGGAAAAGAAAAGTTACTATGACTGGCAGATTGGGAACGGGGAAGGCGTTTTGGGAAAAATGGATGCGTCAGATGGACAGATCCGCAACGCGCGGATCATTAAAGCTAAATGACCGATAACGAAACGTGTAAAGGAAAAGATGAAGGGAGAACAAAAACATGATACTTTTATTATCTGCATGCAGCATCGGATTTCTGATTTACGGTGCGCTGGTTGTAAGCGGCATCTACACGCCGATCAGCTCAAAGATCCTTGTGGAGGACGAAGAGCGGGCAAAATGGTGCCACACAGAGGGCGTCACAAAGATGCTCTGGGGGCTGGATCTGGCATTCTTTGTCATGTACCGATGCAGCGTATTTCCGGCAGTTTTATGGCTGGCGGCATTTCTTGTACTGACGGTGGTTATTATCATCATGGCATATAAGAATAACGGAAAATATTTGAAATAGAGGTTGTGATGATTCCTGAATTTTTTGTCTGCGGGAGAAAAGAACGACAGGCTCACATGCGTATGGAAATATAGTTTCGTTTGTGCAGCTGAAAACAGGAAAATTACGGCAGATAAGGAAGAATTTACATGATAGACAGAATAGAACTTCTGGCGGTGATCACGCTTGGTTTTCTGCTGGATCAGGTCCTCGGCGATCCGCACTGGCTGTATCACCCAGTGCGGCTGATCGGGGCATATATCAGTTTTCTGGAAAAAGGAATACGGAAGATCTTCGGAGACGGGGAACGGGCGCTGCTTGCGGGCGGCGTCGTCCTTGTCCTTTTTGCGACGGGAACGACGGCGGTCGTATCCGGCGGCATTCTTTATGCCTGTGGGCGGATCTCCCCAGGGCTTAAATTTCTGGTCTCGGTGATCCTCTGCTATCAGCTATTTGCGGTGAGATCCTTAAAAGATGAGAGCATGAAGGTCTACCGGGAATTGAAAAAAGATGATCTACCGGCAGCCCGGTACGCGGTCTCCATGATCGTGGGCCGTGATACGGAACGTCTCGACATGACGGGAGTCACGAAAGCGGCGGTGGAAACTGTAGCGGAAAATACTTCGGACGGTGTCGCAGCCCCGCTTTTTTATATGACTCTCGGCGGCCCGGTCCTCGGCTGGATATATAAGGCAGTTAACACCATGGATTCCATGGTGGGATACAAGAACGACAAGTATCTTTATCTTGGAAGGGCGGCGGCAAAGCTTGACGATCTCCTGAACTTCATACCGGCGAGACTCTGCGCCTGGGTCATGATCTTCGCCTCCTATCTGCCATCAAAAGATCATGAATTTGACGGTCCCCATGCGAAGGAGATCTTTTTAAGGGACCGTTTCAACCACGCGAGCCCAAATTCCGCTCAGACGGAATCGGTCTGCGCAGGATCACTCAGGATCCGCCTTGCGGGAGATGCCTGGTATTTCGGAAAACTTGTGAAGAAGAAATACATTGGGGATGATCTGCGGCCGGTAGAGATCGAGGATATTCCGCGGGCGAATAAGCTTCTTTACCGGACATCGTGGATCCTTATGGGACTCTGTGCGGTGGTGGAAACGGTTCTCAATTTATTGTAAAGATGGTTTAGAGGCATAAAAACAGGATATGGCAGCAGTCGTAATGCAGAGTATATACGATTATAAATTGTGTTAAAACGGCTGCAGCACTACGGAGGAATCAAATTGGCAAAAGTAATCATGATCCAGGGAACGATGTCGAATGCTGGGAAAAGCTTTCTCGCGGCGGGGCTCTGCCGGATCTTTAAACAGGACGGGCTCAAGACCGCCCCGTTCAAATCCCAGAATATGGCATTAAATTCCTATATCACAAAGGACGGTCTTGAGATGGGCCGTGCTCAGGTCATGCAGGCGGAGGCGGCGGGAATCGAACCGGAGGCGGCGATGAACCCGATCCTCCTAAAGCCCACCTCCAACATGGGTTCCCAGCTCATCGTAAACGGGGAGGTTCGTGGAAATTATCCGGCGGCGGAATATTTTAAGATGAAAAAGAGTCTGATCCCGGACATCATGGATGCCTACAATTCCCTTGCATCCCGGTACGACGTGATCGTAGTGGAAGGGGCCGGAAGTCCTGCTGAGATCAATCTCCGGGAAAATGATATCGTGAACATGGGACTCGCCGAGATGCTGGATGCGCCGGTACTTCTCGCCGGGGACATCGACCGGGGCGGCGTTTTCGCCCAGCTCTACGGGACAGCGGCCCTGCTCACAGAAGCGGAGCAAAAGCGGATCCGCGCCTTCGTGATCAATAAGTTCCGCGGGGATAAAGAGATCTTAAAACCGGGTCTTTCCATGCTCTATGAGCGGATCCGGATCCCGTTTGCGGGTGTGATCCCGTACATGGATGTGGACGTGGACGATGAGGACAGCCTCTCGGAGCGCCTGACAGAAAAACATGGAACCGGACCTCTTCTTGACCGCTCCGGCCATGCGGCTTTTGCGAAGATCTCCGTGATCCGGCTTCCGAGGATCTCGAATTTCACGGACTTTAATGCACTGGAGCGACTGCCGGGGATCGCGCTTTCTTATGTGAGCCGTCCGGAGGAACTGACCGGATCGGATCTCATCATCCTCCCAGGGACAAAGAACACCATGGGAGATCTCAAGTGGCTCCGCCAGAACGGGCTGGAAGCTGTAATCACGCGGATGGCGGGAAAAGGGATCCCGGTCATCGGCGTCTGCGGCGGGTTCCAGATGCTGGGAACGAGTCTTTCCGATCCGCATGGTGTGGAAGAAGGCGGAACGATGCGCGGCATGGAGCTCCTGCCGATCCGCACGATCTTTGCGGAGAAGAAGACGAGGACGAGAGTAAATGGAACGGCAGCCGGGTTTTCAAACGATGGAGTACCGGTAAAGATCAACGGATATGAGATTCATATGGGAGAGACGATCCGGGACGGCGGACAGCCGTTTTCGTGGATCCAGTACGAAAATGGGGAAAATATCGCAGCGATGGCGATGGATTCCGATGCGCGTTCAGGATATAAAACGGATTCGAATCCGAATGGAGCTCCGGACGGTGGGAAAGAAGACGGCTGTATCAGCGGAAACGTATTCGGAACCTATGTCCACGGAGTATTCGACACAGAAGAGATGCAGCATGCGATCCGCGATTTCCTCGCAGAGAGAAAAGGTGTTCGTCCGGAGACACATGAAAACGGGGAAACATTCTCGATGGCAAAGTATAAAGAAGAGCAGTATGACAAGATGGCTAAGATTATCCGGGAAAATCTGGATATGGATATGATCTACCGGATCCTGGAACGAAAGGATGTGAGATGATGAGTGGACTTGACTGGACCGAAGAATTAAAAAAGCGGACGGGGATCGATTTCCTGACAACCCGCCCGATGGAGATCGAAAAAAAGAGTTTTGAGATCATAAAAGGAGAGCTGGGCGAGGAATTTGTTTCCCGGTATCCGGCTGATGCACTTCCGGTTCTCTGCCGGGTGATCCACACGACGGCGGATTTTTCCTACAGGGACACCCTGACGATCACCGACGGAGCCGTCGAAAAGGCAAAGGAAGCGATCCGACGCGGACTTCCGATCATCACGGACACCACGATGGCTGCATCCGGGATCAATAAAACGGCGGCAGGAAAATTCGGGATCGAGGTGCACTGTTTTATCGGAGATGAGGATGTGAAGGCAAAAGCGAAGGAGAGCGGCATGACGAGATCGGCGGTCAGTGTCGAGAAAGCCGCAGGATGTTATCCGGAATGCATCTACGCGGTGGGCAACGCGCCGACGGCCCTGATGCGCCTTTATGAGCTGATCGAAGAGAAAAAGATCCGCCCGGCGCTCATTATCGGAGTTCCGGTGGGATTTGTCAATGTGGTGGAAGCAAAGGAGCTGGTCTTAAGGACAGATGTTCCCGCCATCGTCGCGAGAGGACGGAAAGGCGGCAGCAATATCGCGGCGGCGATCTGCAATGCCTTGATGTATGAGGCTGGTGGAAGATAAAAGGATATACGAATACAGACATTGAAAATGCCTCAGAGTAGCACAGAAAGTGCAAAGCTCTGAGGCATTTTCTATTTGTACGATAAAATTATACTTCCTGCACCGTGATCCCCGGTACAGCCATCAAGGAGTAGTTCGTGTGATACACAACGAAACCGGGAGCAGCGCCGGGAACTTTTTTCAGATTCTTTCTCTGGATATAATCAACTTCCACCTTCTCGTTTCCCCGTCCCTTGGAGTAATAGGCAGCCAGCGCTCCGGCTTCCTCAAAAACGCGGTCCGGCAGCTCCTTTCCCTCGGTCTTTACGATCACATGGGAGCCGGGGATTCCCTTCGCGTGAAACCACCAGTCGCCGCCGTTGGCAAACTTGAAGTCGAGTTCTTCGTTCTGGTAGTTGTTTTTTCCGACATAGATATGGAATCCGTCACTGGAAAGGTAGTGGAACGGGCGGCTTGTGATCTTTACCTTTTTTCCGTCGGTGTAATGGCGTTTGATATAGCCGTATTCTGTAAGCTCTTCCTTGATCTGTACCAGATCCTCCTCCAGCCTTGCGATATCCATGGAGGTACTGATGGATTCCAGATGGTCGATCTCCGCCTTTGTCTGCGCGAGCTGTTCCGTGACGGCCTCGTAGGTCCGTTTTTGTTTATTGTATTTATCGAAATACCGCTTCGCGTTCTCCTGAGCTGTCATCGTCGGATCCAGCGGGATCGTAATTTCTGTATTGTCGTAATAATTTAAACATTTTAAACTTTTTTCACCGCCGGAGAGACCATATCCGTAGGTATTCAATAGTTCTCCGTAGATCCGGTATTTTTCCCGTTTTTCAGTATCCTTGAGCTGCTTTGTCTGAAGATCCAGCTTTCTTACACTGCGCTCCAGTGCATTGGAGATGATCTTTCTAAGATCCGTGGACTTCTGGTGGATCCGTGATACCGTATTCTTTTCCGCGTAGTACCGCTCGAGGAGCTCACTGATGGAATCAAACTTCACAGTCCTGTAATTTCCGCCTTCCATCATCGTCAGAGGGACAGCGGCAAATTCGATGGGTTTTTCTCCCTCGTAGATAATATTCGGGGTGAAATTGCCCTCGCGGATATCGTCCATGATCCAGTTGAACGCGTGGAAGAGGTGGGTGAGTTCCGCGTCGGAAAATTCTTTTGCGGAGATATCACCGTCTAAGGATGCCAGATGGCAGATCTCAGCGGCAACCACGGGACTTAAGCCGGTAAGATCCATGTAGAGCGCTTTGGAAAGATTCTGCGGTGTGCTGTGCAGAAGCTCTTTAAATTCCGTTTCCGTGATCGTAAGCGGGTTCTTCTTCTCACCGGAGTGGGGGATAAAATAATCTCTTCCCGGGAGGACTTCCCGGACAGAGCTTACCTGAGCCGAGATATGTTTGATGCTGTCTAAGATCACGTTATTCTCATCGCAGAAGATGATATTGCTGTGTTTTCCCATGAGCTCGATCACGATGAACTTTCTTCTGAGGTCGCCCATCTCATCAAGATGCTCCACCTCGATCCGGACGATCCGCTCCAGCCCTGGCTGGGTGACAGAGATAATCCTGCCATTGGCGATATGCTTTCTTAAGAGCATACAGAAGTTCGGGGCCGTCATCGGGCTCGGTTTATTGTTTGCCGTAAAATAGAGAAGCGGGAGACTGGCGTTGGCTGAGACGAGCAGCCGCACGTTCTCCCGGTTTCCTTTTATCGTAAAAAGTAATTCGTCCTTTTCCGGCTGGGCGATCTTTGAGATCCTGCCGGAGACGATCTTATCGTTCAGATCGCGGACCAGATTCGCGATCACAATTCCGTCAAATGCCATTGTTGTGGTGGTTCCTTTCTGACAACAGCTCCGTCTGAAATGTCAAAAACCGTGACTGTGGAATCTGCTGTCTCTATATAGATTTTGTGTAACTGTTCAGTAGGTCTGCGCACTTGCTGCGCTGACCGTAAGAAAACATAGGCTGGAGGGCAAAAATCCCATCGGCGAAGCTGATCTGGAATGGATTTTTGCGTGTAACTATGAAGGTACTGAATAGTTACGATTTTGTACAAAATATGGAATGCCGGACAAGGAAGGAGATAAGGCCTTAACCGATTTCCGGTGGAACATTATCCGGCAAAGTTTTCCTTAAAAATCTTCTCGATCGCGGCTGTCAGTTCCGACACGGAATGTGTCCGGCTTCTGGAACACTCCCTCGCAGGGCGTTCGCAGAGCAGACAGGTCCGTCCCGGTTTTCCGATATCACTTCGGGAGATCTTTTTCCCATCCCGTCCGATGATGTCGATATCGTAAAGACGTCCAAGCTTTGACGCGTCCTCCAACGGCACCAGCAGACGCTTTACATCAAGGGCATCCGCGTCCACGCATAGGAAGGCCTCCGGACCTGTCCGATCCAGGATCAGACTGCGCTTTAAGACCGGGATACCGGAATCGGATAACGCCTGAAGGATCTCCTTCAACGCAAGTTCAAAGGTCTCCGGCACATAGGGAAGGACCTTCACAGGACCCGGAATATTCAGGGTGAAGGAGACGAGAACTCCTGAATATTCCGCGAGAAGTTTCTCCTGTACCCAGACACGCCGCTCTCTGGCATTGAGCATATCTGGCAGTTCTGCCTCCGCACCGATAAACTGTTTTAATTCTTCTTTTTCTGTATCACTCAATAAAAAATGTTCCATATAAACCTCAAATTCTGAAAATACGGAGACTCCGTGCAGGATCCGTTAAGTGTTTTTTGCCGGATTGCGGAGCGCGTGCAGGACCTCGAGAAATCCCTTCATATATTTTGTCAGATACATGTCCTTCCGGTAGCAGGCATAGAAGTGCCGCGGATTCTCTACACCGAGGATCGGATAGGAAAAGTAAGGGGATTCCGCGGAGTTGGAGGTATCCACATAGGCGTCGGGACATGCCATAACAACGGGACTCGACGCTACTACATGTTTTCCGATCTCAATGCTGATCGTCTCAAGATCGATCTTCGGCTTCATATCTCTTGTGATGAAGAGAGCGTCCTGAATCGACCGGACGGAGTGTCCGGGGCGGCTGGAGACAAAGGTCTCATCCTTTGCCTCTAAAATATCGATAGGCGTTCCGGGCCGGATCCGTTTTGCGAGTGCGCAGTCTCTGTTCACGATGAGAACGAGCTGTTCCTCCTGGATCAGGTCATAATATAGATCCGCATGCTTCGGAAACGTGGTCAGGAGTGCGATTCCGACCTCCCCCTCCAGAACACTTTTTTCCATCGTCGCGGACCCCTGCTCGTGAAGCTCGATCTCCACATGGGGGAATCGTTTTTTAAAACGCGGATATAATTCCGGTAAAAGCTCCATGCCGCGCTGAACAGAGATACCAAGACGGATCTTTCCGAATTCCTCATTGCTGAGTTCTTCCACCTGCTTTACAAGATTCGTGGAGATCGTTGTGACCTGTCTTGCTGCTTCCACATAGAGCTGTCCCGCGGGCGTCAGGGTGATCGGATCGGTAGAACGGTTAAAGATCGGAGCGCCGAGATTGCTTTCCGCCGTCTTTATGATCTGGCTCAAAGAGGGCTGGGAGACATAGAGCTTCTTTGCCGCATTCGTAAAGCTGCCTTCTTTTAAGACGGTCAGTACGTACTGCATATGTTTTTCATTCATGTGGGGCACTCCTTTCCAGAACCGGAACGATACGGGATCGTTTGCGTCCCTATATTTTAACATATCTTCCTTAAAAATTCAACGCACGGAAAAAGACACGTATCTCCCCATAAGAATTCTCCTATATTCCCCATAGACGGATATGTATTGGATTAAAAAAAATACAAGTGATATAGTAAAGCCATTGAAAGTTATAGAACTAAGGCAGGAAACAAAAGTGATTTTGTGTATCCTGCATAAAAAGAAAAACGGAAGGTCCGGCAGCGGGATATACATAGGAATGACAACAGCGGACCATGCGGCCGCCTGAAAAATGGCTGCCGACCGTGAATGATCACAGGAGGGGATTAAATGGAAATCAAGAAGACAGCCATGGCCGGCACACTGGAATCCAGCGATGCCCAGGTCACTGTTGAACCGGGCGATGGAACGATCGAGCTCACCATCGAGAGCAGCGTGATCCATCAGTACGGCAGACAGATCAGAAAAGTCACATTAGAGACGCTGGACCGTCTCGGTGTTGACAACGCGAAGGTCACGATCTTCGATAAGGGAGCTCTCGACTGTACCTTAAAGGCGAGAGTTGAGTGTGCGGTTTACCGTTCCAACGGAATCACCGAAAATCTTCCGTGGGGAGGTGTCATCAAATAATGCATCCGAATAAAAAACGCTTAAGAAGATCCATGATGTTTTTAAACTGCCAGAAACCGGGCCTCATCAAGGATCCGTATATCTATAAACCGGACTCCATCATGTTAGACCTTGAGGACGCAGTTGCCGAGAACCAGAAGGACGCAGCGAGATATTCCTTATATCATGCACTTCAGGAGATCGATTACCGCGGTGTTGAGAGAGTCGTAAGAATCAATGGTCTTGATACCCCGCACTGGAAAGAGGATATCCGTGTCTGTGTTGCCGGAGGTGCTGATACGATCCGTATCGCAAAGACCGAGACAGCACAGGATGTTAAGACTGTTGAGGAACATGTCCTTGCGGCAGAGAAAGAGTTTGGACGCCCGGAGGGAAGCACGCTCTTAATGGCAGCCTTAGAGTCCTGCAAAGGTGTTTTAAATGCCTTGGAGGTATGTCAGTCTTCTGACAGACTTATCGGAATCGCTTTATCCGGCGGAGATTACACAAAGGACCTCCAGACAACGATCACAGGAACCGGAGTGGAGCTCATGGGAGCGAGACAGCACATGATCATGGCGGCGAGAGCGGCAGGTGTCCAGTGCTGGGATACAGTGTTCACAAACCTTGACGACATGGAAGGTTTCGAGAATGAGACAAGAATGATCAAGATGATGGGCTTCGACGGAAAGTCTCTCGTAAACCCGAGACAGATCGCCATCGTCCATAAGGTCTTCACACCGTCGGAAAAAGAGATCATCTTTGCGGAGAAGGTTGTCCGCGAGATCGATGACAAGAAGGCAAAGGGAATCGGAGTCTTCACCGTTGACGGAAAGATGATCGACATCGCATTCTACGACGGAGCAAAGAGAACACTCGCCATGGCGAAAGCAGCAGGCGTTTATAAGGGGGATTTATAAGATGATCAATGCAGTTGGAAGAGAAATTCCCGAAGAGGTCTTAAAAGCAACAGGCAAGGAGCCGTTCAAGGGCGTCTATGCCTATGATAATTACGAATATACAAAGGCGGCTCCGACCGTCCGTACATTAAACGATCCGACAAGAAGCAAGCTTGTCGAGAACATCCATGATGCCCTCGTAAAATGCGGCATTAAGGACGGCATGGTCCTTTCCTTCCATCATCATTTCCGTGAGGGTGACTATGTGGTAAACATGGTCATGGAAGAGGTTCATAAGATGGGCATCAAGGACATCACGATCTGTGCAAGCTCCTTAGGAAAAGCTCACGATCCGATCGTTCCGTACATCGAGGATGGCACCATCACCGGCATCCAGTCCTCCGGTGTCCGCGGAAAGATCGGTGAGGCGATCTCCACAGGACGGTTAAAAAACCTTGCGATCATGCGCTCCCACGGCGGACGTGTCCGCGCCATCGAGTCTGGCGAAGTCCATATCGATATCGCCTTCATCGGCGCTCCAACATGTGATGAGTACGGAAACATGCGCGCAAACGGCGGAAAGAGCGACTGCGGCGTATTATCCTACGCGATGGTCGATGCCCAGTATGCAGATAAGGTTGTTGCCGTGACAGACTGTCTCGTTCCGTTCCCGAACATTCCGGCAAGCATCTCCATGGTAGATGTGGATTACGTTTGTGTCGTAGATGAGATTGGAAATCCGGCAAAGATCGCGACAGGTGCTGCAAAACCGACAACGGATGTCAGAAAGATCATGATGGCGGATTACTGCACAAAGTTTGTTATCAACACCCCATATTTTAAGGAAGGTTTCTCCTACCAGACAGGTGTCGGCGGAGCTTCCATCGCCTCCACGATCTCCCTCGGAAAGATCATGGAAGAGAGAGGCATCCATATGGGACTTGGCCTCGGCGGAATCACAACTCCGATGTGTGAGCTGTTGGCGAAAGGCCTCGTAAACAAGCTCGTTGATACCCAGGATTTCGATCAGGGTGCCATCGAGTCCATCAAGACAAATCCGAACCACTTCGAGATCTCTGCGTCCGAGTACGCGAACCCGTTCAACAAGGGCGCTTATGTCAATAAGCTGGATTTCGTGATCCTTGCGTCTCTTGAGGTTGACGTAAACTTTAACTGTAACGTCGTTGTCGGTTCCGATGGCATGATCACAGGTGCCCAGGGCGGACATCCGGATACGGCAGCGGGAGCGAAGTGTACGATCGTCATTGCTCCGCTGCTTCAGGGAAGAATCCCGGCAATCTGTACAAATGTTACGACCGTTACAACACCGGGCGAGTCTGTTGACGTGGTAATCACAGATTATGGTATTGCCATCAACCCGAGAAGACAGGATCTCATCGAGTGCATGAAGGATGTTGATCTTCCGTTCTGTACGATCGAGGAGCTTCGTGACAAGGCATATGCCATGGTCGGAACACCGGATCCGGTACAGTTTGATGACCGCATTGTCGGTGTCATCGAGGCCCGTGACGGCACCATCATTGATGTAGTCAGAAAGATTAAGGATTATGAGTTTACAACTGATGTAGAGTGACTCAGAGAGCGATCTGTCAGCTTGCTCTGACTGGAAAGCGCGGGGGAACACTTTGCAGCCTGTGGAACATCGGCCGGAAGCTTCAGATTCCGGCCGGACAAATAATAAAGTATAGGGGATCACACATATGTCAGAATTAACAGTAGGTATTTTAGGGTTTGTCTGTATCATTGCGATCGTTATAACCCTTTTTAAGAGCAAGACCATGCCAAGTATGGCATTCATCATTTTCCCATCGATCCTTGGTCTCATTCTTGTCCTTGGTGGATATTACACCATCGGTGAGATCGGAGACCTGATCAAAGGTGGATTTAAGAGCACCGGCCCGACCGCAGCCCTGTTTGTGTTCTCTGTCCTGTTCTTCGGAATCATGACAGATGCCGGTATGTTTGATGTAATCATCGACAAGCTTATGAAGTGCGTCGGTGACAATGTGATCGGTGTGACCGTCATGACAGCAGTCATTGCCCTGATCGGTCATCTTGACGGTGGCGGAGCATCCACATTCCTGATCGTTGTTCCGTCCATGCTTCCGGTCTACAAAAAGATGCACATGAGACCGACAACACTCCTTCGCGTAGCCGTTCTTGCAATGGGTGTATTAAACCTGATGCCATGGGCCGGTCCGACCATGCGTGCAGCATCCGTACTCGGTATGGAGGCAGGACAGCTCTGGAGCGGTCTGATCCCGATCCAGATCTTTGGAATCCTTCTCTGTCTGGCGCATGCGGTGTTTGCCGGTGTTCAGGAGAAAAAGAGAGGCGCCGGTCTGAACGGAAAGCTTGCAATGGAAGCAGCTTCTGAGGACGCTACAGAAGAAGTACAGCATCAGAAGGACGAGAATGAGTATGCGAGACCGAAGCTTTTCGCTTTCAATATCTGCCTGACTATCGCAGTTATCGCTATGCTTGTATGGGATCAGTTCCCAAGCTATTTCCCGTTCATGCTCGGTGTGGCGGCAGCGCTTCTTGTAAATTATACACCGATCAAGCTTCAGAAGAAGATGATCAACCGCCATGCGGGTCCGGCGCTTATGATGTGTTCCACTCTGATGGGCGCTGCAGTCCTTATGGGTGTCCTTGTATATGGCTTTAACGCAAGCGGTGCCGCTGCGATCGCAAAGCCGGGCGTAGAGATGATAAAGACCTCCGTTGTATCTAACATGGCCAGCATCATTTCCATGATCCTCCCAGCAGCACTTGGACAGCACTTACCGCTTGTGATTGGTATCCTTTCCGTTCCGCTTGCACTTTGCTTTGATACCGATTCCTATTTCTATGGAATGCTTCCGGTCATGATCGCAATCGGTGCTTCCTTCGGAGTTGAGGCATTCCCGATCGCCGTTGCAATGGTTGTTTGCCGTAACTGCGCAACCTTCATCAGCCCGATGGTACCGGCAACTCTGCTTGGTATCGGACTTGCCGATGTGGACATCAAGGATCACATCAAGTCCAGCTTCGGTTATGTATGGATCTTCTCGATCCTTTGCATGCTGTTTGCAGTACTGATCGGAATCCTTCCGTTATAAACGACAATTTTCAAACACCCCGGAGCTTCGATCGGATCTCCGGGGTGTTTTCCTGTTCATAAGGTCCCCGTTCATAAATCTTTTGATTTACAGAATCTGGTTGACTGTATTTTTTATTTGCCGTATAATAAAAGTTATCTATGGGAAAGCGAGGCATGTCTGATGATTAAGAGCATGACCGGATTCGGCCGCCACGAGATGGTGACGGACGAGTGTAAGATTTCAGTAGAGATAAAGGCGGTAAACCACCGGTATCTGGATCTGGGAATTAAGATGCCGAAGAAATTCAATTACTTCGAGGCATCCATGCGTACCCTCTTAAAGGATCATATCCAGAGGGGAAAGGTAGATATATTTGTAACCTACGAGGATTATACCGATGCGAAGGTATTCCTCAAATATAACAGATCCCTTGCGCAGGAATATATGGACAGCTTTAAAAAGATGTCCGATGATTTCGGCATCGACAACGACGTAAAAGTGTCTATGCTGGCAAGGTGTCCGGAGGTCCTCACGATGGAGGAGGTTCCGGAGGACGAAGAGCATATGTGGGAACTCTTAAAGGATGCTTTACTTAAGGCCTGCGAGGGCTTTGTGGAGTCCAGGATCCGCGAGGGAGAGAATTTAAAGAACGACCTGATCGGAAAGCTTGACCATATGCTGGAATTAGTTGATTTTATCGAGGAGCGTTCCCCAAAGGTGATCGTGGAGTACCGCCAGAAGTTAGAGGACAAGGTGAAAGAACTTCTCGCTTCCGCCTCTGTGGACGATTCCAGGATCGCGACGGAGGTTACGATCTTTGCCGATAAGATCTGTGTGGATGAGGAGACCGTCCGTTTGAGAAGCCACATCGAGGGAATGAAGAAGGAACTTTTGGCCGGCGGCAGTGTCGGAAGAAAGCTCGATTTTATCGCCCAGGAGATGAACCGGGAGGCAAATACGATCCTCTCGAAATCTACGGATCTTGAGATCTCTGACCGCGCGATCCTCTTAAAGACTGAGGTCGAAAAGGTAAGAGAGCAGATCCAGAATATTGAATGATCAGGGGGCATTTGTAATGCAGACAAAAGGAGTCCTTGTTGTAGTTTCCGGGTTCTCAGGAGCCGGAAAAGGAACCGTGATGAAGGCGCTTTTAGAAAAATATGATAACTACGCGCTTTCTGTATCGGCCACAACAAGAAGCCCGAGACCGGGTGAGGAAAACGGAAGAGAGTATTTCTTCCTCACAGAATCCCAGTTTGAGGATATGATCAGAAACGATGAGCTGATCGAGCACGCGCGCTATGTGGACCATTATTATGGAACACCCAGAAAATATGTGGAAGATAAGATGGCTGCGGGAAAAGACGTGATCCTTGAGATCGAGATTCAGGGAGCGTTGAATATCAAGAAGAAGTTCCCGGACGCCCTTCTCGTATTTATTGTTCCTCCGACCGCAAAAGACTTAAAAAAACGTCTGATCGGACGCGGAACGGAAAGTGCGGAAGTAATCGAGAAACGTCTCCGCCGTGCCGCGGAGGAGTCCGATGGAATGGATTCCTACGACTATATCGTTGTCAACGACGATGTGGACACCTGTGTGGAAGACCTTCACAGCCTGATCCGTTCCAGCCACTTTAAAGAGTCTGCGAACACAGACCTCGTGGCGAGAATGAAGCAGGAGCTGCACGATATGACAAAATAAAGAATGTATCCGAAAAATACCATGTGTAAAACCGGATACTTCAGATATTTAAGAACTTTTTAATTTCATGATCTGAAAGGGGCATATTTTATGTTACATCCGTCTTATACAGACTTAATTGAAGCCGTAAACAGCGACGTTGAGCCGGGCGAGCAGCCGGTAGTCCAGAGCCGTTATTCCATCGTTATCGCAGCATCCAAGCGTGCGAGACAGCTCATCGCAGGTGACGAGCCGTTAGTTGCAGGCGCTGCAGGAAAGAAACCGCTCTCCACCGCTGTTCAGGAGCTCTATGAGCAGAAGGTAAAGATCCTCACAGAGGATGAGGAGCCGGAGATCGAGACAGATTTCGAAGTAAAAGACAGAACTCCGGAAGAGATCAAAAAAGAAGAAGAGTACGCTGAGGAATAAACAGGTTCCCGGTTGTGGTCCGGCTTTCAGTCCGGCCATGGCCGGAAATATGAAAGAAAAGGAGGAAAACGGCTGAATCGGGCTTAAGTTTCCTCTTTTTTTCGCTGGCAGTCCGGAGTTTATGAGCCGGTCGGTTCTGGCGGCAGTTACGCACAGAAAGGAAATACGAACAGAATGAATTTACTTTTCATATCACTGGGCTGTGATAAAAACCTTGTGGATACGGAAAAAATGCTGGGAATTCTCGGAAAAGAGGGATATTCCTTTGTCGATGACGAGAATGAGGCAGATATTGTTGTTGTAAACACCTGCTGCTTTATCGGAGATGCAAAAGAGGAGAGCATCAACACGATCCTTCAGATGGCGGAATTAAAGAAAAACGGTCGTTTAAAGGCACTGATCGTCACAGGCTGTCTCGCGCAGCGCTACAAGCAGGAGATCATCGATGAGATCCCGGAGGTAGACGCGATACTCGGAACGACATCCTATGAGGCTGTAGGAGCAGCGATCAGGGAGGTTATGGATGGCGAGACACCGGAAATCTTTGAAAGCATCGATGCACCGGTGAGCACGGCTACGGAGCGCCTTATCACAACAGGTGGGCACTATGCGTTCTTAAAGATCGCGGAGGGCTGTGACAAACGCTGCACCTACTGTATTATCCCGTATCTTCGCGGAAAATATCGCAGTGTTCCGATGGAACAGCTTGTAAGAGAGGCGGAAGAACTCGCGGAGAAAGGTGTGAAAGAGCTGATCCTTGTTGCGCAGGAGACCACCCTTTACGGAAAAGACCTTTACGGTGAGAAGAAACTTCCGGAGCTTTTAAGACGTCTGGCAGCTGTGTCCGGTATCCAGTGGATCCGCCTCCAGTACTGCTACCCGGAGGAGATCACCGATGAGCTGATCGAGACGATCAAAACTGAAGAAAAAGTCTGTAACTATCTGGACATCCCGATCCAGCACGCAAGCGATGCCGTGTTAAAACGGATGGGAAGAAGAACCAACAATAAAGAGATCCGCGGGCTGATTGCGAAACTCAGAAAAGAGATTCCGGACATCGCGCTCCGCACCACTCTGATCTCCGGATTTCCGGGTGAGACGGAGGAAGACCACGAGATCCTGATGCAGTTTGTCGATGATATGGAATTTGACCGTCTCGGCGTATTCGCATATTCCCCGGAGGAAGATACCCCGGCATTCAGCTTTGAAAATCAGGTTCCGGAGGAGGTAAAGCAGGAACGCCGCGATGAGATCATGGAACTCCAGCAGGAAATTGCTTTTGAGAAGTCCGAGGCGATGAAGGGACGTACTCTGGAAGTGATGATCGAGGGCAAGGTTGCTGATGAAAATGCCTACGTTGGACGTACCTATATGGACAGTCCGAATGTAGACGGGCTTATCTTTGTAAACACCGGACTTTCCCTGATGTCCGGAGATTTCCTTAAGGTACGCGTCACAGGCGCGTCCGAATATGATCTGATTGGGGAGGCAGAGGATGAATTTACCGAATAAACTGACAATATTACGAGTGATCATGATCCCGTTTTTCGTAGCCGCGCTTCTTTATGACGGCGGCGCAAACCAGAACATGCGTTATGTGGCGGCGGCACTCTTTATCATCGCGAGCCTGACCGATATGCTGGACGGAAAGATCGCGAGAAAGTATAATCTGGTAACAAATTTTGGAAAATTTATGGATCCGTTGGCGGATAAACTGCTTGTCTGCTCCGCACTGATCTGTATGATCGAGCTTCGTCAGCTTCCGGCCTGGATGGTCATCATCATTATCAGCCGTGAGTTCATTATCAGCGGCTTCCGTCTGGTGGCATCCGACAACGGTGTTGTCATTGCAGCGAGCTACTGGGGAAAATTTAAGACCACATTCCAGATGATCGGGGTGGTTCTTCTGATCTTTAATATTCCGGCGTTGTCAACTTTGACGACGATCATTGTCTGGATCGCTCTTGCATTGACAGTAATTTCACTTGTTGACTACATTGTGAAGAACGCCGGCGTTCTTACGGAAGGAAAAATGTGATGATTCGAACAGAACAGGGTTATGCCCAGATATTTAAAATTTACGGAAAAAGCGAGACGGAAGTAAAGGAAAAGCTTCAGGACCTCTTAAAGTGCGGCGGCGCTGTCGTGATCTACACGAGACGCCGCGGAAAAGATGTCCATGTTCTCGCGGAGACACAGGCGGAGGATGAGGAGTCCGCCAAGGCGGCGTTAAAACCTGTTGCCAAGGAGATCAAAAAGGCACTGGGCGACATGTATTATTCCACGAAAGAGAATGAGACGATGGAAGAGACCGTTGTGCGCCTCCTCACAAAGTACGGACTCACGGTGACAACGGCGGAGTCCTGCACCGGCGGCATGGTGGCTGCAAAGATCATCAACGTGCCAGGTGCGTCTGACGTATTTGATCAGGGTTATATCACATATTCGAACAAATCAAAGAGAAAGATCCTCGATGTCAGCAAGGCAACTTTAAAAAAATACGGGGCAGTCAGTGAGCAGACTGCAAGGGAGATGGCACTCGGCGGTGTTCTCGCGGCTGATGCGGATGCCTGTGTTGCTGTAACGGGGCTTGCTGGTCCGGACGGTGGAACAGAGGAGAAGCCGGTGGGACTCGTATACGTTTCCTGCTGCATGAAGGACGAAGTGATTGTGGAGGAATGCCACTTCAACGGTACAAGACAGGAGATCCGGGAACATGCCGCGGTCACGGCGCTGGACCTTTTGAGAAGAATGATCATCAGATCCAGACAGTAGACCGGGTCCAGGCGGGATCTGGTCATAAATATTAAGGGATGAGCAGGTGAATCATGCGCTGGTATGAAAAACTGTATGTCGGGGAAAAAGCGAAAAAGCACAGATACGAAACGATCCAGGCGGTCCGAAATGGAAGACCAATGGGCTTTTATGTCCTGACTCCGGCGGCTGGGGAGCGGAACCTTTTAGATATCTATCCGGCGCTGACATTAAAGCTTCCTTACTATGAAAAGCAGGATCTTCTGATCGTAGGGATCGCTGCGGATTTTGAGGATGCGGCGGCGCTTGCGGGGCGGATCATCTGTGAGGCCTACAAAAAGACCGGCGGGTATGATGTGAACTCCTTTCTTTTCGGAAAGGGGTGCTGCGAGTGATCCATATATTGCTGATGATCTTAAAGGTCATCGGGATCATCCTGTTGGTGATCCTGGCACTGCTGCTCACAGCAGTTCTGCTCATCCTGTTTGTTCCGGTCCGGTACCGGGCGGATGTCTTATTTGAAGGAAAACCGGACGGGGAGGCGGCGGTGAGCTGGCTTCTACATCTCGTGCGGATCCGGGTGAGTTATCACGAACACGCGGATGTATCCGGGCGGGTGCTGTGGTTTAAGCTGTTTGATGTGAGATTGTGGCCGCCGGAGGATGAGGAAGAACAAAAAACAAAATCAGAAACGGAGCCGGTTTTTGCGGACTTTGAAAAAACACCGGTACTGTCAGAAAATGATTCTGAAATCAGAAACACAGAGGTATCTGTTTTAACTGAAAACGAGCAGCAGGAAATACCTTTGGAAACAGTTGCGGAGACATCGAAAGCGGAAGAGAAAAAAACTGCCGGGGATGACAGGACGGCTGTCCCTGCGGAAGATGATGAACTTGTTGTCCATGCAACGGAGCTTGTTTCAGGATCGAATGAATCTTCTTCTCCCAGCGCACTGCCGGCGGGTGCTTTGAAAAACTCCTCAAAGGAAAATTTTAAGGAACCCTTTGAGAAAGAGGAGCGTGTGGAGAAGGTTAAGAACTGTTTCGGTGCGAAGATCAAAGAAAAATTGGCTCGGCTTATAAAAAAAGCCCGAACTCTTTGGAATAGAATCCGGGAACTGCCCGGAAAGATCCGGAAGCTGGCCGATGGGATATCAAAGAAGAAAATTTCTCTGGAAAAGACCTGGAACAGCATCTCGATGTTCTGGCACGACGGGCAGAACCAGAAAGCGTTTCACCTTGTCTGGAAGCGCGCAAAAAAACTTGTCCGCTACGTTCTTCCGAAAAAGGTGCAGGGACGGATTCGCTTCGGTTTCGATGATCCCTACGATACGGGGCAGGTTCTCGCGGCGGTCAGTCCGTTTTACGGCTTATACGCCAGAACGCTGACTCTGGAGCCGGATTTCACCGGAACGGCGCTTGACGGAGAACTTCATTTTAAGGGGCGGATCGCCCTGTGGTATCCGCTCTGGACGGCAGCAAGACTGTTTATCAGTAAAGATTTCAGAAGATTACTTCGTTTCTTGAGGAAAAGAGATTCTGGGACGAAAAAAGCATAGATTTAGGAGGAATCGGTATGGCAGAAAATCAGTTTCCATCTACCGTGGACGCACTGTTTAAGGGGATGGATCATTTCATTACATCGAAAACCGTTGTGGGCGAGCCTGTGAAGGTGGATGAGAACACGACGATCATCCCGCTCGTGGACGTGACCTGCGGCATGGCAGCCGGTTCCTTTGCACAATCAGCAAAGACAAATGGCGGCGGCGGTATGAGCGCGAAGATGAGCCCCAGCGCCATCCTCGTGATCCAGAACGGCATGACAAAGCTCGTGAATATCAAACATCAGGATGCCGTCACCAAAGTCCTCGATATGGTTCCGGATATCGTAAACCGCTTCACTGGTGGAAATGATGTAACTCCGGAGGCGGCGGCAAAAGCGGAGAAGATGGCAGCTGAGATGGAGAAAGAGAAATGAACACAATTCCTCGGAGCGATCCGGGGAATTGTTGTATCTGAACGCCATTTATGATAAAATGGTTTTAACGATTTCGGGGTATGAGAGGAGGGAATAAGCGTGACACATTTAAATATCCCGGTAGGAATTTCTGATTTTGCTGAGATCCGGCAGAACGGATATTATTATGTCGATAAGACAGGCCTTATTGCCGAGGTATTAAAAGCTCAGGCAGTAAAAGTGACACTGATTACCCGTCCAAGGAGATTCGGAAAGACATTGGGGATGAGTACTCTGGAAAATTTCTTTAGTATCCGAAAAGACAGTGCGGTATTGTTTCAGGGACTGGGGATCATGAATGCTTCGGCGCTCTGTCAGAAATGGATGAATCAGTGTCCGACGATCTTCCTTTCGTTTAAAGATGTGGATGGCCTGACTTTCGATAGTGCCTACGGAATGTTGGAAGCAACGATTGCTGAATTATTTCGAAAATATACAGACCTTCTGGACAGCGAAAATGTAAATGATTATGACAAAGAAGCTTTTCGCCGTATCTTAAAAGGCGAAGCCGGTACGACCGGAATCAAGAAAAGTCTCTCTCTTCTCATGCGAATGCTGAGTGATCATTATGGAAAACAAGTGGTGCTGTTGCTGGATGAGTATGATGTTCCTGTGGCCAAGGCGAGCAATCACCATTATTATCAGGAAATGTTAGAAGTAGTGAAAGCAATGATGAGCACTGCATTAAAAGACAACAATGCCCTTCAATTTGCAATCATTACCGGCTGCCTGAAGATCGCGAAAGAGAGTATTTTCACCGGAACAAATAATTTCGTGTCAGATACGATCACTTCTTCCAGGCTGAATGAATACTTTGGATTTACGCAAGATGATGTAGACAGGATTTTACAGGATGCGGATGCCAAAGATCATGCAGAGGCGATGAAATACTGGTATGACGGATATCATTTTGGCGATTTTGATGTATATTGTCCGTGGGATGTGATGAATTACCTGTTTGATCTTTCGAACGATCCGAAGGCAAGACCTGCGAGTTACTGGAAGAATACGAGCGATAACGCAATCATCCGCTCCTTTATCGATTATTCGGGGAGAAGTATTACCGGAAAACTGGAAACATTGTTAGCGGGAGGAACGATCTCACAGAAGGTTGAAGAAAACCTCACATACGATCTTCTGCACTCCTCAGAAGAAAATTTGTGGAGCATTCTTTATCTGACCGGCTATCTGACAGGGGTTCGCGGAGAAGATCAGACTACAAAACTTATGATTCCGAACGCGGAGATCCGGGAGATCTTCGAGTCGACTGTCGTAAAGTGGTTTCAGGACAAAGCGAAAGGAACTGACCGAAGAACTCTGTTCCATGCAGTATGGAATGGTGACAGTGAACTTTTGACGCGTGAGATGAGCACGCTGCTCAGAATGACCATCAGCTATCATGATTATAAAGAAGATTTTTATCATGCATTCCTTGCCGGAATCTTCGCCGGTGCGGGGTATATGGTGGAATCCAACCGAGAACACGGTGAGGGACGGAGTGATGTGATCGTATGCGATTCGGAAAACGGACGGCTCGCTGTCTTTGAGGTTAAGTGTTCTGCCGCACTTGAGAAAATGGAAGAAAGCTGTGAAACGGCATTGCGCCAGATCGATGAACGCATGTATGCAAAAGAGTTTAAAGACAGCTATGATCAGGTTCTCTGCTATGGAATTTCTTTCTATAAGAAACGCTGTCTGGTAAAGAAAATTCACTCGTGAACTCGTGAAATTCATGATTACTGGAAAGATACAGAACTGTTGCGAATCATTATCTAAAAGACCGCATAATCTGTCATAGACATTCCTTTTTGGGAGAATGGGTATGAAGCGATTATGCGGTCTTATGCTGTTCTGCGTAGGTTTCGGTATGACCTGGGCGTTAGTGCTGCCGACGACATTTTTCCTTGTACTCACGGCGGCGGCGCTGATGATCGTGGGGTATAATCTGTTTTGTGGGTAAAAATATTAAGCCCGTTAGTATTAGATTCTTATTTTTGTCGACATAAAAACCAAACAAAATATTGTCCCTTGTTGAATGCACTGCACCTTATATATTAAATAAATAACAAGAAGCACAGGAGATGGATTTATGCTATTCTTAGTATTATGCACCTTTTCAGAAGATGAGCAGGTTTGGATCGAACAATTATTTAATGAAAATCACACCCTTTTATATAAAGTTTCTTATCAGTTGCTTCAATCAGAAACAGACGCGGAAGACGCTGTTGCACAGGCATTTTTAAATATAATGGAACATTTTGAAAAAATCAGCCAGTTACCACGCCGCGACCAGATTCCCTATAGTGTTATTATTGCAAAGAATGCATCCTATGATATTCTTCGTAAGAAGAAAAAGATGATTCCGGTGGAAGAGTTTTATGAAACAAGGACGGATTCTGGAGTAGAAGAAGCTTTCTTTGAAAAATTCAAGAAGGAGCAGTTGGCGGTGGCATTAGAACATTTAGAAGAAAATGATCGAACACTTCTTATGTTTCGATTTGGTCGTAACATGTCATTAAAAGATATCGCAGTGCTGATGGGAATCTCGGAAGAGACAGCTAAAAAGAGGAGCCAGCGGGCAATAAAAAAACTGAAGAAAAAACTGGAAGAAATTGAGAGGTAAAAAGTGACAAGTATTTTAAGAGAAGTTTGTCGAGAAAGATTGAATCAAGAGTGGGCACAAGCTGATAGGAGTCTAGATAATTACAAAAATGTGATGTCAAAAGAAAGTAAATTGATTGACGAAGGGGAAATTAGAAAAAACATTTTGGATAAGGTAGCAAATAAAATTCTTGCACTCCCATTCCCGGAACAGGCTGTATTTCATCTTTATTATGCTTTTCACTTAGATGACTCGCAGATTAATGAAATTCTCATGATTCCGTATGCTCATGGAATGCGGATTAGTATGTTGAATTACCTTCAAAAATGGACAAGTACTCCAGAAATATTTGCATGTCCAGAAAGCATTTCTCAGATATGCACAATATCACTGACAAAGCTAATGGCTGAGATAAATACAACAGAGGATATCCAACATGTGTATTCTAGACGTTTCAGAAAACAATTACGGAAAATCCATATTACACAACAACCGACAGATCATTTATTTCGTGGAATTTTGCGGGCTGCAGCTGTTTTTCTTGCGATTTCTCTCGGATTTTCAACAGCAATGGTCACAAATGCGGAATTTCGTGGAAAAATTTTGGAATGGATCGTGGAGACATATCCAAAGTATTCTAAAATTGGGTTGGAAGGTATACAAAATAAGCATGTCATAGAGGAAGGGAATAATTTAGGTTCTTTCCAGATTAACTATATTCCAGATGGATATCAATTGGTATATCAGAGCAATCTCCCATTAATGAAAAAATTCAGATATAAAAATTCAGAAAATACCAGTATTACAATACAAGTTTCACCTGGGAATGGGTCAAATAATTATAATACGGAGAATTCAGAAATAAAGTCATGTATGATCGGAGAGAAAAATGTATTATATTGGGAAAAAGATGGAGTCCGAATGTGTGTGATTAAGGAAGGGGAATGGCTGATAAGCGTTGTCACAGAACTTCCATTTAATGAAGTATTCAAAATTGTGGAAAATATAAATTATTGTAATTGACATGTCCCTAAAGTCTCATTTGACCGTTATATAGATGAAAAAGATAAAGGAGGACGTGTTTATGAAAAGACACAACATTAAAAAACTGTTAATCTGTACAGGTGTAATTACACTGATCTCTACATCACAAGTACTCGCAAAGACAAGCAAAGAGCTGCCAGTAGTGATTTCACAGAAAGTTTTAATTCAACCTTATTGGAATGAAACAGCCAGTGTAAATGTATATTTGACAACTAGTGGAAGTACACTTAGTTCTGCATTGCAAATTTCTGCATTTTCTGATTCTAAAAAAATTACAGGAACTTTATATTTACAGAAAAAAAGTAATGGTCGTTGGGCGAATGTAACGTCATGGAAAATCAATGGAACAGGAGATGTTGATATGGAGCATACTTATAAGGGGATTTCTGGGGTTACATATCGATTAAAGGTAGTTGTAAAGGTAGGAACGGAAAGCATAACGGAATATTCAAATGAGGCTGAAATTTAAATATTATATTCAAAAAGTGAAGGTTGCTTTGATTAAAATCAAAAATTTTATAATAATCATGATTATATTGCTGTTTATTAGCTTGTTGATCAGGGAAAACAACTCACCATTTGAACCTGTGAAAACAGCTAAAGATATATATTCCTACCATAATGCATGCGTTCTTTTTGGGAGAAAAACGTGCCAAAGTTGTCGTTTAACAAATAAAGTGCTACTCCCTATTTTGAAAAGTAATAAAATAAAAATTTATTATTTTGATACGGATGATCTACGTGATCAAAAAGAATTTGATGCTGTATTAAGCGATTTTCATGTAGAACAAGTCCCTGTTTTGATCAAAGTGGAGAATGGAAAATATTCTAATAGCATGTATTTAATTGATGAAAATAATCGGATTGACAGCAATAAAGTAAAAAATACTATATTAGATTGGAGTGAATAGTGTGAAAGAAAGTAAATTAAGCCAAAATCGTGGATTAGACACAAAAAGAAAGCTCACATAGTGAACCTATTTAATGGTATTCCCACCTAAGAACAGAGGCGCACCTGCACATCAATAGCAAAACGGGTGGGTGCATCTGATATTGATGCCGGGATGCCTTAATAATTGAGTCAATTGTAACACGAAAACTTGAAGGTGTAAAACACTTTCATTACTATTTGTGCCGCCAGCCGAAGGCGGCGGAATGGAGATTAATATGAAAAAACACGTAAAAAAATTTATGGCATTCATTTTAGCACTTATTACATTGATGACAAACACCTTTTTCGCATATGCTACTGAAACATTAAACTCATCATTCACAATGAAAGATTCAGTTGGTGAGACGTTTAGAATTGAAGTAAAGGAAAACGTTGAAAATAGAACTGTCCTTTTATACGATTCTGATGGAGATATAATCCAAACACTCATTTTTAATAAGCATACTGGAGTATTAACAAATCCGGATAATGGGGCAGAACTAATTAATTTGGATTATGCAGAAAAAGGACTTTCTTCTTGCAATAGCATGAGAAGCGGAAAAGATTATGAATATCAGTTTTGTTCGTTGGGTGAAAGTTATACATCTACAAATGAGGTTACTATCGGAGAAATAGAAAATATGATAACTGTAACTGTTTCTGTTATATCTATAACAGCAGTGATTGTAGGATATGCCGGAGTTGCAGCCTTTACCGGTGCGGCCAAAAGTAAAGTCAGCAAATGTGCGGCATCTATAAAAACACTGATTGACGCAGCTGCTAATGATGACGTGGTTACAATGACTTTTCGTTATAAATGCAAAGAGGTGTGGGAGTCTGATCCATCTTATTCTGATGGTGGATTTTGGTTTTTGGGATATGTGACAGACTCTTCATATTTTAAATATACTATTAATTAAAACGCTTATGCTAACTGCTAATATCGCAAAATTATTTATTCCTATTGAGATCTGTTTTGCTGATATGATATTAGTTTTCTATGAAGGCTATTAAAGCAAAAATCAGTTTTTCTAAATCTAATTAAGAAGGTGATACATGCTTTTTTTATTAATAATCACACCTATTGTCCATTTCTTGCTTGCAAAAACAAAGTTCACAATAACGAGAATTATAATTGTATTGCTTCAAGAAATTATACAGACGATGATATGGAAACGGATATATGCAAATCGTACTAAATGGTTTTCGTATTTTCTAATATTATTTGGTACAATAATTCCATATATGCTATATATAGATAAGGATATTCCTAGTGGTTGTATGGCAACTATAATATTAATAGCGCTTTTTTTATGGATAGAACTTCTACAATATCAAAGAAAACTTCTGTTTTTCACTTTTGGTGTATCGATAGCATGTTTATTATTATATTATAAAGGATTTCCAACGAAAATGTGTGAAATATTTCCGTTATTAGTATACTGCATAGAAATATTTCCGTTAATGCTCCAAGCAAAAAAAGAAAAATAAGGGAATGCCTGACAATAACTCGGATATGAGTGCAGAAACAAGAGTATATCATATATCCTTCGGATAATATAATAGGTTTTGCGATGGAAAGTCGCGAATACTGGTAAAGAATGAATAAAAAGATCGAGCTACTAATAATAGATGCTCACAGAAGTTTTATAGATACGAAAAATAAAGGCACCCTCATTTGAGGATGCCTTTATTTCGATTCCCTATCTTGTAAAAGGAGGATTAAGCTCTCTCAACGAGACCGGATCTTAAGCAGGAAGTGCATACATACATCTTGCGGGAGCCGCCGTTAACCTTAACCTTTACAGATTTTACATTCGCGTTCCAGATTTTATTGGATCTTCTATGGGAATGGCTTACTCCATTACCAAAGTGAGCCGC
Source organism: Clostridium sp. AF28-12 (assembly GCF_003435225.1). Taxonomy (NCBI): domain Bacteria; kingdom Bacillati; phylum Bacillota; class Clostridia; order Eubacteriales; family Clostridiaceae; genus Clostridium; species Clostridium sp. AF28-12. The sequence continues at coordinate 120,730 of NZ_QWGJ01000003.1, read as the reverse complement.
CTTTTCGCAAATAGCACATTTAGCCATGATTCCACCTCCTTAATCATTCATACGGTTGGATGCAAAAATCCATAACATGGATATCATAGCAGAAGATTAAATATTTTGCAAGCAAAATTTTTAGAAATTTCACATTTTTTTGAAAAATAAGTGGAATCCCATGGACAGAGAAAACTTGATATGGTATATTAGGGTTATTAAAGTTCAATTATAAAGGAACTTTTGCGCGAATGATCCGGCTGGATCGTTGGCGTTTGCGCCTTTTATCAGGATACGGCGCTTATAATCAGTAGGAATGGAGGCTTAGCGTATGAAGGGATGTATTAACAATAAAATGGGACAGATCCAGATCGACACCGATGTTATCGCTCTTTATGCCGGCACGACAGCGGTAGAATGCTTTGGAATCGTGGGAATGGCTGCAGTAAGTATGAAAGACGGTCTGGTAAAGCTATTAAAGAGAGAAAGCCTGACTCACGGAATCAATGTTACGATCAATGATAATGCAATTGAAATCGACTTCCACGTAATCGTATCCTATGGCGTCAGCATCTCGACCGTAGCGGATAACCTGATCGAGAGTGTGAAATACAAAGTAGAAGAGTTCACGGGAATGCCGGTTGAAAAGATCAATATCTTTGTTGAAGGCGTTCGAGTGATAGATTAAGGAGGAAGTAAAATCCATGGAATTAAAGTCCGTAGATGCCGCTCTCTTACAGAAAGCGGTTCTGGCCGCAGCGAAAGGCCTTGAGGCAAAAAAAGAATGGATTAACGAATTAAACGTATTCCCGGTTCCGGACGGTGATACGGGTACGAATATGACCATGACGATCATGGCCGCAGCAAGAGAGGTGGCTGCGATCGAGAATCCGACAATGGAGTCCATCGCGAAGGCTCTCTCATCCGGTTCCTTAAGAGGTGCCCGCGGTAACTCCGGCGTTATCTTATCCCAGTTATTCCGCGGTTTCACAAAAGAGATCAAGGAATCCAATGAAATTACAGTGACAAGCCTGGCGAATGCCTTTACCCGCGCAACTGAGACTGCCTACAAGGCTGTTATGAAGCCGAAGGAAGGTACGATCCTCACAGTCGCTAAGGGAATGGCTGAGAAGGCCGTTGATCTTGCGACACAGACAGATGACGTGATTGATTTTCTGACCCAGGTCATCGAGGAAGGCGACTATGTATTAAGCCAGACTCCGGAGATGCTTCCGGTATTAAAACAGGCTGGTGTTGTCGACTCCGGCGGACAGGGACTTATGCAGGTCATGAAGGGCGGTCTTGACGGTCTTTTAGGAAGAGGGATTCCGTTTGATGCCGTTGCTCCGGCAGCCGGAAACACAGAGTCCACAAAGCCGAAGGTGGCTGCGGGAAGTGACGAGCTTTCCACTTCCGATATTAAGTACGGCTATTGCACTGAGTTTATCGTAAATGTGGAGAAAGCTTATGATATGGACGAGGAGCAGAAATTCAAGGGATATTTAGAGTCCATCGGTGACTGCGTCGTTGTAGTTTCCGATGACGATATCATTAAAGTCCATGTCCACACGAACCATCCGGGTCTTGCATTTGAGAAAGGTCTGACTTACGGTTCCCTTTCCAGAATGAAGATCGACAATATGCGCGAGGAGCACCACGAGCGTCTGATCCAGAACGCTTCCAATGTTGCCCAGACTCCGGAAACTCCGGCTGAGGCAAAAAAAGAGGAAGCTCCGGCATCCAACGAGCCGAGAAAACCGTACGGCTTCATCGCTGTCTCCATCGGTAAAGGTCTCGGTGAGATCTTCAAGGGAATTGGCGCTGACTACCTGATCGAGGGCGGACAGACGATGAACCCGAGTACCGAGGATATGCTAAATGCCATCGAGAAGGTAAATGCGGACGTGATCTACATCCTTCCAAACAACAAGAATATCATTCTTGCCGCTGAACAGGCTAAGAGTCTTGTGGAAGATAAGAAGATCTTCGTTGTTCCGTCCAGGACCGTACCGCAGGGTATCGCGGCTCTCATCAACTTTCTCCCGGATCTTTCACCGGAGGAAAACCTTGAGAACATGACATCCGAGATGGGACGGATCCACACAGGCCAGATCACCTACGCGGTCCGCAACACAAATATCGACGGAATGGAGATCCATGAGGGTGATATCATGGGAATCGGTGATTCTGGCATGCTCGCTGTAGGCCAGAATGTAAATGAAACCGTTCTTGAGACCTTAAAGCACCTGGTGGATGACGAGTCCGAGCTGATCAGCGTTTACTCCGGTGAGGACGTGACGGAGGAAGATGCGGCAGCACTTGTAGAAAAAGTGCAGGCGGCATTCCCGAACTGTGAAGTTGAATTAAACGACGGCGGTCAGCCGATCTATTATTACCTGCTTTCCGTAGAGTAAGCGGGGAGATGCCAGAGGCGCCTGGCGCCCCGGCGAATGTATAACGATAGAAAAAGCTGCTCCCTTTGGTCAGAAGACCCGATGAGGCAGCTTTTTCCATGAGACAAAAAGCGGAAAGTTTCCGGTATGTTCTCAGTAGGCTGCAGACTGCGCCGCAGGATAAGACAAAAGGAGCGTGAAAACGATGGCAAACGACCAATCCATAGAGACCTTAAAAGGAATCGGAGAAAAAACGGCAAAGCTTTTTGAAAAAGTCGGGATCCGCACCATCGACGATCTGCTCCACTACTATCCGAGGGGCTATGATACCTACGGGGAGCCGAAAGCCATCGGGGAGCTTTCTGAGGATGAGACCGGGACCGTGGAGGGCTTTTTAAAGAGCGGGGCCGCAGGAGTCCACGTAAACGGTCTTTCCATCGTCCAGGCGACCATCAGCGATATGACCGGAAAACTTCGTCTCGTCTGGTATCACATGCCGTATTTAAAGAACACTCTGCGGCCGGACAGTCATTTTATCTTCCGGGGCCGTGTGATCCGCAAAAAGAACGGACTCACGATGGAACAGCCCCAGATGTTTAAGCCGGAGGCCTACGAGGAACTTTTATCCAGCATGCGCCCGGTCTATGCCCAGACGAAGGGTCTGGGAAATAAGATGATCACTTCCGCAGTCGAGCAGGCACTTGCGTTCCGGACGTTGGAGAGGGATTATCTCCCGGCAGGTCTCAGGATCGCAAACGAGCTTGCGGAGTACAACTTTGCTATCGAGCACATCCATTTTCCGTCGAATGAGGAAGAACTGAAGTTTGCGAGGAAGCGCCTCGTGTACGATGAATTTTTCTTCTTCCTTCTGGCAGTGCGTCATTTAAAGGAGAAACGTCAGAATGTGCAGAGCCCATTCCATATGGAAAAACAGGATGAATGCCGGAAGCTTCTGGCGGATCTGCCTTACAGGCTCACGAGCGCCCAGCTGAGGACGCTGGAGGAAGTCCTGAAGGACCTCAAGAGCGGTTCCGTCATGAACCGGCTGATCCAGGGTGATGTTGGCTCCGGTAAGACGATCATCGCCGTTCTGGCGCTCCTGGCAGCCTGCGAGAACGGATACCAGGGCGCTCTCATGGTGCCGACAGAAGTTCTCGCGAGACAGCACTTCGAGTCTGTGACGGAACTCTTTGAGAAGCATGGTGTGGACAAAAAGGTGATCCTGCTCACTGGTTCCATGACGGCAAAGGAAAAGCGGATCGCCTACGAGAAAGTTGCCTCCCATGAAGCGGATATCATCATCGGAACCCACGCCCTGATCCAGGAGAAGATAGTCTATGATAACCTTGCCCTCGTCATCACCGACGAGCAGCACCGGTTCGGTGTCGCCCAGAGGGAGATGTTTGGAAACAAGGGACAGATGCCTCATGTGCTGGTCATGAGCGCCACCCCAATCCCGAGGACTCTGGCGATCATCCTTTACGGGGACCTCGATATTTCCGTCATCGACGAGCTCCCGGCAAACCGTCTTCCCATAAAGAACTGCGTGGTGGACAAGAGCTACCGCCCGCGGGCTTACCGTTTTATCGAAAACGAGGTAAAAAATGGCCGCCAGGCCTACGTGATCTGCCCGATGGTGGAGGAGAGCGAGATGATCGATGCAGAAAACGTCCTGGACTACACGAAGATCTTAAGGCAGAATCTGCCGGGGATCCGGGTGGAGTACCTTCACGGGAAGATGAAGGGAAAAGAGAAAAATAAGATCATGGAAGAATTTGCCGCCGGGAAGATCCAGGTGCTTGTCTCCACCACGGTCATCGAGGTCGGGGTCAACGTGCCGAACGCTACGGTGATGATGATCGAGAATGCCGAACGGTTCGGCCTTGCGCAGCTCCATCAGCTTCGGGGCCGCGTTGGACGGGGGGACAAGCAGTCCTACTGCATCATGGTGAATGCCTCCGGAAATAAGGAGAAAAACAGGCGTCTGGACGTCTTGAATAAGTCCAACGACGGCTTTTATATCGCTTCCGAGGATCTGAAGCTCCGGGGTCCCGGTGATATCTTCGGGATCCGTCAGAGCGGAGATCTGGAGTTCCAGCTGGCAGATATCTATACAGATGCGGTGACGCTTAAGAAGGTCTCCGAGGACGTGAACCGGCTTTTGGAGCAGGATGAAAACCTGGAACAGGAAGAAAACCAGGAATTAAAGAAGCGCCTCGACAGGTTTCTGGAAGAAAAGTATGAGAAGCTGAACCTGTAATAAAAAGAATTATTGAACCTGCCGGTATATGACCAACCATCAAAGCTGGAACATTGAGAATATCGGAAAGTGCAGCAAGCTCGCAGACCTGCTGAACAGTTACGAAAAGCCACAAATTGATTATAAAAGAGGAGAATGACACGCATGACGAGACTTGATGAACTCTTATATGAAATGACACGCTACGACGACAAGGATGTAAAACGGATCCAGCACTTTTTGAAGGTCCATGAATTCGCGAGACTGATCGGCCTTGAGGAGAATCTCGATCCGTACACCCAGGAAGTTCTGGAGACAGCGGCCATCGTTCATGACATCGGAATTCACAAAGCAGAAGAAAAGTATGGAAGAAACACTGGAAAATACCAGGAGATGGAGGGACCGGGCGAGGCGCGGACCATGCTGACAGCCCTTTCCTGGCCCCTGGAGGTCATCGACCGTGTCTGCTATCTGGTAGGACATCACCACACATACGATAATATCGATGGAATGGACTACCAGATCCTTGTGGAGGCGGATTTCCTCGTCAATCTCTTCGAGGATGGATCCACACCGGACACCCAGAAGAGTGTATTTGAGAGAATATTCCGAACGGAAGGCGGAAAACGTCTGTTCCGTCTGATGTTTGAGAGTGGAGAGGAATAAACAGGTGAAAACACTTCTGGGAGGGGCAAATATATCGTTACCTGGGCACTGGGACATCTTGTGACTCTGGCGGACCTGGTGAACAACGTGTCCGCGATGGCACTTGCTGGGATAAAACTGGATAATAAGTGATCACAGATACGCGGCAGGGACGATATTGCAGGTATATCAGATAAGTGAGAAGGAATAAAGTATGTCAGTTAAATTAAAACAGGTATTTTCAGGGAAACGCCTTGATGAGGTCCATGCCCTCTATGAGACCGCATTTCCCGCCAGCGAGAAGAAACCTTTCTCCATGATCGTTTCCGGGCAGGGGACAGGGCTGGTGGAGATCCTTTCCCTGGAAGAGAATAATAGGTTTCTTGGTCTTGCCATCATGGCGAAGGCGGGAGACCGGGTACTTCTTGACTATTTTGCCATCGCGGATGAAGTGCGGGGGCATGGAGCCGGCTCTGCGGCACTTCAGGCGCTCCGTGAGAGATATCAAGGCATGAGGATCATCATTGAGATCGAGAGCACGAAATGTGAGGATGAAGAGGAACTGGCTCTCCGCACACGCCGGAAAAAGTTCTATCTGCGGAATGGGTTTACGATGCTGCCGTACTACATCGATCTCTGGGGGACGGAGATGGAGATGCTTTCAAATGGTCAGCCATGCCCGTATGAGGAATATCTCGATATCTATACAACGGCATTTGGAACAAAAGTATCCGATAAGATCCATTTTTTAGGGGACGCACCGGCGGCAGATGAGATCTGATGGCAGCCTGGGAGCAATTTCCGAAGAAATAAGAATCAAATTCACAAAAAGTACACAGGGGTATGATATAGTGAGCGATAAGTGAGTCAGGAGCAGGCTTGCATGCTTCTGACGAACGGCGAACTGGACCACAATAGCTGCGTTAGCAGCGGTCAGCACCATAGGTGCGAATTGTGGTATAGTGAGCGTGCTTTCGCCAACAAACCAATTAACAATGAGAGGATTACCAGATATGAAAAAACATGTATTATTAGGAGCGCTGCTCCTGACAGCAGCACTTTCGGCAGGACTTACCGGCTGTTCTTCTTCCGGCACAAAGGAATCAGGATCCCCGAAGGTGGAAATCTCCGAGATTAGAGATGACGTTGTAGAACCGGATTTCTCTGGTGCGGACATTGAAGTTTATGCATTAAATGCACCGATCGATTTTGACTACTCCAGTTCCGACACCGATATGATCTTTAAGAAAAAAGACGGTGTATGGCTGGATGCCATGGATTCCGCGATCCCGTTAAACCAGGAAAAATTTGAGGCGATGGCACAGAATTTCCTGAATCTTCATGCGATCTCTGAAATTGACAGTGCTGATACCGCATCTGACTATGGTATGGGAAATCCGGTATACACTGTGACGATCACCGACAGCGAAAAAGGTGAGATCACTCTGAGCATCGGAAACAAGGATGCAGACGGAAATTACTATCTCTCCGATGAGAAAAATATCTATCTCGTAAAAGCATCCACAGTAGACTCCCTGGTATTCGACTATGATACCCTGGTTGTCCGCGAGGGACTGGATATTCAGGTTACAGCAGCTGATCTTCAGAACGTGTCCATCACCATGGACGGTAAGACAACGTCCTACAAGAACTCTGATACAGAGGTCATGACGACCATCGCAGACGGAATCAGCAATCTCAAACCGTTCGACTATGCAAGCTACCATATTTTAAATCAGGAACTTGCTAATGCTGACCTGACAACAGATACCCGCATTACATTCCAGGCGGAGCTCACTGTAAATGGTGAGAAGAAGTCTCTCACGATTTATGTCGGAACATACGCAAATCCGGATCAGACATACCGCTATGTGCAGCTTGATGGATCCAACATGATCATGGTCGTTGACAACAACATCGTATTAAACCTCTTAAACGGTCTGACACCGGATGAGGAATAAGTGCAAAGAAAATGCATAAACATGCATGATAAGGCAAGAAAAAGGCAATTCTTACACCCTTTTTCTTGCCTTTTTTTTGTCTTTGAGATATGATAGAACAAGACTTTGGAATAAAGGAGAGAAAACACATGAATCAGTTACTTGATCTCTTCCTTACGTTTGCCAGAATCGGCGGTCTTACCTTTGGCGGTGGATACGCGATGCTTCCGATCCTCCAGAGAGAGGTCGTTGAGAAGAGACACTGGGCAACAGAAGAGGAACTTATGGACTATTACGCGATCGGCCAGTGTACCCCGGGCATTATCGCGGTAAATACGGCGACCTTTGTCGGACAGGGACTTGCCGGCTCCATTGGCGGTATCGTCGCGACTCTGGGCGTTGTATTCCCGTCCCTGATCATTATCACGGTCATCGCAGCATTTATCCAGAACTTTGCGCATCTCGCGATCGTACAGAACGCCTTTGCGGGTATCCGTGTCTGCGTTTGTGTCCTGATCTTCAACGCGGTGGTCAAACTCTGGAAAAAGGCAGTTGTGGATAAGCCGACATTAGTGATCTGCCTGCTTGTGATCCTCGGCTCCACACTTACAGAGTTTTCCCCGATCGTGTTCGTTATCCTTGCGGCTGCTGCAGGAATTATCTTAAAGAATAAGGAGGCTGCTTCCAAATGATGATCTTTGTCAGACTTTTCTTTGAGTTTTTTAAAGCTGGTCTCTTTGCAATCGGCGGCGGGATGGCGACGCTCCCGTTCCTCTACAATATCTCCGATAAGACAGGCTGGTTCACCTACGGACAGCTTGCGGACATGGTGGCGATCTCCGAGTCCACACCAGGTCCGATGGGCGTCAACATGGCAACTTACGTTGGATTTACAACAGCCGGTCCTGCTGGTGCAGTAATTGCTACACTCGGTCTGATCACACCATCCATTATCGTGATCCTGATCATTGCCGGATTCTTAAAGGCGTTCAAGACAAACAAGTATGTTCAGAACGCTTTCTACGGACTCCGCCCGGCATCAACAGGTCTGATCGCGGCAGCAGGACTTTCCGTTCTGTCCTTGGTTCTTCTTCACAAGGACGCTTTTGCGGCAAGCGGAAAGATCACAGACCTGATCAGCATCCGCAGTATCGTTCTTCTTGCAGTACTTTATTATTTCACGGCAGTCTGCAAAAAGACGAAAGGACTCCATCCGGTTGCGTTTATTGCGGCATCTGCGGTGATCGGAGTTGTGCTTCGGTTCGGAGGAGTTTAAAATTTAAGTAAATATGTGCCTGTGGGAGAGCGATCCCGCAGGCTTTTTTCTTCCGAAAAACCGTTTGAAAAAGCTTGCTGGGACCGCATGCTCCAGGATGTTTTTCGACACAAAACTATAATTCGAATATATGTTCGATAGAAAACGCTTGCAAATCTGGAAGATTTAAGTGTATAATAGGAAAAGCTTGACTGAGAAACGTGGCTGCGGCATATACGCAGCAGTATGAAAAATAAAACAAAGCTGCGGCGGGGAAGCTTTCCTGCCGCAGTTTATGACTTGTATTGGAGGTCTTTACATGGCGAAAGCACAGTATAATGCTGACAGTATTACCGTACTGGAAGGACTGGAGGCAGTCCGCAAGCGTCCCGGAATGTACATCGGTGGCGTTGGAACAAAGGGCTTAAACCATTTGATATATGAAATCGTCGACAACGCGGTGGACGAGCACCTGGCTGGATTCTGTACGGAGATCACGGTAACGCTGGAGGCGGATGGGTCCTGTACCGTAAAGGATAACGGACGGGGAATCCCGGTGGAGATGCACAAAAAAGGCGTGTCCGCGGAACGTGTGGTTCTCTCCACGCTTCATGCAGGCGGAAAATTCGATAATAATTCCTATAAGACCAGCGGCGGACTTCATGGCGTCGGTTCTTCCGTCGTAAACGCCTTGTCTGACCGGATGAAGGTAAAAATTTCCAGGGATGGAAAAGTATATTATGATGAGTATGAAAAGGGACATCCGGTGATCGAACTGAAGGATGGGCTTCTTCCTGTGATCGGAAAATCAAAGGAGACAGGAACAGAGATCAACTTCCTGCCGGATCCGACGATCTTCGAGAAGACGAAATTTAAGGCGGAGTGGTTAAAGAGCCGTCTTCATGAGTCCGCCTATTTAAACCCGAACCTGGCGCTCCACTATGTGAACAAACGCGCCGGTGAGGAGGAGATGATCACCTACCACGAGCCGGATGGGATCATTGCCTATGTCCGCGAGTTAAACAACGGAAAAGAGCCGGTTCATGAGCCGGTGTATTTTAAAGGCAGTGTGGACCAGATCGAGGTGGAGGTGGCGTTCCAGTTCGTTGACGCCTTCGAGGAGAATATTCTCGGATTCTGCAACAATATCTTCACCCAGGAGGGCGGAACCCACCTGGTGGGATTCAAGACGAAATTCACCCAGCTGATCAACTCCTACGCGAGGGAACTCGGCATTTTAAAAGAGAAGGACAGCAACTTTACCGGCGCTGACACAAGAAACGGCATGACGGCCGTTGTGGCGGTGAAACACCCGGATCCGATCTTCGAGGGACAGACAAAGACAAAGCTTGCCAGCGCCGATGCGACAAAGGCTGTGTTCACCATGACTGGAGACGAGCTGGAAAGGTTTTTCGACCGAAATCTCGACACCTTAAAGGCAATCATCGCCTGTGCGGAGAAATCCGCAAAGATCCGCAAGGCGGAGGAGAAGGCGAAGACAAATATGCTCTCCAAGTCGAAGTTCTCCTTCGACAGCAACGGAAAGCTTGCAAACTGTGAGAGTCGTGACCCGTCAAAGTGTGAGATCTTCATCGTCGAGGGAGATTCTGCCGGCGGCTCTGCAAAAATGGGAAGGAACCGACAGTTCCAGGCGATCCTGCCGATCCGCGGAAAGATCTTAAACGTGGAGAAAGCGTCTATGGATAAGGTCCTGGCAAACGCTGAAATCAAGACTATGATCAATGCCTTCGGCTGTGGATTCTCTGAGGGATATGGAAATGACTTTGATATCACGAAATTGAAATACGATAAGATCGTCCTGATGACCGATGCCGATGTGGACGGAAGCCATATCGACACATTGCTGTTAACATTTCTCTATCGCTTCATGCCGGAACTGATCTACGACGGACATGTTTACATCGCGATGCCGCCGCTCTATAAGGTAGTTCCGAAACGCGGAGAAGAGCGGTATCTCTACGATGACAAGGCGCTAGAAGAATATAAGAAGAGCCACGCCGGGGACTTTACGCTGCAGCGCTACAAAGGTCTCGGTGAGATGGATGCGGATCAGCTCTGGGAGACGACGCTAAACCCGGAGAACCGCGTCTTAAAACGGGTGGAGATCGAAGATGCCCGGATGGCAAGTGAAGTGACGGAGCTTCTGATGGGAAGCGACGTTCCGCCGAGAAAGAAATTTATCTATGATCATGCCGATGAGGCGGAGATCGACGCATAGAAGGAGAGTTTACCATGTCTGAAAAAATATTGCGAACTGAATATTCGGAGGAAATGCAGAAGAGCTATCTGGACTACTCCATGAGCGTCATCACCTCCCGTGCGATCCCGGATGCCAGAGACGGTTTAAAGCCGGTACAGCGCCGTGTTCTCTACGATATGAGTGAGCTTCACTTAGATCACGATAAGCCCCACAGAAAGTCGGCACGTATCGTGGGCGATACCATGGGTAAATACCACCCACACGGCGACAGCTCTATCTACGAGACCTTAGTTGTCCTGTCCCAGGACTTTAAAAAGGGAATGGCTCTGGTGGACGGACACGGAAATTTCGGCTCCATAGAGGGTGACGGCGCAGCTGCCATGCGATACACTGAGGCACGCTTAAAGAAATTTGCGGAGGAGGTCTACTTAAAAGATCTCGATAAGACCGTAGATTTCGTCGCCAACTACGATGAGACGGAAAAAGAGCCGGAGGTCCTCCCGGTCCGCGTGCCGAACCTTCTCGTAAACGGTGCGGAGGGAATCGCTGTCGGCATGAGCACCAGCATTCCGACCCACAATTTAGGGGAAGTTATCGACGCGGTAAAGGCCTATATCGATAACCGTCTTCTCACCGTTGAAGAGCTGATGCAGTATATGCCGGGACCGGATTTCCCCACCGGCGGGATCATCGCAAATAAGAGTGATCTTTTACAGATCTACGAGACTGGTGCTGGAAAGATCAAGCTCCGCGGAAAGATCGAGGTGGAACTCGGAAGAAGAAAGGCAGACCGAGACAAACTGGTGATCACGGAGATCCCGTACACAATGGTCGGCGCGGGAATCAACAAGTTCCTCATGGATGTGGCAGATCTCGTTGAGACGAGGAAGCTCACCGATGTGGTGGACATTTCAAACCAGTCAAATAAAGAGGGGATCCGCATTGTCCTGGAGTTAAAGAAGGACGCGGATGTCAATAAGATCAAGGCGGTCCTCTATAAAAAGACAAAGCTCGAGGACACTTACGGTGTCAACATGCTTGCCATTGACGATGGACGCCCGGAGACCATGAACCTTAAGCAGATCTTGAATACATTCCTGGAATTCCAGTACCGGAACATGACGAAGAAGTACAATGTTCTTCTCCAGAAGGAAATGGAGAAGAAGGAAGTTCAGGAAGGGCTCATCGAGGCATGCGATGTGATCGACCTCATTATCGCCGTTCTCCGGGGATCAAAGAACATGAAGGACGCAAAGGAATGCCTGATGACCGGAAATACGGAGAAGATCAAGTTCCGTGTGCCGGGCTTTGAGGCGGACGCGAAGAAGCTTCATTTTACCGAACGCCAGGCGACAGCGATCCTGGAGATGCGTCTCTACAAGCTCATCGGTCTTGAGATCCTCGCGCTCCAGAAAGCATACAAGGAGACATTGCGGAAAATCCGTGAATATAAGCATATTCTTTCCAACCAGAAGAATATGGATGTGGTGATCAAGGAAGACCTTGACTCCATCAAGGCAGAGTTCGCAGAACCGAGAAGGACACTCATCGAGGACGGCGAAGAGATGGTTTACGTGGAGGCGAAGGAAGAGGCGAAGGAAGTGATTTTCGTCATGGACCGCTTCGGCTATTGCAAGACCATGGACCGCTCCATCTACGAGAGAAACCAGGAGACCGTGGACAGCGAGAATGTCCGGGTACTTCCGGTGATGACGGACGATAAGCTCTGCATGTTCTCAGATACCGGAAACATGTACCAGGTGAAGGTTGCGGAGTTCCCGACACTGAAGATGAAAGACAAGGGAATCCCCATCGAGAACGTCAGCAAATTTGATGGGAAGACGGAGACGATCCTCTTTATGCTTCCGGCATCCGGATTTACCGGTAAGAAATTCCTGTTTGCGACGGCTCAGGCGGCGGTGAAGATCGTCCCGGGTGAGGAGTTTGTAACAGCAAACAGGACTGTTGTGGCAACAAAGCTGGCAGAAGGGGATAAACTTACGGAGATCCGCGAGATCGGCACAGAGATCGACGGAACCCGCGACGTAGTCCTGCAGACCGTTGGCGGAATGTTCTTAAAGTTCCAGATGGAGGAAATCCCGGAGCTCAAAAAGAACAGCCGCGGTGTTTGCGGAATCCGGCTGGAAAAGGAAGATACGCTGGAACATGTATATCTGCCGGATATGGACGGAACCGCGGATTATAAAGGAAAAGAAGTTGCCCTCAACCGGCTGAAAGCAGCAAAGAGGGCTGGAAAAGGAACGAAAGTTAGGTTATAATAGAGATAGCTGAAAGATGCTCGTGACATAATAAAACTGAAAACCATGGTTCGGACAGATCCTGTCCGCTGAAAAGGAGAAATCATATGAATATACCTACACCTCATATTGCCGCAAAACAAGGCGAGATTGCGCCGTCTATTTTACTTCCGGGTGATCCGCTCCGCGCAAAATTTATAGCTGAAAATTTCCTTGCCGGTGCGAAACAGTTCAATGCTACAAGAAATATGTTCGGCTACACCGGATTTTACCGCGACAAACCTGTTTCTGTCATGGGAACAGGAATGGGCTGTCCGTCTATCGGAATTTATTCTCATGAACTGATCGAAGGATACGGTGTTAAGACGCTGATCCGTGTAGGCACGACCGGAGCAATTTCTGAAGATGTCCATATCCGTGATCTTGTATTCGCGATGGGTGCCTGCACACAGACAAACTATGTAAGAGAATTCGGTCTTCCGGGCGATTTCGCACCGATTGCGGACTTTGGCCTTCTGATCAAGGCTGTCTTCCATGCAGAACAGGAAAACCTCCCGTATCACGTCGGAAACGTGCTGACCTCCGATCTTTTCTACGAGCCGGAGAAGAAAAAACACGAGGGACTCCAGTTTGCCGATATGGGTGTCCTTGCAGTGGAGATGGAGACAGCAGCTCTCTACGCGAATGCGGCACTGTCAAAGGCTCGTGCACTTTCCATTCTGACCGTATCTGACTCTATGGTGACAGGCGAGAAGACTACTGCAGAAGAAAGAGAAACATCTTTTGCGGATATGATCCACGTAGCTCTTGAGATTCTTTAATCGTTACAGTTCTGCAATGGCATTTAACACTTGCATTTTTTGTCGTTTTGAGTTAGGATAGACAACAACACAAGTGTTGCGCATAGAGACATATGTCCGCGACGGGTGGAAAATGGCAGGCTGGCAGCTGATACCGGCTGACGGGCTGAGATGAGGAGATATGTGTGATGGAAAAGAAACTTAGAGTTGGTATCCTTGGAGCAACAGGTATGGTAGGACAGAGATTTATCTCTCTCCTTGAGAATCATCCATGGTTCGAAGTGACGACCGTGGCAGCCAGCCCGCGTTCTGCAGGAAAAACATATGAGGAGGCAGTTGGAGGACGCTGGAAAATGACGACTCCGATGCCGGAAAAAGTTAAAAATTTAGTTGTTATGAATGTAAATGACGTGGATGCGGTATCCAAGACCGTTGATTTCGTATTCAGCGCCGTTGATATGACAAAGGAAGAGATCTGCGCTATCGAGGAAGCTTACGCGAAGACAGAGACTCCGGTGGTTTCCAACAACAGCGCTCACCGCTGGACACCGGATGTTCCGATGGTAATCCCGGAGATCAACCCGGATCACTTTGAGGTGATCAAGTTCCAGAAGCAGAGACTCGGCACGACCCGCGGATTTATCGCAGTAAAGCCGAACTGCTCGATCCAGAGCTACACTCCGGCACTCAGTGCGTGGAGAGAGTTCGAGCCGTACGAGGTAGTCGCTACTACATATCAGGCTATTTCCGGAGCAGGAAAGACCTTTAAGGACTGGCCGGAAATGGTAGAGAATGTGATCCCGTACATCGGCGGCGAGGAAGAGAAGAGTGAGCAGGAGCCGCTTAGGATCTGGGGTCACTTAGAGGGCGGCGTGATCGTAAAGGCAAAAGAGCCGGTAATCACATGCCAGTGCGTCCGGGTACCGGTATTAAACGGCCACACAGCTGCTGTATTCGTAAAATTCAGAAAGAAAGCTTCCAAGGAACAGCTCATTGAAAAGCTTGTAAACTTCAAGGGACTTCCGCAGGAGTTAGAGCTTCCGAGCGCACCGAAGCAGTTCATCCAGTATATGGAAGAGGACAACCGTCCGCAGGTTAAGCTGGACGTTGATTTCGAGAAGGGAATGGGCGTATCCATCGGCCGCTTAAGAGAAGACACCGTCTATGACTGGAAGTTTATCGGTCTGTCCCACAACACCGTCCGCGGTGCTGCAGGCGGAGCCGTCCTCTGCGCAGAGCTTCTCACAAAGCAGGGATATATTTCTGCAAAATAATATCGACGGATATCGGTTATCATCTGTCGATCAGAACGTAAATCATGGGCCCGCTATTTGTGCGGGTCCTTTTTACGCGGACAGCGAATCAGTACATATACCTGTATATGGCCTGATGCTGTTTCGTATCAGTGGTACTTATTCATAAGGATCGAAACTGAGGAGGTATTTTTATGTCATTGAAAAAAGAATACTTTGGGGAAATGCCGGATGGAAGAGAGGTAAGTCTCTACACCATCACAAATAAAAATGGTCTCGAGGCATCCATCACAGATCTCGGCGCCGTCTGGGTCCGCATGGTCGTTCCGGATAAAAATGGGGGTATGGACGATGTGATGCTGGGATTTGACGACGCGGCTGGTTATTTAAACAATGGTCCGCATTTCGGATCTGTTGTGGGCCGGATCGCAAACCGCACCGCGAAGGGAAAGTTCTCCCTGAATGGAAAAGAGTATACCCTGGCGGTGAACAATGGCCCGAACAACCTGCACAGTGGTCTGGATTACTATGACGCGCGTCTCTGGAACGCGAAGGAAGAGGCGGAAAACGCTGTCACCTTCACACTTCTGAGCCCGGACGGAGATCAGGGATATCCGGGAAATGCCATCGTATCCGTCACATATACGCTGACCGACGAGGATATGCTGACGCTGACATACCGTGTCCTTTCCGATGCGGACACACCGGTGAACCTGACAAACCATGGATATTTCAACCTCCTCGGCAATAACGGAGGTTCCATCCTTGACCACAAAGCTCGAATTCTTGCAGATTTTTACACCCCGTCCGATGAGACATCGATCCCAACTGGAGAGATCCGCCCGGTAAAGGGAACTCCGATGGATTTCACGGATTTCCATGTGATCGGGGATCGGATCGATGAGAATTTCGACCAGCTTGTCATGGGACGTGGATACGACCATAACTGGTGTCTCTCCCATGTCCGCGGCGACTTCGGACTTGCCGCGCAGATCTTCTCCGAGGAGAGCGGCAGAGCAATGGATGTCTATACAGACCAGCCGGGCGTGCAGTTCTATACTGCTAACTGGCTTGAGCAGGAGAAAGGAAAGAAAGGTGCGTTCTACCATGCAAGGACCGCATTCTGCTTTGAAACCCAGAACTTCCCGGATGCTGTCAACAAACCGCACTTCCCATCACCGATCGTAAAGGCAGGGAAAGAGTGGACGTCTGCGACAGGATATCGTTTTTATATTTATGAAAAATAATGACAACGATTCAGTACCTTCATGGTTACAAGTAAAAATCCATTCCAGATCGGCTGCGCCGATGAGATTTTTGCTTTGCATAAAACTACTAAGGAATTATTGATATGAATAATTTAAGTGAACGCAGCATCAAGATCCTGGCATCCATGGGACTGATCCTTACGACGATGATCTGGGGATTTGCCTTCGTGGTTATGAAAAATTCTGTGGATGTGATCCCGCCGACATACCTTCTGGCGGTCCGCTTTTCCATGTCCGCGGTACTGCTCGCCCTGTTGTTCCATAAAAATATGATGAAAGCAGACCGGGAGACGGTCCTCTGCGGCGTGATCTTAGGCGCTTTTCTCTGCCTGTCCTATCAGTTCCAAACCTACGGTCTGAAGCACACGACAGCAAGCAAGAATGCTTTTATCACAACGCTGTATGTCATCATCGTGCCGTTCCTCTACCGGATCGTCAGTAAAAAGAGACCTACAGGCCGGAATATCGCCGCCGCGTTTCTCGCGGTCATCGGTCTTGCGCTTTTGTCATTGCAGGGAGATCTCTCGATCAATTACGGAGATTTTCTGACGCTGGTCTGCGGTCTGATGTTTGCGGTTCACATGGTATTTATCGACAAGTTTACAGAATGCCACGACCCGATCGCCCTGACGGTGATCCAGATCCTTGCAGCAGCTATTTTCAACTGGATCTGCGCACCGTTTCTTGACGGATCCTTTGATTTCACGGTCCTGATGGATAAGTCTCTGATCGGGGGACTGCTATACCTGGCAGTCTTCTCCACCACAGTGGCTTATCTCTTACAGAACAGCGGACAGAAATATCTGAGCGCATCTACATCGGCGATCCTTCTTTCCATGGAGTCGGTGTTCGGAACTCTGTTTTCCGTGATCTTTTTAAAGGATGTACTGACAGGAAAGATGTTGGCCGGATGTGCGCTGATGTTCGCGGCAGTTCTTTTATCGGAGCTCCCGCAGAAGAAAAAATAGCAGCTGTGAAGTCAATATAAACAGGAAAGAGGTTTCATGGGAAAAGCACTATTTATCGCCGAGAAGCCCAGCGTCGCACAGGAATTTGCAAAGGCGCTAAAGGTTTCCGGGAGAAAAGGAGACGGATATATTGAGTCTGACCAGGCTATCGTGACCTGGTGTGTGGGTCATCTGGTGACCATGAGTTACCCGGATGCCTACGATCCGGCCCTGAAACGCTGGAGCATGGAAACCCTGCCGTTTCTCCCGAAGACATTCAAATACCAGGTGATCGACGATGTAAAAAAACAATTTAAGATCGTGAGCGGGCTCTTAAACCGGTCGGACGTGGACACGATCTATGTCTGCACTGACTCCGGGCGTGAAGGAGAGTACATCTACCGCCTGGTGGAGCAGATGGCCGGGGTAAAGGGAAAGAACCGCCGCCGTGTCTGGATCGACTCCCAGACCGAGGATGAGATACTCCGGGGCGTCCGGGAGGCGAAGGACCTTGCGGAGTACGACAACCTTGCAGCCTCCGCATATCTTAGAGCAAAAGAAGATTACCTGATGGGTATCAATTTTTCCAGGGTGCTCACCTTAAGATACGGCCCATCGGTGGCGTCCTACCTGAGGGAAAAGCGGGCGGTACTGTCCGTCGGCCGTGTGATGACCTGTGTCCTCGGCATGGTGGTCCGCAGGGAGCGGGAGATCCGGGAATTCGTGAAGACCCCGTTCTACCGCGTCATCGGTTCCTTCGATGTCCCGGATCATGAGACCGCGGTCATCGAGGCGGAATGGAGAGCGGTGGAAGGCTCCAGATACTTCGGCACACCGGCGCTTTATAAGGAAAACGGATTTAAAGAGCATAGGACAGCGGAGGAGCTGATCCGCTTTTTAAGCGCCGACCCGATGGAAGGAACGCTCATCGCCCTGGATAAGAAAAAAGAGACGAAAAATCCGCCGCTTTTATATAACCTTGCGGAGATCCAGAACGACTGTTCGAAGATGTTCAAGATCAGCCCGGATGAGACCTTAAAGATCATCCAGGAGCTCTATGAGAAAAAGCTGGTGACTTACCCTCGAACGGACGCCAGAGTTCTCTCCACTGCGGTGGCGAAGGAGATCTATAGGAATATCGGCGGACTCCGGAATTTCGGGCCTCTCGCGGACTTTGCCGCGAAGGCGCTGGACAGCGGAACCTGGAAGCTGATCGCTCGGACAAAGTATGTGAACGATAAGCAGATCACCGACCACTACGCCATCATACCGACGGGGCAGGGATTTGGAGCACTGAGAAGTCTCAACCCGCTGGCTGCAAAGGTGTATGAGCTGATCGGACGGCGTTTTTTAAGCATTTTTTATCCACCTGCAGTCTACCAGAAGTTTTCCCTGCGGATTGAAAAGCAGGGAGAACAGTTCTTTGCGGCATATAAGGTCCTTGCGGAGGCGGGATACCTGGAGGTTGCGAACGTCCCGTCCAAGAAAAAAATGGAAAATTCTGGAAACAGCCGGGGTGAAAATTCCGGCGCAGGACAGGAAAACCAGGCGGAAGAACTGGATCCAGGTCATGATGAGAAGGCAAAGAATCTTCTTGCCATGCTGTCCGGCCTGAAAAAAGGACAGAAATTAAAGCTTTTAAAATTTGATATCAAGGAAGGCGAGACATCTCCGCCGAAGCGCTACACCTCCGGTTCCATGATCCTTGCCATGGAGAACGCGGGCCAGCTCATCGATGATGAGGACCTGCGGGCCCAGATCAAGGGAAGCGGCATCGGAACGAGCGCCACCCGGGCGGAGATCTTAAAAAAGCTGTTCAACATCAAGTATCTGGCACTGGCGAAGAAGACCCAGGTCATCACGCCGACACTTCTCGGGGAGATTGTCTTCGATGTCTGCCAGGCGTCCATGCGGCAGCTCCTGAATCCGGAACTCACGGCAAGCTGGGAAAAAGGCCTCACTTACGTGGCGGAGGGAACCATCACGCCGGATGAGTACATGGAAAAGCTGGAGCGTTTTGTGACGCTCAGGACAAACGGTGTCAAGCAGACGAACAACGCCTATATGCTGCGGCCGTATTTTGACGCTGCGGCTCAGTTCTATAAAAAATAGCAACAGATCTGTTTTAATGCTGCAGCCGTTTGCAAAAAGCTTATCGAAAATGCTTTCGGCGGTCCAGCCGTAAATAAATGCTGTCTGGCAAGATGGCAGATTGGAGAATCATTATGAAAAAAGAAGAGACTAAGATCGTCGATCTTTATGACCTTTTCCACACCCAGGCTGCGGATTTCCTCCGCCAGTTTACCTACCCGTGGGAGGCACTTGCCCATATTAAAGAGTTTATCCTCGAACTCGGAAAGACACTCCCGGAGGATGAGTACGAGAGGCGCGGGGAGACCGTATGGGTCCATAAGACCGCAAGGGTGATGCCGAGTGCATTTCTCGGCGAGAATATCATTATCGGAAAGGACACAGAGGTCCGCCACTGCGCGTTCCTCCGGGGAAATGCTTTAGTCGGAGAGGGAGCCGTCGTTGGAAACTCCACGGAGTTAAAAAATGTGATCCTGTTCGATAAGGTCCAGGTTCCGCACTACAACTATGTGGGAGATTCCATCTTAGGCTACCGCGCCCACATGGGAGCCGGTTCCATCACCTCAAACGTGAAGTCCGACAAACTTCTCGTGAAGGTCCATGCGGAGGACGGCGATATCGAGACCGGGATCAAGAAATTTGGTGCGATGCTCGGTGACTGCGTGGAAATCGGTTGCGGTTCTGTTCTGAATCCAGGAACTGTTATTGGAAGGAACTGCAATATCTACCCGTTATCCAGCGTCCGCGGGTGCGTGGATGGGAATTCCATCTATAAGAAACAGGGAGAGATCGCTAAGAAGGTGCTGGAATAATTGATAACTGAAAAAAAGATGCTGCAAATGAAGGATCCATGCAATTATTAAACTAAAAGAACCACGATATTTATCTAGAAACTCATATGTTGAGTTTTTAACAAATATCGTGGTTTTATTTTTAGTATGGGAACCTATAATCCTAAATTATTTCGTTCCAAAAATACGGTCACCGGCATCTCCAAGACCCGGGCAGATGTATGCGTTCTCGTTTAATTCACGGTCGAGATGGCCGACATAGATCTGCACATCCGGATGTGCCTCATGAAGCTTCTTTACTCCTTCCGGAGCAGCGATGATGCACATAAATTTGATGTGTTTTCCGCCGTGCTGCTTGATAAAGTCGATCGCAGCGACTGCTGAACCGCCGGTTGCGAGCATCGGATCTGTGACAACGATCGTTCTCTGCTCGATCGGATTCGGGAGTTTGCAGAAATATTCGTGCGGCTCATGGGTCTCCTCGTCGCGGTAGAGACCGATATGACCGATCTTTGCGGACGGAACGAGGGAAAGGACACCGTTTACCATTCCAAGACCTGCGCGCAAGATCGGAACGATCGCAAGTTTCTTACCGGCAAGCATCGGAGTCATACAGGTCTCGATCGGAGTCTCGACCTCAACGTCCTCCAGAGGGAGATCGCGGAGTGCCTCATATCCCATCAGAGTTGCGATCTCCTCAACAAGAGTACGGAACTCATTTGTTCCTGTGGTCTTCTTTCTTAACATGGAGATCTTGTGCTGAACCAGCGGGTGGTCAATATACGTTACATTTTCCATTAATAGATACCAGCCTTTCTGTGATCTGCCAAAGCCTATAGACCGATTGGCAGATCATGTTTTTTCCTTCCCTTTATCATACCAAAACGCAGGATAGAAATCAACCGGATCGTTTCTCAGATCATCTATTGTTATTTTGTTTCCGGTGAATATTTTACAAGGGCATAATCACCCGCCGCATGGCTCACCGGAACGATCAGGTAGATATCTCCGTCTTTTTCGTAGGAAAACGCCTGTGGGAATGTCCCGTCCTTTACGGAAGTAAAATCACATTCTGCAAACACCGTCTGCCAGAGTTCTTTTCCACTGGACTTGATGGAATCCTTTACTTCAGCTGCTGTGTCCGCCGGTTCTACCACCACAACGTTATCGGAAGAAAGATATTCCGCGATGGAATCCGCATCTGCATACGCAGTCAGACCGATTGGTGATCCTGTATTTAAGTTCACAGAGACGGCATAGCGCACATTTGACGGATGGGCTGTTTCTGCAACGTTTACCATTCCGTGGAATGTAAATACCGCCTTGTTTTTATCGAGGGATACCAGATCACAGTTGATGGAAACCTCATCCTTTTCGGTGTCCAGTTCCCAGGCAGTGATGATCGAGGTCGCCTCTTTCTTTAAAAGCTCATTGACGGCCTGGGTCATGGATGCATCACGGAGATTGGAGAGGATCGGGTATTCGATGGAGACCTTTCCGGTCTTTTCGGTCGCGATCTTCGATTTCACGCTTAACGCGTCGGAGGCGTTGGAATCCTTTTGCGTCTCGACCTCAGAAGATCCGGCTTTTGAAGCATCCGTTTTTGAGGAGTCACTTTTTGAATTGTCTGCTGCCGGATCAGCCTTTGTTTCATTGGAAGTAGTTTCCGCCATGGTCTCCGCAGCGGACGTATGAATTCCAGAGATGTCCACAGCCTCGTGTTTTTTGCATGCGGTGATGGATAATGCGGCAAGCATTGTCAAAGCGGCAAATTTATAAAGATTTTTTCTCATAAGAAGATCAGCTCCTTTTATCGTATTTTAATGCGGCACCGGAATAGGCGAATGGAAGAAAGCCTGTCCGGTACCAGGTTTATCTTTCTAAGACAGTTATATTATATCATGAAGACCTGCCTCTTGTACATGAACGCCACATTACGATTTTTTTAAATAAATGAAAGCATTTCATAAGAAAACGCCGGGATCGTTGATAAGTAATTTTAAATACTCAATCTGCAGGAAGTATGTTATCATAAAATTAAAACCCGTCGCCGGTACAAATTCCGGTGATCTTATACGAAAACAGGAGGAGTACTTCCATGAAGTTATTATCACTTTCAGAGGAGTTAAAAAACAATTCTTATCCGGGAAGAGGAATCGTGATCGGAAAATCAGCCGATGGAAAGACAGCCGTGACCGCATATTTTATTATGGGAAGAAGCAGCAACAGCCGCAACCGTGTCTTTGTAGAGGATGGTGAAGGAATCCGTACTCAGGCGTTTGATCCGTCAAAATTAGAGGACCCGAGCCTTATCATCTACGCCCCGGTGCGCGTTCTCGGAAATAAGACCATCGTGACAAATGGCGACCAGACAGATACGATCTACGACGGAATGGACCGCCAGCAGACCTTCGAGCAGTCCCTGCGCTGCCGCGAGTTTGAGCCGGACGGCCCGAACTATACTCCGCGTATCTCCGGAATCATGCACATTGAGAACGGGAACTACAATTTTGCGATGTCCATCTTAAAGAGCAGTGATGGAAACCCGGAGAGCTGCAGCCGCTTTACATACGCATATGAGAAGCCATTAAGCGGTGAGGGACGTTTCATCCACACTTACATGAACGATGGAAATCCGCTTCCGAGCTTTGAGGGTGAGCCGAAACGCATTGCCATTGAGGGCGATATCGACAGCTTCACAAAGAATGTATGGGAGAGCCTGAATGAGGACAACAAGGTATCCCTCTTTGTCAGATTCATTGATATCGAGACCGGAAAGTATGAGACAAGAATCGTAAATAAAAATCACTAGTCGTATCAAAAGGAGAAAAACAAATCATGAATGAAATGGAATTAAAATACGGCTGCAACCCGAACCAGAAGCCGTCCCGTGTGTACATGGAAGACGGAAGTGATCTCCCGATCACCGTATTAAACGGAAAACCTGGCTACATCAACCTTCTCGATGCCTTAAACGGCTGGCAGCTTGTAAAGGAATTAAAAGAGGCGACCGGACTTCCGGCAGCAACCTCCTTCAAACATGTTTCTCCGGCCGGTGCCGCTGTGGGACTTCCGATGGATGAAGTTTTAAGAAAGATCTACTGGGTGGATGACCTCGGCGATCTCTCCCCGCTTGCATCCGCTTACGCGAGAGCGAGAGGTGCGGACCGCATGTCCTCCTTCGGTGATTTTATCTCCCTCTCCGATGTCTGCGACGTTGACACCGCAAAACTCATCAAGCGTGAGGTTTCCGACGGTGTGATTGCTCCTGGCTATGAGCCGGAAGCTCTTGAGATCTTAAAACAGAAAAAGAACGGCAAATACAATGTGATCCAGATCGATCCGTCCTACGTTCCGGCACCGATCGAGCACAAACAGGTATTTGGCGTGACCTTCGAGCAGGGAAGAAACAACTTAAAGATCGATAAGGATCTCTTATCAAACGTTGTGACAGAGAACAAGGAGATCCCGGATTCCGCAAAGATCGACCTTATGATCTCCCTGATCACCTTAAAGTACACCCAGTCCAACTCCGTATGCTACGTGAAGGGTGGACAGGCCATCGGTATCGGCGCAGGACAGCAGTCCCGTGTCCACTGTACACGTCTTGCGGGTCAGAAGGCAGACAACTGGTTTCTCCGTCAGGCTCCGCAGGTATTAAACCTTCCGTTTATCGACAAGATCAAACGTGCGGACCGCGACAACGCCATTGACGTTTATATCGGGGACGAGTATATGGATGTTCTCGCAGACGGTGAGTGGCAGAAAGTATTCACCGAAAAACCGCCGGTATTCACAAAAGAGGAAAAACGCGCATGGCTCGACAAGATGCAGGATGTGGCCCTCGGCTCTGACGCCTTCTTCCCGTTCGGCGACAATATCGAACGTGCCCACAAGAGCGGCGTAAAGTATATCGCACAGCCGGGTGGATCTGTCCGTGACGACAATGTGATCGATGTGTGCAATAAATACGGAATGGCGATGGCATTCACCGGTATTCGTCTGTTCCACCACTAAAATCTCCTTGCAATTTTCATGTTCTTATGATAGAATTATATGCGGCTGTTGAAATACACAGCCGCGAAGATATGCCGGCGTGGCGGAATGGCAGACGCATCAGACTCAAAATCTGACGGGGGTAACTTCGTGCCGGTTCAAGTCCGGCCGCCGGCAGAAACGAAAAGACATGACTTTCTCACGATGGTCGTGTCTTTTTTGCATAAAAGGAAATTCTGATAAGAGGAGGCGTGTTCCATGACCTGTGTGGAAGCAGAAAAAATGGTGGTCCCGTATATGAAGGATGAACTGTCCCCGACTGAACTGGAAGACTTTCTTGACCATATCCATACCTGTGAGAACTGCCGGGAGGAGCTGGAGATCCACTATATGGTGGATGTGGGTTTAAAAAAGCTGGATGAAGCGGATGGAACATACGATATCGTGGGAGATCTGAAACGAAAGGTCGCAGAATCCTACCGTTCGCTGCGCCATATTTCCATGTTTCAGATCACAACCTATGCAGTCTCAACGCTGACTGGAATGGCTCTGATCGTCATGATCCTTTTGCAGCTTCGGATCTGGAATACGTTTGGATTTCTATAAAGAGATGTCTGACGGATCATCACAGATCCTTTTAAATATTATCGAAAACAGGAGTGAACATGGAAAAACTTGTACTGATCGACGGTCATAGCATCTTAAACCGCGCGTTCTACGGAGTGCCGAACCTGACAAACTCGGAAGGTCTCCACACGAACGCGGTCTATGGTTTTTTAAATATCTTATTCAAGGTTCTCGATGAGGAGAAAGCGGACTACCTGGCGGTGGCCTTTGACTTAAAAGCGCCGACCTTCCGACATAAGATGTTCGACGCCTACAAGGGAACAAGAAAACCGATGCCGGAGGAGCTTCACGAGCAGGTACCGCTTATGAAGGAAGTTCTGACGGCCATGGGTGTTCCGATCCTCACAAAAGAGGGATATGAGGCGGACGATATCCTTGGAACCATCGCGAAACGTGAGCAGAAAGACGGATATGAGGTGACGATCCTCTCCGGAGACCGGGATCTTTTACAGCTTTCCGATACCCATATCCGGATCTGTCTTCCGAAGACAAGCCGTGGAACCACAGAAGTACACAACTATTACCCGGAGGACGTGATCCGGGAGTACCAGGTAACACCGGAGCAGTTTATCGAGGTGAAGGCCCTGATGGGCGACCAGTCTGACAATATCCCGGGGGTTCCGTCCATCGGTGAGAAGACGGCGACAAGCCTCATTGTGCAGTATCAAAATCTGGAAAACATCTATGCCCATCTCGACGAGGTGAAACCGCCCCGCGCGAAAAAGGCGCTGGAGGAGCACAGAGATCTTGCGGAGCTTTCCCTGAAGCTTGCAAGGATCTGTGTCGATGCCCCCATTGAGTTTTCCATGGCGGACGCGAAGCTGGAGAATCTCTACACGCCGGAAGCTTACGAATGCATGAAGCGTCTGGAGTTCAAGTCCATCGCAGCGAGATTCGGCGAGGGGATCAGGAATGAGGGCGGACCGGAGAAGCAGTTTGTCCTCGTGGAAGATTTCTCAGAGGCGGACGCGCTCTTTGAAAAGGCAAAGAAAGAAGATCACATCGGTATGGAGCTTCTCGCGGAGAACGGATCCGTGACAGCTCTCGCTTTAAGCTTTGAGGAGACCGGAAGCTATATTTTCCTGGTCGGAGGTTTTATGACGGAGAGCTATATCGCCGGAAAGTACGAAGAGCTCTGCCGCACAGGCCATGCCTGGGTGCTGGATCTCAAGCATTCTTTGCCGTTTGCGAAGCTTTCCTACGGGGATACCGTTTACGATGCGGGTGTCGCGGCGTACCTTTTAAATCCGTTAAAGGACACCTATGGGTACGATGACATTGCGAGGGATGTTCTCGGCATGACGGTCCCGTCAAAGACAGACCTGATCAAAAAGATGTCCTATAAGGACGCCTGCGCGAAAGAACAGGATAATTTTACGCGCATGGCGGGACTTATGGCATACACCGCTTTTGCCGCCGGGAAACCGCTCTCAGAGCGTCTGGCAGCAGAAGGAATGGAGGACCTGTACCGGAATATCGAGCTTCCGCTGATCTATACGTTATTCCACATGGAAGATGAGGGAATTGCGGTCCGCCGGGAAGAACTCACCGCCTACGGCGGGAAATTGAAGAAACAGATCGCCGTTCTCGAGAAGGAGATCTGGGAGATGACAGGACAGGAGTTCAATATCAACTCCCCGAAACAGTTAGGCGAGATCCTGTTTGAGAAGATGCAGATCAAGGGCGGAAAAAAGACAAAGACCGGTTATTCAACAGCGGCAGATGTCCTCGAAAAGCTCGCCCCGGATTACCCGGTGATCCGAAAGATCTTAGATTACAGACAGTATACAAAATTAAATTCCACCTACGCGGACGGCCTGGGAACATATATCAAAGACGATGGCCGGATCCACAGCCGCTTTAACCAGACGATCACGGCGACTGGACGGATCTCCAGTACGGAGCCGAACCTCCAGAATATCCCGATCCGCATGGAACTTGGAAGGGAAATTCGGAAGGTCTTTGTGCCGCGGGACGGATTCCTGTTCCTGGATGCCGACTACTCCCAGATCGAGCTGCGCGTTCTCGCCCACATGTCCGGCGATGAGCGCCTGATCGAGGCTTATAAGACTGCCCAGGATATCCACGCCATCACGGCATCCCAGGTATTCCATATCCCGTTAAACGAGGTGACACCACTGCAGCGCCGCAACGCGAAGGCGGTCAACTTCGGGATCGTGTACGGGATCAGTGCCTTTGGGCTCAGCGAGGACCTGAGCATCTCCAGAAAAGAGGCCATGGAGTATATCGAGCGGTATTTTGAGACTTACCCACAGGTCAAGACATTTCTTGACAGCCTTGTGGCTCACGCAAAGGAACAGGGGTACGTCACCACCATGTTCGGACGCCGCCGCCCGGTACCGGAATTAAAGTCCTCGAACTTTATGCAGCGATCCTTCGGTGAGCGCGTGGCGATGAACTCCCCGATCCAAGGAACCGCCGCCGATATCATCAAGATTGCCATGATCCGGGTGGACGAGAGACTGAGAAGAGAGAATCTTCGCTCCAGACTGATCCTGCAGGTACACGATGAGCTTCTCATCGAGACAGCAGAGGACGAGAAGGAGACAGTTATGAAGATCCTGTCCGAGGAGATGCATCATGCGGCATCCTTAAAGGTGGAGTTAGAGATCGACATGCATGACGGAAAGAACTGGTTTGAGGCGAAATAAATGGAACAGAAGAAGAAAATTATTGGAATTACAGGCGGTGTCGGCGCTGGAAAGAGCAGTGTGCTGGCGGTATTGAAAGAGGATTTTGGAGCGAAGATCATTCTGGCGGATCTTGTGGCCCACGATCTCATGGAGCCGGGAAGCGAGGGACTGAAAAAAGTCACGGAAGCCCTCGGAACCTCATTTCTCGACCCGGACGGGTCCGTGGACCGGAAGGCACTGGCGGATGTGATCTTCCGCAATAAGGATGCGTTAAGGACCATGAACTCCATCATCCATCCGCTTGTGTGGAAGACCATGAAAGAGGCAGCAGAAGCGGCTGAGGAGCAGCTTGTGATCATCGAGGCGGCAGTCTTTGACACCGCGCCGAAGGATCTCTTTGATGAGCTGTGGTATGTCTACACCACAAAGGAGAACCGGATCATCCGCCTTATGGCAAACCGGGGCTACAGCCGTGAAAAGTGCGAGGATATCATCGAAAGACAGGCATCGGAGGAAGAGTACCGCGCGCTCTGCGACCGGGTCATCGACAACAATGGGGACGAGTCCGATATCAAACGACAGCTGAAGGAGATTCTGGAATGAGATTTGTTAGTATCGCCAGCGGCAGCAGTGGAAACTGCATCTACACAGGAACGGAGGAGAGCCACATCCTGATCGATGCCGGTATCAGCGCGAAGCGGATCGAGCAGGGGCTCAACGAGGTTGGATTAAAGACAAGCGAGCTGGACGGGATCTGCATCACTCATGAGCATTCTGACCATGTGAAGGGACTCGGCGTCCTCGCGAGAAAATATGAAGTCCCGATCTACGCTACGGAAGGGACGTTAAATGAGATCAAAAATATCAAGGGCCTTGGAGAGTATCCGGAAGAGCTTCTTCACCCGATCCTTCCGGACACGGAGTTCGCCCTGGGGGATCTGACAGTCAAGCCATTTCACATCGACCACGATGCCGCAGACCCGGTGGCATACCGGATCCAGTCGGGAAACAAGTCCGTGGCGGTGGCGACGGACCTCGGCCATTTTAATCAGTATACCGTCGACCATCTGCTGGATCTGGACGCCGTGCTTCTGGAGTCCAACCATGATCTCAGGATGCTGGAGACGGGACCGTATCCGTACTACTTAAAGCGCCGCATTATGGGGGATTTCGGACATCTTTCCAACGAAAATGCAGGACGTCTCTTGAACTGCATTTTGAGCGGCAGATTGAAACATATATTACTCGGCCATCTGAGCAAGGAGAACAATATTCCGGAGCTGGCCTATGAGACTGTACGTCTGGAGATCGACATGGGAGATTGTCCGTACCATGCAGACGATTTCCATCTGGCCGTGGCGAAGCGGGATGAAATGTCGGAGATCATCAGCCTGTAGTCAGAGAGAATGTCCCGGCATATTCGGGCGTCCCGCGTATTGTACGGAATTTTCAGTTCGGAAAATTCCTATCTGTGTACAGTAACTCACTTACATCTTTACGCTGGTGCATCTCAAAAAAAGCTTGCATCTTATGGGATGTAATGATATATTTTAAGAAAATTTTTATGCTTTAACACTGTATAATGCTACCTTTCCCGAGATTCCCGCCTTTCAATAGAACATATCTGCCGGGCCGGATCAAATTAAGATACGTGGAAGGCACAACACAAGGAGGAAAATTTTCATGGATAAAGTTATTATCACTGTAGTAGGAAAAGACACCGTAGGCATTATCGCAAAGGTATGTACATATCTTGCGGACCATAAAATTAACATCCTTGATATTTCCCAGACCATTGTTCAGGAATATTTCAACATGATGATGATCGTGGACGGAAGCGGCGCAAGCGTTTCATTCGATGAAATGGCTTCCGGTCTCGATGAGATCGGTGCTGGAATCGGCGTCAACATCAAGTGCCAGCGTGAAGAAATCTTTACAAAGATGCACCGTATTTGATTAGGGAGAGGGAAAAGATTATGATTACACGTCTGGAAGTAAATGAGACTAACAATATGATCGAGCACGAGAACCTGGATGTCCGTACCATCACCCTTGGCATCAGCCTTTTGGACTGCTGCGACTCCGATCTCGATAAATTAAATGAAAAGATCTACAACAAGATCACGACTCTCGCTAAGGATCTGGTTCCGACAGGAAAACAGATCGAGCGCGATTTCGGAATCCCGATCGTAAATAAGAGAATTTCCGTGACACCGATCGCCCTGGTGGGCGGTGCCGCATGTAAGAGCCCGGAAGACTTTGTGACTATCGCAAAGACCCTGGATCGCGCGGCAAAGACGGTGGGCGTCAATTTTATCGGCGGATATTCCGCTCTTGTATCCAAGGGCATGACGACAGCCGATGAAAATCTGATGCGTTCCATCCCGCAGGCGTTAAAAGAGACAGATTTCGTCTGCAGCTCCATCAACGTCGGCTCCACAAAAACAGGTTTAAATATGGATGCTGTCCGTTTAATGGGCGAGATGGTCGTAAGAACCGCGGAGTACACAAAGGACAACGACTGCTTAGGCTGCGCGAAGCTTGTTATTTTCTGCAATGCACCGGATGACAACCCGTTCATGGCAGGTGCATTCCACGGTGTCACAGAGGCTGACGCGATCATCAATGTAGGTGTTTCCGGACCTGGTGTTGTAAAAACAGCGCTGCAGTCTGTCCGCGGCGCTGATTTCGAGACGTTATGTGAGACTATTAAGAAGACGGCATTCAAAATCACCCGTGTAGGCCAGCTTGTTGCGAAAGAGGCATCCGCACGCCTCGGTATCCCGTTCGGTATTATCGACCTGTCTTTAGCGCCGACTCCGGCTGTGGGCGATTCCGTTGCTGAGATCCTGGAGGAGATCGGTTTAGAGCGAGCAGGCGCACCGGGGACAACGGCTGCCCTCGCTATGTTAAATGACCAGGTAAAGAAGGGCGGCGTTATGGCATCTTCCTACGTCGGCGGACTTTCCGGTGCATTTATTCCGGTCAGCGAGGACCAGGGAATGATCGATGCGGTCAACGAGGGCGCTCTTACCATCGAGAAACTGGAGGCAATGACCTGCGTATGCTCCGTGGGTCTTGACATGATCGCGGTTCCGGGAGACACAAGTGCCGCAACCATCGCCGGAATCATCGCGGATGAGGCGGCGATCGGCATGGTAAACCAGAAGACAACAGCAGTCCGCCTGATCCCGGTAATCGGAAAAGGTGTGGGCGAGACGGTAGAGTTCGGCGGTCTTTTAGGACATGCGCCGATCATGCCAGTGAACGCATTCAGCTGTGAAAAATTTGTAAGCAGAACCGGACGGATTCCGGCTCCGATCCACAGCTTTAAGAACTAAACAGGAGAAACTATGAGAATCTATCTGATCCGTCACGGCAGGCAGAACAGCCCGCTTTGCAATGTAAATGTGCCGCTTTCCGATGCTGGAAGGCGGCAGGCTGAGCTTCTTGGGGAGAGGCTAAAAAAAGAATCCATCGACGCTGTCTGGTCCAGTGACCTGATCCGCGCATGCGAGACAGCCGATATTATCAATGAAAAGCTCCATGCACCGAGATTGATACGTGAAGGTTTGCGGGAAATCTCATTCGGTGATCTGGAGGGACTTTCCGACGATGTGATTATGGAGCGCTACGCAGACTTTTTTGCCGCCAGAGCTTCCATGAAGGAGGATCTTCCGTATCCGGGTGGTGAGAACGCTGCAGATGTGATCCGCCGGGCCGTTCCGGTCATGGATGAGATCGCAAAGTCTGGTGCAGAGACCGTGGCTGTCGTCACCCACGGCGGCGTGATCCGGAGTCTTGTGACTCATTATCTCCATATGGGCGGCGCGTATGTTCCACTTCTTGCGAGACATCTGGAGAACTGCGGGATCACGGAATTCTATTACCGGGAGTCCGACGGGGAGATGCTGTTAAACCGTTTTAACGATTTCGCCCATCTGATGGATGAGCCGGAGCTTTTGCGCGGCGGCTGGGGAGAGAAGAAGTGATGGAAAAGAGAGAGCTTCACAGTGTACTCACTGATTTTTTTAATGAGCGTCTGATCCAGGCCACGGCCAGCGGGCAGGCGGAGAAGAACGATTTTCTGAAAGCCAAGATCCGTCCGGTGCTGACGAAAGGGGTCCTGCATTTTCAGGCAGAGGAGTTTATCGGAAAGCAGGCATTCCACAAGAATCTCACCGCGGAGGAAGCGGTGGATTATCTGGAAGGTCTTATGGAGACAAGCTTCCGGCAGCTTCAGCTGGAGGCACAGGATAAGAGTGGGACGGTTCTTGTGAGCAAGAAGGGGAAGATTACCGTGAAGGTGAAGAAGAAGGCTGCTATGGCAAACGTGGCAGCTTCCGCTTCCGGCCAGGATAGCGGGTCCACCGGCGGTTCGGATGCGGCTCTTCAGGCTGCATGGGCGAACGGACTTTCCCATAACCGAAAGAAACGGTATATCCTGGAAGAGGGAATTCCGGTTCCGTTCCTTGTGGAACTTGGTGTCCAGACGAAGGAAGGGACGATTGTCCACGCAAAATATGACAAATTCCGCCAGATCAACCGGTTTCTGGAGTTTATTGAGGATGTGCTTCCAAAGCTTGATAAGAATCAGGAGACCAGGATCATTGATTTTGGCTGTGGAAAGTCTTATCTGACCTTTGCGATGTACTATTATCTCAAGGTCTTAAAGGGCTATCCGGTGCGGATCACTGGTCTGGACCTGAAGACAGACGTGATCGAACACTGTTCCCGTCTTGCGAAGAAGTTTGGATATGACTCACTGGAGTTCCTTCATGGGGATATTGCTTCCTACGAGGGAACAGATGAGGTCGATATGGTCGTGACGCTCCATGCGTGTGATACTGCGACGGATTACGCGCTGGAAAAGGCGGTCCGCTGGAATGCGAAGGTGATCCTGTCAGTTCCCTGCTGTCAGCATGAGGTGAATAAGCAGATGGAGAGCGAGTTGTTTGCGCCGGTGTTCCATTATGGAATTATCAAGGAGCGGATGGCAGCGCTTTATACAGATGCCCTTCGTGCGGAAGTGCTGGAGGCTATGGGATACCGGGTGCAGATCCTGGAGTTTATCGATATGGAGCACACGCCTAAGAATCTTTTGATCAGGGCAGTGAAGCAGGGGAAACGGAAGGAGAACCGGGAGGCGATCGAGGCGATCCTGAAGGAGATTCATACGGAACCTACGTTGTATCGTTTGTTGATGGAAGAGAAGTAAATGGAGCAGCCGCAATGGATTTCATGAGTGAGGTGTAAGGGTATGAGAAAATATATGGTATTATGTTTGACTGCCGCACTGCTCATTTCTGGCTGCCTGAACCAAACGAATGAAAGTGCAGACACCTCAACAGAGACAGAGGAATACGTGCTTAGCACACCGGATACATACAAAAATTTAGAGAGCTTTATCTATGCATATCAGACTTCAGACTCGCCTAATATACGATCAGAACTTCCAACCGAGCGGATTTACTGGATCAATGATAACAATCCATGGAAGACATCCTTGAAGGACATTCAGGTCCGGGAGGGATATTTTTCCTGCCACTATGACAATGGATTTGTCCTATTTACACACAGACTTTCTGATGGAAAGAGTGGTTTGGAGACAATGATCAGAAACAATCCAGACGCAGGTTCAAAAGAAGTACAGGATGGTTTTGAATATTATTATTCGGAAGAAGAGGAGCAGAGAGACTATTTATGGCTCCAGGATCAGACGAATATGCTGGAATTAACGATTCCTAAGAATGTAGAATTAAATTTAAATGAATTGATTTCATTTTTGGAATATCAAACCATCAAATAGAATTTATATGCCGCCCGGATCCATGAAAAGGAACGAGCGGCTTTTAGTATTTTAGTATAAATTAAATTTTTACTTAGATAGTTTACATAATATAATTATGTCAATCAAAAGTAAAAAATTTTGTACTTTATAGTTAGGGGTTAATAAATGGCTTAGATACAAGGATTATAGCATAAAGTACAAAAATTTCAACCTGTCAAGCGTATGGTTATCGAGGACTTTATCCTGAAGCATCGCATATTGAGTTATTTTCCCGTTCATGTATCGTTTTCCAAAGCGGTGTATAGTCAACCATGATCCGTCCTCCTACGGACAATCATAGCGAATGTTTTCACAAATCCATATTGTGTATACAAAAACAGAGGGGAACACATTTACAAAGAAAATTGCCAGACAGTCTATGTTGTCCGTTATCATTTCAATGAAGATGCAAAGGAAACAATGCAGGAGAAGATTAAACGGATGCCGGTTACAGAAGCAAGCCGAATGGCAGTGTACTAAAATTTGGTGGATGTAATTGAAGAAAAAATATGATATCATGTGAGTAACAAGTCGGAATTTGGAGGTAAAAAGCATGATGAAGCTCGATAATTTTATTAATATGATGACGGGACACTTTAATAACAAAGAGCAGTTTGATAATATGCAGAGAGAAGGGAAAACATATCCTTATGCAGAACACATTAATACAATCTGTAATGAGAAAATTTTGAATCTTCCTAAAGATTTTAATGGTAAATTTGTTGTTGAAGAAAGCTACTATGAGACAAATGGTAAACGCCATGCTTCCCCACATCTTTTCCTTATTACAGAGAAAGAAGATGGAATTGTGTTGTATTCTTATGAAATACCAGAAGGAGAAGATAAAAGTACATTTTCATATGATTCTATGAAAAATGCTGACTACACTGAATTGAAAAAATCTGAAAAATTCACTCCGGCGCTCTATCATGAAAAAGATGGAATCTGGGAAGGAGGCAGTACAAGCCAGTTTTCACCGGTAATGACATTTAAGCTTTGGGAAAAGTTTTCTGATAGTTGTCTGGAGGTATCTGAAAGCATAGAAGTTAATGGAAAGAAAACTTTTGGATATGATGAACCAATTATCTATAAGCGAGTATAACTCAGAAATGGAATACAATATCGATATATGTTTCTAATAGAGAAAGAAACGCAGGTTTGTCATTTTCAAATTTTTCTGGCAATCTGAAAAAATATCTGCCAAAGAAAGCTGTTTATATGGTATCATAGGTATCAGAATAACTCCTTTCCAGGTTTGTTTTGTGCTCAGAGTAATCATTGGACGAAAGATGAAGAAGAGGTGAGCTATATGTTTATGCTGTTTGAGTTTATGTTTCCGATTATCTTCGTAATTGTTTTTGGCATGATCATCTTCCAGTTTGTGACAGGAATCGGAACATGGCATAAAAACAATCAGTCACCGCGTTTGTCAGTGAGTGCAGCCATCGTCGCAAAGCGTGAAAATATCACACATCATAGCCATGCAAATGCGGGTGACCTGTCTGGAACGCATGGCTACCATTCGACTTCAAGTACCAGCTACTATGTCACGTTTCAGGTAGAGAGCGGTGACCGGATGGAATTGCCGGTTTCTGGCAGAGAATATGGAATGCTGGCGGAAGGCGACATTGGGAAACTTACGTTTCAAGGAACGAGATATCTGTCATTTGAGCGCGTGTGATTCTGGAGGTGATAGTGTGAAAGAAATATGTCAATCTTCGCGCAGCCTTACAACGTTCCGCGCCGACCGTCTGCGTTCTTCTTCCTGAGCCGCATAATGTTTTCTTGTCGTATTGACATCATTATGGCCTAAGACGGAGGCAACGAGGTAGATATCGCCTGTTTCACGATAAAGGCTGGTACCGTAGGTGCTGCGGAGCTTATGCGGGGTGATCTTTTTCAGCGGTGTGACAAGTTTCGCGTATTTTTTTACGAGATTTTCCACGCTGCGCACATTGATCCGCTTTCGCTGCATGGAGAGGAAGAGGGCATCCTCATTTCCTGGAACGGCATCGATCATTTCCCGCTCATCAAGGTAGTTTTCCAGCACATCACGGACTTCATCGCTGAAGTAGATCACGGATTCCTTTCCGCCTTTCCGGTAAACTCTGGCACCGCAGGTATCGAGGTCGATGTCGTTGATATTTAATCCGACGCATTCAGAGACACGGATGCCGGTTCCGAGAAGGAGTGACATCATGGCAAGGTCTCGAACTTTTGTTCGTTCATGGTAAAGCTTCTGTTTTTCGGTCAGTTTGTCACCTTCCTCAACCTCATCGAGGAGCTTTGCCACCTCATCGATCTCCAGACGGATAATTTCCTTTTCGTGGAGCTTCGGCATGCGCACGAGGGCGGCTGGGTTCTTCTCGATCCGTTCATTTCGGAAGAAGTAGCTGTAGAAGCTGCGGAGAGAAGAAACCTTCCGCATGAGTCCACGTTCTGTATTTATAACATCTTCATTCGTATCACTCGGATGACATTTCAGATAATCAATATATTCCTCCAGATCTGTCACCGTCAGCTTTTCAAGATCAGACGGTGTGAGAGTATGGGACGGATTGCCGAAGGTGCCGGGATTGGCGGTCTTTAAGAACTGAAAAAATATTTTCAGATCATATGCGTAGGCAATCCTTGTTCTTGTGGACGTGCTTGTCTCAATTCCGCGGAAAAAATCGGAACAGAAAGAAGGGAGTTCCTTCTGCAGTTCCCGAAGTTTCTTGATATTTTCAATATCTTTCTGTTCATGGTAGGAGAGTGTGGCCATCAGAATTCCTCCTTTTTATTCTTGCTTTCACGGTCATTTTCATGGCAATTATGTGATTCGGAAAGTTGTTCTTCCGCACCGGTCTGATCTCTCTGCATTTTCACAGATGTCTCTGATCGACAGGTTTTATCAGCCACCTCCTCAGATGTTCCAGCCATTCCGATATTCCCAGAATTCCACCCTTCAATATTTCCGGAAATTACCGCATGAAACAGCCGTTCCTTAATTCCCGGATTTTCTTTATTTAACTGACTGGTTAAATTCTTAACATACTCGCGTTTCGTATGTCCATCCGCAGGGCATGGATTTTTGCACACCGGAAGATTATATTTATTCTTAAATCCGATCACATCCGCCTCAGAGACATACATGAGAGGGCGGATCACCGTAAGTTCTGTGCGGTCCAAAAATGTCTTTGGTGGAAACGTATAAAAACGTCCTTCGAACATCAAAGACAACAGCATCGTCTCAATAATATCATCCTTATGATGCGCGTAAGCGATCTTATTGCATCCGGCGGCCTTTGCCTCAAGGTTTAAGGCTCCTTTGCGCATTTTCGCACACAGCGCGCAGGGATTTGACTCTTTACGGGTCTCAAAAACGATTTTCCCGATCTCGGTGGGGATTATTGTGAGAGGAACCTGAAAGCCGTCGCAAAAAGCCTTTATGCCGCTGAAATCCTGAATTCCGAATCCGAGATCGACTGTGAATGCATGAAGCGTAAAATGTTTCGGGTAAAAGCGCTGCAGTTCATGGAGCGCATAGAGAAGAGCCAGACTGTCCTTACCGCCGGAAACACCGACAGCAATATGGTCCTGATCATCGATGAGAGTATAATCATCAACAGCCTGACGAACCAGGCTTAAAAGTCTTTGTAATTTCATTAGAAAACCTCATTTCATGGAAAACATGGTAAATCACCGGAATTTCGCCATAACTATTCGATAAACTGTTCTTTCACGAATAGTTGGAAATCTATCCATATCATACCCTATTCCATCCCCAATGTCAATATTCCGGCTTTCAAAACAAAAAATGCCATAATATATTGTCGATGTAGGTAAACATGTCACAAAGATGTAGGACACTTATCACAATCACATGGAAATCCCGCTTTTCTACTATTTTTTCGGAATTATAATTCCTGCCTTTTTATTTGCAAACATGTCAGTCCTCCTCGTATCCTAATATAAAAATAATGCCGCATTATGCCAGTGCTAATAATACGACATTATCTTTCAATACCCCATATGAAAATTTTATGATTTAATAGACGTCGTTCCATTTGCCGAATATGATCGTCCGTATTAATATTAGAATTACTGCTTACTGCACGACATATTGCATCAATCAATGTAATACAACCGGTATAACAGGGAAAACTTCTATTAGATTTCCCAAAGCTTTTATTATTAAACACATTTACGCTATAATAGGAATTATTCAATATTACTTTTTTTCTCCAGGACATAATTATCATTATCACCGGTTAGCGGATCGCTG
Source organism: Clostridium sp. AF28-12 (assembly GCF_003435225.1). NCBI lineage: Bacteria > Bacillati > Bacillota > Clostridia > Eubacteriales > Clostridiaceae > Clostridium > Clostridium sp. AF28-12. Next base: position 83,276 of record NZ_QWGJ01000003.1, on the reverse strand, counting down.
CCTATGGTAATCAATGGTATGCTGTTGGTTTGCCATTTTTCATAGATAGCTTTAAAATTCTGTGTTTTGATTAATAAATCCTGCTTATTATCCTCTGAAGTATGTATCGAATCATATGGCAGTTCCTGTGTCTCTAATATTTCTTTCTGGCCCTTCTGATTAAAGGAAAATATTTCAAAATGGTAATTTCCTATGCCATTCCATATCTCAGGTGTATACTGTAGGATATAGTTTTTATGGTCAACAACAGTTAAATAGTACCAACGCCATCCAGCATGGTTATCAGAGGCATGGTCTTTATATATTACAATAGGATTGCCATCTATTATAGCATATATTTCCAATGTGATTTCCAAGGCATCCTGGCTTATAACAAGTAACTCATCATTACCATCATGTGTTAAATCTACCATAAGAGTTCCTGCAATATTCTCTTCGGGATAACGTGATAAAATATCCTCGAAAAAATTATATTGGTTATTTTTCGTGGCAATAAGAAAACACCCTAATCCCAAAAGTATCATACATATAAAAATCAAAATCTCAAACTTTGTTTTTTTCATTTTTCCCTCTTGCTGTGAAGTTCAAAGTTATGTTTAATTTATACTAAATAATTGGTGAAGCCATTATTGATATCATCTACCGTATAGGTTTTAGATTCCCCCGCCTTTTGATCTGCAAAAGAGGTGGATGAATAGGCAGACAAGAGGAATAGTGTCATGCTGCAGAGTACCAGAAATCTTTTTTTCATAGAGTGCTCTCCTTTTCATTGTTTAGTATGTCTCGTTACTTAGTGTGCAGTGCTAGTTATCTACATGGGACATATCCATTGGAATCATCTCCTTTTCAATATTCGTTAATCCTTTTGTTTTCATATGTTATATGAAACAAACTTTCCTATTCACATTCATATGTTACTGCCATATAGCTCTTTGCCACAGAAACCATGTTTTTACGGATTTATTCATCATAGCGACCTCCTTATCCGGGAGGCATCCATCTTAATGGGGCTTTGTTAATTATATTTTTCAGGAACTGATCCAACTCAAAATCTATCGATTTGTCCATGACATATTTTGGTCTGTTCACCGTAATGTTCTCCCCGCAAAAAATAATATTATATTGGTATGTTTCCATTGATATAATGGCTCCTTTGTCCCGACCATTTGGGTGGAGTGATTGAGAATACAGGTTTCTTTTTTCTGTCATTAAACAGGATTGTAAATTCTTCAATCTTTTGCTGACCTGTTATTCTCTTTTTATAAGGTGGGGACACGAGTATGATCCCGGCGATTTTTTCTGCGTTTAAATTATCAAGCCTAGTTATTTTTCCAAAAAATATTACGCCCATGGTTATCAGCACGAAAATGATATATCTTATTTTAATTTTCTCCTTGCCCATACTGCCTCCTGTCTTGGTGCAGTCCGCGTTACTCTTTCCTTTTTTTTGAATTATATTATCAAATTGTACTGTTTTCAATACACTTCTTCATATCTTCATAATTCGTAATATATTGTTTCTATTTTAGTTAATTATCTGTAATTTTTTCTCTTATAAGCATCCAAAAAATTTTCCTTTCAATCCACTCCCGCCATATTTTCTTCAGCGTATCCAATTATCAGCGCAGAACTGCCTCCTCGATTCAATTTTTATTAATTCTTTTTCTTCACTTTCGTTATCGGCAACTCATATCGGGCATCCGGCATATAGGAAACTGCCGATTTTACCGGCGTCACAAACAGACGATCCCGCTGTAATCAGATTTATATCCTTCACCTCCGATTCAATATATCATATTTAGTATAACATTTAATTTTTGTACATAGAAAAGAAGGAAAAGCGGATTATATCAAAGTATCTATTTCTGGGAAAAAACCAATGTAGCGGCGAGCGCTTTCCTAGTTAGTAAAACAAAAGCTGTGTGAGCCCTTATAAACCAGTACTTTGGAGATGGTTCATTTTTCGCTGAAGAAAACTATTTGAAAATTACACTGATGAACGTTGGTGCAATATTCCATCCTACGCCATTACTTCTTAATTTTGCAAGATTCGATGTTCTTTTAGAGAGGAAAAATGGAACATTAACGGTTTACCTACTTGGTGACGACTTTGTGACATATTTACCTATATATGACGACTTTGTGATAACCCGACCTACATATTACGGCTTTGTGATATATTGTACACAAAAAATGTAGATAGTACTTTACACAAAGAAATCAAAAATTGCCGTAAGCACTAGGTTTCTTCATTACGACATTGTGATAAGTTTACCTACATTGACAGCTTTCAAAACAAAAATGCCATAATATATCTATCATTCATTTATTCAGCACACTAAATCTAAATAAAGCAAGCACCTTCTCTCCAGCCGCATTCCAGTCTTTCTAGACCCCTGATGTGCTGTAAAGAAGGTGCTGCACATGATCCGCACAAAAATGTTCATCACAATCATAAAATCAATTTCATACAGATTCACACAGATCAAATTATTTAAAATTACTTTTTCGTCCCCAGAACCAGACAAATCGGTTAATTCCCAGAACTACATTCCATTAATCCAGCAGATTTCTATAATACGGCCAGTTCGCGTTCATCACGCCAATTGTGACATTGTTCGCGGACCCCGTCTCATGGACACACTGGATCTGTCCGTTTGAGGTAAATCCGAGGAACATGATAACATGCGGCGTGGATCCCGTGATTACCACGATATCGCCCGGCTTCAAATCCTGACGTTTTACCTGCCGTCCAAGAGTCCTTAAGCCCTCTGTGCCCTCATACGGCAGATGTGTTCCTGTGACGGACCAGTATACCCAGTTGACCCATCCGGAGCAGTCGAGTCCCTTTAAGATACGTCCCTTGTGGTCCGGGATCGTGACGGAACCGAAATTGTTGCCAGTATAATTCTGGGCGCTGGCCTTTCCACCCCAGTAATACGGAACTTTTCCGACAGACTGAAGGGCGTACCGGATAATATTCTTTCTCGTCTCTGAAGTATCTTTTGGAAGTCTGCTCATGTAGGAGTCAATCTCCGTCGTTGAGAGCGGCGCTCTCGTGCCCTCCACGACTACGTTGAGCCCATATGTCTCTGTCCAGTCCTGGCGGTTGATATGGCTTACAAAGGACATCATTCTGCGGTTCCAGCCTTCCCAGCCGGTTCCGTCCGCGGATACGGACTCCGTCTCTCCCACAGTGTTTCCTGTGTCATCGACACTGTAAAGATTTGAATTTTCGTTGAGTGTGCGGATGGTCGCTGAGATCTTCAGATCGATATGTCCGGGACAGATCAGTGCATGGGATGCAGCCGCCGTATGGACGCTATATCCGTTGGCAGCGCTCTCTTCCACTTCGGCTGCCTGTTCCAGACCACCGGTTTCACTGCCTGCTTCACTTCCTGCCGCCGTTTCCGGCTCTAAAAGGAATGTCTCCGCATTCTGCTCTTCCGCTGCCGCCCGGACAGCATAACCGGAATATTCATGGTCCGCTTCTTCATTGCTGCCGACTCGGATGACCTTCACTGAAGTCTCTTCCGTTCCTTCCGTGGAAGGAGCAGTGGTTTCGCGAACCGTCTCCTCTTTCGTTGTCGGCGCTGCAGTCGTTGAAGCTTCCGCCTCCGGAGATTTCGTGGCTGCCTCGGTCTTATCCTCCACGCGGATGATCGTCGCTTTCTTTGTGGTCTCCTGGATCACGCTCTCAGCCGTCTCAGCCAGGGAATCCAAGGCGCTTGTAGTGGACTCTTTCGTCGCGGCACCTTCTGTATGGTTTGCAGCCGACGGAGGAACTGTCGTTGTTTCAGCCACCATGGACGTATGTGCGGAGGAATCCTGGGCGGAACCTGATGCGGAGGAACCATCACTGTGGCTCTCGCCGTTTACAGAAACCGTATCTCCGGCCTGGTCGATGACCTCATCGCCTGCGTCTGTTCGAATCTCCGTGTCAATATTTCGTCCGGATACAAAGGTATCCTCACCTTCCAGCTCGGAATCTCCCTCTTCCGCAGACGTGTTCGGATCCACGCAGCCGTCGCAGTAATAGACATTTCCAAGGGATGCCTGGTAGGAATGGGACTTCGTCCAGAGGTCATTCACATAGGTGCGGATCGTGTCAAGATCCGTGATCCCGTTATAAAACGCATAAACACTTGCCATGGAAAGAATATCCTGGGCATTTGACACTGCGGACGTGACCTCGCCGTCGCCGTTGTAAAACGTAACCTTGACATTCTTAAAATGCTCCACATACCAGGAAGCCGGATTATTCTTATCCTGAGTCTTCGAGGTCGGGTTATACTGTCCGAGAACAGAGGACGCCTTGCGGCCAAAGGACGGGGCAAGCTTTGCCGGAGCTTTGTTTGCCATGTCATAGATCGCGGCAAACCACTTGGAGTCCTTCTGGATCAATTCCTTCATCAGGATCTCCGCATAGCTGGTCTCCGATCCCTCCTCGTACATGTTCGAAAAGTTTAATTTATATGGAGCCGGTGCATCCGGATCGATCTCCGCTGTAGTCTCATCCGTCGTATTTTCTGTAGGATCCTCGAGAATATCGACGGTCTCCGGCTCATAGATCCGCTCCGTGCTGGTCTCCGCCGGGGCGATCACCGGAATATAGGGAAGCATGGCGGAAAACGCGATACAGGTACATAAAACCATCGCTAAAAGCGGTCTCGCATTCTGCCTGCCTGTCACCCAGTGCATGCAGTCCGCGGCGATCTTCTCCACCTGCTCGCGGATCTTTTCTTTATCAAAAGGTAATTTATGAAAATCTAAATGGTCGTTCAACTTCATTTTCGAGCGTACATCTCCTGCATTATGTAAATATAACGGAGTTAGTATAACATATAGGGGAAGGAAAATTTGTTAAGATTTTTTTAATTTTCCCCATGGAAACAGGCGCGGATTGACTTTCCATCCATTTAATACTATAATCGTAACAAGTTGGCTCGTGCAGTCGCCAGGGGGGGATACAGGAATGTCCCGTAAGCTTGCTTACAGGAAGGTTTCTGCGTCCCTTCTGAACATTAGGAAGGTCCCGCAGGGGACCTCAAGATAGCATGATACCGCGTGAAACATAGTCTAATATTACATAACGAAAAACTGGAGATGAAAATATATGTGTGGAATTATCGGATACTGCGGTCCTTTAGATGCGCAGACAGTACTGCTCAATGGTCTCACCCAGCTTGAGTACCGCGGCTACGACAGCGCGGGAATCGCTTTATTTGACGAGAACTCAAAAATCCACTTTATCAAAAAAGTCGGAAAAGTTGCTGCCCTGCGCAAAGTATGCGAGGAAGATCCCATCGTTTCCCATTGCGGAATCGGCCACACCCGTTGGGCGACCCACGGCGGCGTGACAAGTGAGAATGCCCATCCGCATGTGGCAGGAAAAGTGACGATGATCCATAACGGCATCATCGAGAACTACCATGCCCTGACAGCAAAATACCACCTGGAGGGAAAGCTCCATTCCCAGACAGACACGGAAGTTGCCGCTGCGACCTTAAACGAGATCTACAACGGTGACCCGTTCTCCTCCATCCATGAGTTCTTAAGACAGCTGGAAGGTTCCTACGCCTTCTGTATCATATTTGAGGACCGGCCGGGTGAAATTTATGCAGTGAGAAACGTAAGCCCGCTTGTAGCCGCTTACACAGCTTCCGGAGCCATGATCGCCTCTGACCTGACGGCTCTTCTTCCGTACTCAAAAAAATACTTTGTTGTCCCGGAAGGAAAGCTCGTACAGCTCACTGCCTACCACGCGAGCCTCTACGAGCTTGACGGTACAAAGGTGGAGCCGGAGATCCTCGAGGCATCCTGGAACACGGACGCAGCCATGAAGAACGGCTTCCCGCATTTCATGATGAAGGAGATCCACGAGCAGCCGGAAGTATTAAAAAAGACGATTCTTCCGCGCCTCACAAAAGGTCTCCCGGACCTCTCCGATGAGAAGATCCCGGATGAGCTCTTAAAGCGGATCACAAATATCCGTGTCATCGCCTGTGGAACTGCCATGCATGCGGGAATGGTGGCGAGAGCCCTCATTGAGCCACGCCTCAGAATTCCGGTGACCGTGTCCATCGCCTCTGAGTTCCGCTACGAGGAGCCGCTGATCGATGACTCGACCCTCACCATCGTGATCTCCCAGTCCGGCGAGACCATCGATACCCTGGCGGCACTCCGCCTCGCAAGGGAATGCGGTTCCACTGTAATTTCAGTTGTAAACGTAAAGGGATCCACGATCGCCCGCGAGAGCGACTACGTGATCTATACCCATGGAGGCCCTGAAATCGCCGTGGCGAGCACAAAAGCCTACACGGTACAGATCGCTGCCCTCTATCTTCTCTTCTGCCGTATGGCACTTGTACGCGGCGTATACACGGAGGAACATGCAGAGCAGTTCATGAGTGATCTCTTAAACTGCGCTTCCGCCATGGAGACCATGATCCGCGATGAGAATACAATCAATGAGATCGTCACCCACATCGTGAATTACCCGGATGTGTTCTTTATCGGCCGCGGCATGGACTACGCGTTCTCCTTGGAAGGCGCGTTAAAGTTAAAGGAGATCTCCTACATCCACGCGGAGGCTTACGCAGCAGGTGAATTAAAGCACGGAACCATCGCCCTGATCACAGACCATGTCCCGGTGATCGCCATCGCGACCCAGAAACACATCTTCGCAAAGACCATCTCCAATATCCGTGAGGTGAAGGCGAGAGGTGCTTATGTGGTGCTTCTTGTAACGGAAGATACCGCTGTCGACGAGGGAATCGCCGATGTGATCATCCGGATCCCGAAGGAAGATGATAAATTCACCGTATTCCCGATCGCCGTTGTCCTCCAGCTCATCGCCTACTACGCTTCCGTCCAGAAAGGCCTCGATGTGGATCAGCCGAGAAATCTTGCGAAATCTGTGACGGTGGAATAAAAAAAGCTATCATATTCAACATTATTAGGCCAGTGCCTCAAAGCGCTGGCCCTTTTTACATACGTTGGTATAATTTCAGACAATAAAACAGGGTAGAAAACAGCCTTGATTCTGCTTCCTGCCCCGTCTTCATATCACTTATTTCTTATAACCTTTCTTGATCTCCACAAAATCCTGGATCATCTTCACAACTCCGTCATAACCGATCTTGCTGCTGTTCATGCAGAGATCGTAGCTCTTGGAATCGCCCCAGCGCTTACTGGAATAATAGTTATAGTAACTGGCACGTTTTTTATCGGTCTTGATCATGACATCCTTCGCCTGGGACTCAGAAATCTTATGGCGTTCCATCAAAGTCCTGATCTTCACGTCCTCGTTGGCTGTAATAAATACGGATACCACGTTCGGATAATCAGCCAGCGCGTAGTCAGCACAGCGTCCGATAATTACGCAGGATTCCTTGTCCGCAAGGTTTTTGATCGTATCAAACTGCGCAAGGAAGATCTTGTGGTTGATCGGCATATCCATATATGCAGAGTTCGTATATCCAAGGGAATATGTATCCATTACCAGGGAATATAAGAAACTGCTCGTCGGCTTCTCGTCGTGGGTCTCAAACAGCTCTTTACAGAGACCGCTCTCTTTTGCGGCCAGATTCAGGAGCTCTTTGTCATAACATTTTACACCGAGTTTTTCTGCTAATGCCTGCCCGATATGTCTTCCTCCGCTTCCGCATTCTCTTCCGATCGTAATAATAAGGTTATCACTCATATGCCACAGCTCCTTTCTGTCATCAAGCCTTCTGATAGCTATATTATACAAAAATTGCAGTCAATATGCAAGAGTTATCCCGTAAATTTTCTGAATTTTTGTATCAGTATATGCATAAAGCAGAATAAGTAAGAATGTGCCAAGTCACATTCTCGCGCCGAGCGCGGTCGCTTGCGACAATCCACATCCTCGTGCGAGTGCGCATCATTGGCACGTTTCGAGGATTTTTTTATTACACAAAAAAGCCGGGAAAAATTATCCCGGCAATTTTCTCAAAAGCTCCTCAAAATATTCCGGCAACAGTGCCGAAAACTCCATATACTCCCCCGTCCGCGGATGCACGAACCCTAAAATCCCTGCGTGCAGCGTCTGCCCCTGAAGCTTATACGGGCATTTCGCCGGACCATAAACGGCATCACCCAAGAGCGGATGTCCAATGCTTGCCATATGAACGCGGATCTGGTGCGTTCTACCCGTCTCCAGGCGGCACTCGATATGGGTGAAATCCTTAAACCGTGTGAGCACCTTGTAATGGGTCACTGCGGATTTTCCGTTGTTATAATTGACTGCCATCTTCTTCCGGTCCTTTGGGCTTCTCCCGATAGGTTCGTCGATCACTCCCTCATCGTCCTTCAGGGCTCCGTGAACGATCGCCTGATAACGGCGGGTGATGGAATGCTCCTTGAGCTGTGCCGCTATGGAATTGTGGGCGAGATCATTCTTGCATGCAATGATGACGCCAGTGGTGTCCATATCGATCCTGTGGACGATTCCCGGGCGCAGAACTCCGTTGATCCCGGAGAGGTCTTCCTTACAGTGAAACATCAGCGCATTCACCAATGTCCCCGTATAATGTCCAGCAGCCGGATGAACCACCATCCCCTTCGGCTTATTTACAAGGATCACATCATGGTCCTCATATAAAATATCCAGTGGAATATCCTCCGGCACGATCTCCGGCTCCACAGCCTCCGGCACCTCGAAGGAGATCAGATCCCCCTCAGCCACCTTATAGCTTGCCTTCACCGGGCGTCCGCCTACCATAACTTCCCCTGATTTTAAAAGCTTCTGAAGGAAGGAGCGTGAAAGATTCTCATACTGTTCCGCAAGGAACTTATCGATCCGGTCTCCCGCCGTCTCCTCCGTCACAAAATATTCTTCTCTCACTGGTTATTCTCCTTTTTTCGATGAAAGGAAGGAAAGCTCATCTTCCTTATAGAAAAAGCCGATGAGAAGGATCAGAAGTCCGGCCGCGCAGACTACATAACAGTCTGCCACATTAAAGATCGGGAAATCGATGAGGCTGAAGTAGAAGAAATCCACCACAAATCCTCTCACCGCACGGTCGATCAGGTTTCCGACCGCGCCGGAAAGAAGAAGGACCATGGAAATATAGAGCGGCAGATACCGGTTCCCGGAAGGAAGCTTTGCCACAAAAACAAGGACCGCGATCACAACAGCCGCAGCAACCAGGAAGAAAAACCACTGTTTTCCCTGAAGAATTCCAAAGGCAGCGCCCCTGTTTTCCGAGTACAGAAGCTCAAAGACTCCCTTGATCAGCACAAGCGGCCCATTGACCCGCAGCGTGTTATAAGCCATACTCTTCGCCCACTGGTCCAGAGCGATGAGCAGGGCGGAACATACGGCAAGAACACCGTAGCGTTTTCCGATGGTATTCATAAAAACTCCTATCTGAAAATAGTTGCCAGGGCGCGCTCCATCTCATCCTTCGTGACGGTGCGGTCGATATAGGCATGACCCACACGGTCTAAAAGAATAAACTTGATAACGCCGGCTTCCATCTTCTTATCATTTTTTGTCGCAGCGATGACTTCCTCCGGATCAAGGCCGGAAACGGATATCGGGATAGCGAAGTACTCCATCAGTGCCTTGTACACGCTGATCTCATCCTGTTTTACAAGTCCGCGCTCTTTGCAGATATTCATGGCAGCCAGGGCACCGACAGCGACACAGTGGCCGTGAAGCATCGTAAAGTTCTTTAATTTCTCGATGGCATGGCCTAAGGTGTGGCCAAAATTTAATGTCGCGCGCTCATTCTGCTCTGTTGGATCGATCTCAACGACCTCCCGCTTGATGAAATCACTTCCCTGGATCAGAAGCTTTAAGGTGTCCGCATCTTTTGCGAGGATCTTCTCCTTGTTTGTCTTGATCCAGTCAAAATACTCCTTATCGCGGATCAGGCCGTGCTTGATGACCTCTCCCATACCGCCGGAGAACTGATCGTCCGGAAGTGTGCGAAGTACGGACACATTCGTGTATACAAGCTTCGGCATGTGGAAAGCGCCTACCATATTTTTGTAGGAATCAAAGTCTACACCGGTCTTTCCGCCTATTCCGGAGTCCACCTGGGACAACAGTGTTGTCGGGATCTGGACAAAATCCACGCCGCGGAGATAGGTTGCAGCCACAAATCCGCAGAGGTCTCCCGTGACACCGCCACCTAAAGCCACAAGAAGATCCTTTCTGTCATAATGGTTTAAGATCAGGTGCTCGTAAGCGCCCTGGACTGTCTTCAGGTTCTTATTCTCTTCTCCTGCCGGGAACACGTAGGATGTGACCTCACGGCAGCAACCGGAAAGGATCTTTGTCACTTCATCAAGATACAAGTCAGCCACGTTGGAATCCGCGATGATGCAGATCTTTTTCTTCTCAGTGCCCAGCGCGGAGATCTCCTTTGCAAGGGCGTCAAAAGAATCTTCCAGTACGATATCATAAATGGTCTTCCCGTCGAGATGGACAGGGATCCGGTTTACATGTTCTGTGATCATAAGGCTAACCTCCTATTTATAGCGGTACACCACGACAGATGTCCGCCCCTTTTTCGTAAGATTTCCTGGCTCGCCAAACCGGAATTTGCCGATGCCGCGGATCGATAAGATCTCTCCGCCCCGAAGATTCAGCGATACATTCGTGCAGACAGCCCCGTTGACAGAGACCTTCTCGTCTTCGATATATGATGCTGCCCTCGTCCTGGAAAGTCTTCCGCAAAGCGCGATAACAGAATCCAGGCGGACGGAACTCACTGTTCCTGAAATTTCCTCCATCTCTGGCTCCGGAAGCTCAGAAAAATCTGCCGTGATCTCCGTGACAACAGAGGTGTGCCGGATCATCGTGAGATTCTCCGCAAGATATCTGCTCATCTTTTCCATGACAAACGCCCAGGCATTTCCATCCTGCAGGACGATGTCCCCGATCATGGCCCTCTCGATTCCGAGATTCATGATCGCCCCGAGATAGTCTCTGTGGGTCAGCTTCTCCGCGAAGCGCCTGTTTGCGGGAACGATCTTTAAACACACGAAGGGCGGCGCGTAAAGTTCCTCCTCATAGGACGCCAGAAAGCACAAAACCTTTCTTTCAGACATCGGAAAGCCGCCGGAAAGTACGAACTTCACCGGCGGCAGTGTAGCCGACATATTCTGGAAGACAGTCTGTTCTGCGAGCGTCAGAAAATCTGTGTGAAGCGGGATATCGCGGGAGTAAGCGTTTTCTGCCAGTTCCTGGATCCGCTTCCTAAAAAGCTGTTCTTCCTTTTCCATATGGATCCTTAATTAAAGATGGATGTTGAGTCCGGATACGTCTAAGTTTCCTCCGGTAAGAAGATCCTGGAAGTCACCGGACAGCTCAACGGACTGCGGGGTTGCGATAAAAATGTAGTTGGAAATTTTCTGGAGATTTCCGTTCATGGAATATGTGGATCCGGATGTGAAATCGATGATCCGCTGTGCGGTCTCGGTGTGGATTCCCTCCATATTAAGGACTACTGCCTTTCCGGCAAGCAAATAATCGCAGATCTCCTTTGCGTCATCTAAGGAGGTCGGTTTAATTAAGGAAACTTCCATTCCGCTTCCGCGGCGCATCGGAACAACCTTATTGCTGTTGGTGGTGCGGGGTAAAAATCTTGGCTTCTCCTCCTCATAATCATCTAAATCATCAGCTGTCTGCTTCTTGAAAAGGTTCTTTCTCGCCGGCTTTTCATCCTCATAATCGTCATCTAAGAAGTAATCGTCATCTTCATCGTCGTTCAGACGCATCGTATCCATAATCTTGCCTAAAAAGCTCATATCTAGTTCTCTCCAATCTATCTGGAACCAAAGATTCCGGTTCCTACTCTAATCATGGTTGCACCCTCCTCAACGGCTACCTCGAAGTCGCCGGTCATACCCATGGACAGCACACTCATAGTACCATTATCAATGTTTTTATTTTTGATGTCAACATATAATTGATATAATTCTTTAAAATATTTTCGATTTTCTTCTGCATTTTCGACATTTGGTGCAATGGTCATCATTCCCTTTACGCAGACATGGGGAAATGCCTGGATCTCCTTTAAATTCGGAATTACGTCCTCTAAGAACATGCCGAATTTGCTCTCCTCTCTCGCCACATTGACCTCAAGGAGCACATTGGCGATCATATCGCGCTTTGCGGCTTCCTTCTCGATCTTCTCTGCCAGGTGGACGCTGTCACAGGAGTGGATCAGGACCACTTTGTCGATGACTTGTCCGACCTTGTTTGTCTGGAGATGACCGATCATGTGGAATTTCGCGTCCTCCGGGATCTGTGGGCGCTTCTCCGTGATCTCCTGTACCTTATTCTCGCCGTAGTCGCGCTCTCCCGCCTCATAGGCCTCCATCAACATGGAGACCGGCTTCGTCTTGCTGACGGAGATCAGGGTGACCTCCTTCGGATCTCTTCCCGCGCGAAGGCAGGCTGCGTTCATGCGTTCTCTTACGTTCTTTATATTCTCTGCAACTGACATGATAAAAACCTCCTACTGATAGATGATCATTCCGTTTCCGGTCACGGCGTTGGCGTCCAGGACGATGTGGTCGTAGACGGACAGACCATAATCGGTGCCCTTTTTGATGGTGTAATACTCATCATTCGAAGAAAGGATCTCAATCCTTCTGAATACCGCGTATCCACGGTTGATATTGTAGACGCCCTGTACCGTCTGGGTCATTCCGATCTGGTAACGCTCTTCGGAATCGTCCTTTGTAAGGAAATCCCCGGCTTTCAGTTCACTGTTCTCCCCGGCATCCACGTAATAGTATTCATCATCCGCGTAGTAGATCGTGCACGGAGTGATGACGCCCACCGTCTTTCCATCCGCGTAGGTCTCCTTGCGGAAGCCGCTTTGGGAGACGGAGGAGGAATCGGAAGAATCCTTCTTTGCGCTCACGTAATAATCCTTCGGGATCACATAGAAAGTCACATCGGTGACGGAGCTTCTCGGGATCTTGAGTCCCCGGACTTCATCGGTCACGATCTCAAAATCCACATACCGGTCGGAAACAAACTGTTCCATATATTTAGAAAAATCGAGTTTTCCGTATGTCTTTCCATCTCCGCCTGTCACTGTGGAGAACGCGCCGGAGGTCTCAAGATCCCTGCCGTTAAACTTCACGGCGAGGGAAGTCTTTCCATTATAAGTGGTAAGCTCCTGCTCCGACATCGGGAACACGATGGACCAGTCCTCGGAGGTGATGATCTTGTAGGCCGGTGCCCCGGTCTCCACGAGCTGTCCTGAGCGCACGCTGGATTTCTTGTAGGAACTCTTGTCAAACATATCCGCTGTCACCTGGTTCGGTGTCAGTGTCTCCATGGAATCCACCGAGTAGGACACAATGCCGGACTGATCCGCCCGCACCTGGGTGAAATTTCCGCCCAGTTCAGAGACTGCGCTGTCGAGATTTTTTAAGGTATCAACGCTCACATACTCCAGGACTTCCGCATCCAGGGTGTTTTTCGTATCATAGACCTCCCGGAAATCTTCGTTCGTGAATGTCTGGCTAAAGCTGGACAGCTGCTTTTTTAAGGAAGCGAGGTTTTCCTTTGAGAGGGCTACAGACCCGTCCGTTTTTTCCGCGAGCAGGGCGGAAAGCGTTCCCGTCTCATCAATGGAATAGACTCTCGTACCGACAGCTGCCCTTTTCCCCTCTCTCAGATAAAAGTTGATATTTCCGGCACGGTCCGTGTATTTCGGCTCCTCTGTCCGGAAAATGATTCCGGTGTGCCTCGTATCGTTTACGATACTTCCCTCCACAACTTCATAAAACTCCACCTTGTCCCTGCGAAGGTAGGTATAGAGATAAAATGCCATATATAAGAAAATAAGGGCAAAAATGATCATGCCCACATTGATATTCAGGGGCCGGCGATAACGAACGACTTTCTTGTTCTTTTTCTTCGCCAATTGATAAACCTCCCAACGGTCATATTCCGTAATATGATACCATCATTCGGAAAAAAGTGCAAGCAGACAGACAAAAAACAGAAAAAAAGCCGGTCCCCGGAAAATTCCGAAGACCGGCGAAAATCTGAAATTTCAGCACCTGGTTAAACGAGCAGAGGATTATTTCTCCTCCTCCTTTTTAACCTCGACCGGACGGTTTACACGGCCAGCGATCTCAGCCTTGATGTTTGCGATAAATACGTTGAGATCTTCAGCGCCCTCGTCGCCTTTGAAGCGGCTTCTTACGGATACAGTTCCATCGGCCTGCTCCTTCTGGCCGACAACTAACATGTACGGGATCTTCTGACCCTGTGCCTCACGGATCTTGTAGCCGATCTTCTCAGAACGAAGGTCGATCTCAGCACGGATGTCAGCTGCGTCAAGAGCTGCCTTGACAGATTTTGCGTACTCCTCGTACTTCTCGGAAATCGGGAGGACCTTAACCTGAACCGGTGAAAGCCATGTCGGGAATGCGCCGGCAAAGTGCTCGATCAGGATACCGATGAAACGCTCAATGGAGCCAAAGCATACGCGGTGGATCATGATCGGTCTGTGCTTCTCACCGTCAGCGCCGATGTACTCGAGCTCGAAACGCTGCGGAAGCTGGAAGTCAAGCTGGATCGTACCGCACTGCCATGTTCTGCCGATCGCGTCTACCAGATGGAAGTCGATCTTCGGACCGTAGAATGCGCCGTCTCCTTCGTTGATCACATAGTCAAGTCCAAGGTCGTCTAATGCGCCCTGTAAGGAGTTTGTTGCAAGCTCCCAGTCCTCGTCGCTTCCCATGGAGTCTTCCGGTCTTGTGGAAAGCTCTACATGATATTTGAATCCGAACAGGGAATATACCTGGTTGATCAGACCTGCTACGTTCTTGATCTCATCACGGATCTGCTCCGGAGTCATGAAGATATGGGCATCATCCTGTGTGAAGCAGCGTACACGCATGAGTCCGTGAAGCTGACCGGATTTCTCATGGCGGTGAACGATACCGAGCTCACCCATACGGAGCGGAAGGTCACGGTAGGAACGCGGCTCGGAAGCGTAAACAAGAACGCCGCCCGGGCAGTTCATCGGTTTGATGGCGTAATCTTCGCCGTCGATGACGGTTGTATACATGTTGTTTTTATAGTGATCCCAGTGACCGGATGTCTCCCAGAGGCTTCTGTTTAAGATGATCGGTGTGGAGATTTCTACATAACCTGCTTTTTTGTGGATCTCGCGCCAGTAGTCAAGGAGTGTGTTCTTTAAGATCATTCCCTTTGGAAGGAAGAACGGGAATCCTGGGCCTGCATCGCTCATCATGAAGAGACCGAGCTCTTTGCCGAGCTTTCTGTGGTCACGCTTCTTCGCCTCTTCCATCATGGTAACGTAAGCGTCTAAGTCCTCTTTTTTCGCAAAGGCTGTTGCGTAGATACGGGTCAGCATCTTGTTCTTCTCGCTTCCGCGCCAGTAAGCGCCTGCGATGTTCATGAGCTTGAATGCCTTGCCGACTTCCTTTGTATTCATGAGGTGCGGACCTGCACAGAGGTCGGTGAACTCACCCTGCTTGTAGAAGCTGATGATGGAATCTTCCGGAAGATCCTCAATGAGCTCTACCTTGTACGGCTCGTTCTTCTCTTTCATAAGGGCGATCGCCTCTGCTCTCGGAAGCTCAAAACGCTCTAACGGGAGAGCTTCCTTGATGATCTTCTTCATCTCAGCCTCGATCTTTGCGAGGTCGTCGGATGTTACCGGCTCATCACGGTCGATATCGTAGTAGAAACCGTCAGCGATGGACGGACCGATGGCAAGCTTTGTCTCCGGCCAGATTCGCTTGATCGCCTGAGCCATTACATGGCTTGCTGTGTGGCGGAGTGCTGCAAGTCCTTCCGGATCCTTTGCTGTGAAGATATTTAAAGTGCAGTCCTTGTCAACGACAGTGCGCAGATCCTTTACTTCTCCGTCGATCTCTGCGACACAGGCCATTCTTGCAAGACCTTCGCTGATGTCTTTTGCGATGTCGATGACAGCCATCGGCTGTGCATACTCTTTAAAAGAGCCGTCTTTTAATGTTACTTTCATGTTCATTCTCCTTTTTCTCTTGGAAAAATTTCGTGCAGCCGAGATATTTTACAGCTGCTTTTTCTCAGTGAAAATCTCACGCGAGCCGTGGCTTGTAATACCGCGTTTTCAGTTTCCTGTGTGAACACAGTCTCTGTTTTGTCACTCGCGCAAACAAGTGAAAACACGCTTCGCGAGTTTCCCCTTGTTATCGCGGCAGTCGCCAAGGTCTCGCGCAAGCGCGGACTTTGGCTCGTTGTTCGCGTAAATAAAAAAGTCCCTTGATTATGCGTTTTCACATAATCAAGGGACGAGATTACCCGTGGTTCCACCCTGCTTGTATAGAATTTCTATACCACTTCATTTGATGATAACGGAATCACCGTTCCCGATTAAGGGACACTCCAGGGTGGTCTTCAGCTCGTTCCGTGCAGGATAACTCTCACCAAATGTATCCCTCTCTGAGCAGTTTCCGAACGTACTCTTCCTGTCAACGTGTTGTTTTTTCACTTGTCATTTAGTATATCACCGGAATCAGATTTGTCAAGATGAATTTGCCGTAATTTTCCGAGTTCCGTTCCGATCCGGAGAAGTTCCCGGTTTTTTTTATTCATAGTTCCGAAGACGTTTAACGGGCAGAAAACGGCCTCACAGGACTCTAGCACTTTCTTCGCCCTAAGAAACGCCTGCTCTCCCACCGGTTCGAAGGCCGCTTCCCGGATCACTTCTGCTGCCAGCACTCTCGCTGTCTGGTACTCCATATCGTTTTCATGGATCACGCCCGCCGCAAAGGGGATCCCCGCCCGGTTTAAGGCATGGTACACAGGAATCCCGCTCCCCATGCCGCCGATGACAAAGACCCCCGGCGCTCCGTCTGTTCTCGGGAGTTCCGGAAATCCAAGGGACGTCAGATAGCTCCCGTGTTCGATTCCGTAGAGCTTTGCGATATAGTCTCCCTCAAACACCTCCTGGGGCGTCCCTGTTCTCCCGATGGTCCCGTTTTCCGCGCAGAGCACATAGTCAGAGATCCTCTCCGCAAGATCCAGCTCGTGAAGCGACATGAGGACTGCCACATTGCGCTCATGGACCAGGTTCTTCAAGATATCGAGAAGCTCCAGTTTGTGCCGGATATCGAGAAAGGATGTGGGCTCGTCGAGAACGAGAAGCTCCGGTTCCTGGCAGATCGCCCGGGCTAAGAGGATCCGCTGTTTCTGTCCGTCGCTGGTGTTCTGGAACAGGACATCCGCAAGGCTTTCGCACCGGACCATTTCGAGGGCATCCATGACCTTTTTCTTGTCTTCTTTGGACAGGATCCCGAACCGCCCGGTATACGGATATCTTCCTGCTGCCGCCACGTCAAAACACGTCATAAGCTCCGGATCCGGCCGACCCGTCATGACCACCGCGGTCTTTTTCGCAAAATCAGGATCCGAGTAATCCTCCAGGGCTGTGCCGTCAAGAAATACACTTCCGCCTAATGGGGAAAGTTCCCGGATGATGCTCTTTAAGATCGTGGATTTTCCAGCCCCGTTCGGTCCGATCAGCGTGACGATGGATCCGCGGCGGATGTTCATGGAGATGTCGGACAGGATCGGTTTTCCGCGGTATCCGACGGTTAAATTGTCTGCTGTCAGGTAGTTCTGCATGGGCTCTCCTTTCAGACTATTCCTATCAACGTTTCACTCTTTTTATCATCATGGCAATCACCACCGGCGCTCCGAACACCGCCGTCACAGAACTGATGGAAAGTTCTGTCGGTGAAAACAACGTTCTCGCCAGCAGATCGCTGAACAGGCAGAATACTGCACCGCCAAGGAAACATCCCGGGATCACAACGATGGGCTTCGCGGTCTTAAACAGCTGTTTGATCATATGGGGCACCGCGATCCCCACGAAGGAGACGGGGCCCGCAAAGGCTGTCACTGTAGCGGAAAGAATGCTGGATAACAGGATCAGCTCGATCCGGAACCGTTTGATATTGACACCCATGTTTCTCGCGTAGACCTCCCCCAGCTGATAGGCGCCCATGGCTTTTGAGAGCAGCATGGAACAAAAGAAAGCTGCTGCGGTCACAAGGAGACAGATCTTTACCCCGTCCATGGAGATGCCGGAAAAGCTGCCCATGGACCAGTTGTGGAGGTTCACGATATTGGAGTCATCGGCGAAGGTTACGATAAAATCCGTTGCCGCCGAACAGATATATCCGATCATGATCCCGCTTACCACTAACATGGACATCTGAGGAAGCTTTTTTGAGACCGCCAGCACGAAGCCCATGGAGGCCATGGCACCGAGAAAAGCCGCACCGATCATGACCCAGGAATTCATGATGAGTCCCTGTCCGAGAAACAGGATCATGAAGATCGAAACGGCGAGCTTCGCGCCGGAAGAGATTCCAAGGACGAAGGGGCCGGCGATGGGATTCGAGAAAAATGTCTGCAGCAGAAAGCCCGACACCGATAACGCCCCGCCGAGGATCAACGCCGCCAGCATTCTGGGGAGGCGGATATCAAAGAGAATATGACGGGTCATATCAGTCCCCTCTTTTCCACCCAGGGCCGCGAGAATATCTGCTGCCGATACGCGCACGCTGCCGACGGCCAGGCTCAGAAAGCTTAAGGCTGCAAGCAGGACAAATAACAGCAGGTAGGCCCGGACGATCCGCTTAGACTGGGTTGACATAGGCGTTCTTCCCCCTTTCATTTATAATTTGTAACTATTCAGTACCTTCATAGTTACGTGCAAAAATCCATTCCAGATCAGCTTCGCTGATGGGATTTTTGCCTTCCAGCCTATGTTTTCTTACGGTCAGCGCAGCAAGTGCGCAGACCTACTGAACAGTTACTATAATTTAAACTTTTTCGTGTTCTCATCAGCAGGTGTGAATTCAACGCAGTGACGATCCCGTGCTGTTGATCAGCTGTCACCTGCGTGTCACTTCAGTTGATGAAGATATGTAAAGCTATATTCGGTATCGTCGGCAAACACCGCGTTCATATCCCGGATCATATCCCCCAGGCCCATGGTCTCCTGGAACATGTTCTTCCCGGTACACCAGACATTGCCCTCTCTCACTGCCTTGAAATCCGCAAAAAGCTGATTCTTTGCGCAAAGCTCATCGATCGCGGTGAGTTCCCCGTCAATGGTACTGTTGTAGATCAGCACATCCGCATCCTTCGCGGCGGTATAGAAGGACTCAAAATCCATGTTCATCGTTGAAAGTGCGTTCTCATCAGAACCGGCATTCCCGGGAATGTAAGTTCCGCCTGCCAGGGCGATCATTTTTGCGATATAGTCCCCATTCTTCCTGACATTGACGCTGCCGGAATTCGTCACATAGAAAAAAGCGGCCGTCTTTCCGGATGGTTCCATGTCGAGAACATCGGACAGAGCGTCCATATTTTCGCGAAATATCTGTTCCGCCTCAGCCTCTTTTCCCGTCAGGACACCGTAGAGCCGGATCCACTCCATTCTTCCCAGGGGATGGCCCTCATAGCTGGACCGCTCCACGAGAACCGGGATCCCAAGGCGTTCCAACTGTTCTTTTACCTCGGGAGTATGGTAGATCATGGTGGACTCCACGGCGAGACCGCAGTCACTGCTTAAGATCTTCTCGTAGTCCGGAGCGCTGTACTTTCCTGCATAGGCAATTTTTCCCTCTTCCATTGCCGTTCTTGCTTCCGGCAGATACCATCCGGTGTCCTTTGTGCCGGAGAGCGCAATCAAATCCATTGCGTCCAGGTGAATGAAATCATCCATAGCGGATGTCGCCACAAGATAGATATTTTTTACCGGTTTCTGGAGGATTTTGATGGAATCCGGCAGTCCGACCGGCGCGGACATCCCTTCCGGCAGAAGAAGGAACTGGTCTGTATCCCCGATGGTGATGAGCGAGATGTCATTCTCATAATAATCCACGGAAAACTGATCCGCATAGAGAAGATCCATGGAACTTACCGGGGACATATTGTTCCAGCTGCGGGAAACTGTAGCAGCTGTCTCCGTTTTTGGGGCTGCCTCAGTGCTGCTGCCCGCTTCGTTTTGCCGGCTGTCTGCCGCAGCGGTCTGTTCCCCAGAGCCACCGGCAGAGCTTCCCTCTGCGTCTTTCCCGGTGCACCCAGCACATAGCATGACTACACTCAAAAGAATCACGGTGAGGCATCTGACATACCGCCTGTACCTCTTATCTGTCTCCCGCCTTCTGCGGAATAAATGAATTCTGTTCTTGTCCATACCGTGTTATTGTTTCTGCTCTTCCAGCGTGCTGGAATCAAAGGTCAGCGTGTATTCGATCTCATGCGGAGTGCTCATGGCCGTCGTGTCGGCGTAAACAGTCAGCGGGCTGTCAAAACCAGTCACCGTGATCACAAAGGTGGAATTTCCCTCCGTATTGACCGGAAGAAACTTCTCCTCGTCCACCCGCATATAGTCGTAGTTGGAGCTGCTCCAGATGATCGTCGCTTCTGCCTTTCCGTCCTTTACCTCGACCACCGCCGGGGATTCCACAGACGCACGGCCGGACCCGCCGGTCAGAGCGGCTTCTACAGTATAGGTTCCATCTGCGAGACCGAGATCTTCCACAGTCTTTAAGGATGTATTGAGAAACGCATCTGCCGGAATTCCCGATGCCTCAAAGACGAGTTCTCTGTCATACCATTTCTCTTTCTTCTTGCTGAACGCGGTGCACGGAAGCACCTCATTTAATGTCTCCACCGGGACCGTAAAGCTGTGGGTCCCATCAGAATTCTCTTCAAAGGAGATCAGGTCTGATTCCGGAACCTTCGATGCCTCCTCGCCGGTTCCCATGTAGACATAGAGATATCCGGTTCCGCCCATGGTCATTCGCGCGGTCATCGCGCCTTCCTTGACGGTCAGGGCACAGGATATGATCTTAAACATGGAGGAACTGGACTCTACGGAAATATCGTAAGTTCCCTCTTTCAGGTCCGCTGCGGATACCGGAACGAGGCCCACGGTGTCAATCGTCTGTTCCGCAGCGGTCTCATTGCCGGAGGCAACGGCGGCTTTTGATTCAACGGCAGCAGTCGTCTCCACCGTAGTTTCAGCCTTGGTTTCTGCAGCAGAGGCAGATGTTGTCTCAGCCGTGCCGGACTGTCCGCATGCTGTGGACAGGGCGCAGACCGCCGCGAGCGCAAATGTAAACTGTTTCAATTTATGCATAAAATTTTTCTCTCCCTTCAAATTATCAGTGCAGTGCCTGTTATCAGCATTCTGGCTGCTTCAGATAAGTCAGCATCACTACATTCCTGTATCAGAAAAAGGCGGTCGAATCATCGACCGCCCATAGTGAGCTATCTTATTTTGCGAGACTGTCAATGGCAGCCTGGGCATGCTGCACAAAGAGCTGCTGGATCGGCTCGAGTTCACCGAGTCCTCTTACAAGGCAGGTAACCTCATAACCTGCAGCCTTAAACTGGCTCTTCCAGGAATCGTCATCGTCACCGGCCATATCGTTGTTCGCATGGTCACCAGCTACGATCATAAGCGGCTCTAAAACGACCTTCTTGTAGGAGCCCTCTTTTACCTGTGCAATAACATCCTCACAGGACGGAGTTGCCTCAACAGTACCTACATAGTAGTTGTCAAAGCCCTCTTCCTTTAACATATCCTGCATTTTCTGGTAAACAGCGTTGGAATCGGCCTCTGTGCCGTGCCCCATGAAGCAGATCGCTGTCTCGCCGTCATCATACTCCTTTGTTGCGTCTGTGATCGCGGAGATCACAGCCTTGAAATCATCGTCGGAAGTTAAAAGCGGCTCGCCGACAGCAACATGCTCGAAGGCATCGGAGTTTTCTGCTAACTCATTTACAAGATCTGTGTACTCAAGACCATTCATAAGGTGGGTCGGCTGTACAACAAGATTCTTGACACCGTTGTCGATGGCACGGTTTAAAGCCTCTGCCACGTTATCGATCGCAACATTGTCTCTTTTCTTTACATGGTCAATGATGATCTGGCTAGTGAAGCCTCTTCTGACGGAATAGTCCGGGAATGCGGTCTCGATGGCGTTCTCGATGGCGCCGACCGTCAGTCTGCGGCTGTCATTATAGCTTGTACCAAAGCTTACTACGAGAAGCTCATTCTCGCCGATCTCATCCTGATTTCTTGTGTTATCCATGGAAGCATCTCCTGTATCGTAATTCTCTTCGTCCTCTTCTTCAGCCTCTGTCGCTTCTGCTGTAGTTTCCTCCGCGGTTGTCTCTGCGACTGTAGTAGTCTCTGCAGCAGTTGTTGCTGCTGTCTGACTTCCGGAGCATCCGGAAAGGATTGCCATGGATACGGCTGCCGCTGTCATAACGGCATAAAGGTTTGCTTTTCTCATTTACTCTTCTCCTCGCTTGAAAAATGAATTTTCAGGTCCCAGCCTGGTTCTTTTTTCTCCCAGCAGACATCCGGCAGGTTTCCTGGCTCATCCATCATCGCACATGAGACGCCTTCCCGGCAGAAACTGCCAGTGACTGTCCGTTTGTGACGGACAATGCTCATGTACTCCGGATCTACAGTGACGGGCTCGCACAGGCTTTTGACCTGTTTCCCTTTTAACTCTCATGACGCCTGGGCATATGGATAAAACAACAGCCCGGTGGTTCATGACAGCACCGCATGTATATGGACCTGTAACGATTATCATAACATCCCCGCAATAAAAAAGCAATCGGATATCACGGAAAAACCTTGAAACCCAAGGAGTATTTCCGTAATACCTGACTGCTGATGTGCTAAAGCACGGTCTGATACCTTTAGTGCGCCTTCCGGTTAATAAACTCCGCCTTCGTCTTGGAGTATGTAAACTTCTGTCCGCTGTAGAGACCATAATATCCCGACAGCGTAAAGCTGATGGCGACCGCCACCGCAAAGTACGGCATTGCCTCAAAGCCAAATAGCTCGAATCCCAGGAACATGGTCGCGATCGGGCAGTTTGTGACACCGACAAAGGTAGCGAGCATTCCTGCTGCCGCACAGAGGGACGGTTCGAAGCCTGTGAGCAGTCCGAAGGTGCATCCGAAGGAAGATCCCACCGCCAGTGTTGGAACAATCTCTCCGCCTTTAAATCCGCCGCCCAGGGCGACTGCCGTGAAGATCATTTTCAACAAAAATCCAAGATATGCTGATTCCCCGTCAACCGCTTTCTCTACAAGGTTGAATCCGGCTCCGCAGTAATCCCGTCCGAAGATAAGTGCCAGCGCGATGGAAAGTCCTGCCGCAACAAGGATCCGCACATAGACATTCCCGATCTTATTCTTATAGAGATGCTGGGTCTCATGGAGCAGGATGCAGAAGCAGACACTTAAAAGAGCGCAGGTAAGACCAAGACCAACGGTGTAGAGCGCCGGAACAAGAGAAAACTCCGGAATATGAAGGATCAGGAAGGATTCGCCGTGAAGACCGAGAGCCCCTGAAATCTGCGCCCCGATAAAGGAAGCAAATACGCAGGGAACGAGAGCCGCGTAGTAGGCGACACCAATGCTGATGACCTCAATTCCGAACATGGCTGCCGCAAGCGGCGTCCCGAAGATCGCACCAAAGCAGCCGCTCATGCCGCTCATGATCATGACTTTCTTATCTCTCTCATCCATATGGAACACATCGCCGAAATAATTTCCGATGCATCCGCCGATCTGTAAGGCCGCTCCCTCTTTTCCGGCGGAAGCACCTACAGCCTGGCTTAAGATCGTCGAGATAAAGATACAGGGCAGCGTTGCCATCGGGATCCGCTCGTCCGAGGAGATGGACTCTAAGATCAGGTTCGTTCCCCTGTTTCCGAGCTCATGGAACATCTGGTGAAGCAGGACGATCAGGACGCCGGCCACAGGCATCAGGTACAGCATAAAGCTGTGGGTCTTAAACAGCCGCTGGGCATAGATGACCCCGTATCCAAACGCCGTTCCGATAAGGCCACAGACGGTTCCCATCACGATGGAGATCGCGGTCCAACGGATAAAATACAGGATATTCTTATGAAGCGCTGTCTTAGTTTCGCTTCTGTACATACATTTTCCCCTTTATTAAGTAACAAATTGCCAGATATCCAGGCATATCTTGCCCGGGTCTGCCTGGACATCTGGCAATAAATGAATATTACATATAGATTCCGTTCGTCTTAGTGATCACCGGGCAGTAGCCTGCTGCCTCTAAAGCCTTGATGATCTGATCCTTATGCTCGGTTCCGAAGGACTCGAGAGTGATCGTGAGCTCTACGCCTGCGGTACGGTTTACGTTGGCAAATACGTTGTGCTCCAGCTTGATCACGTTGCCCTGCTCCTTTGCAATCAGTGAGGAAACAGCTGCCAGCTGACCCGGCTTATCCGGAAGCATAACGCTTACGGTGAAGATACGGTCTCTCTGCATCAGTCCATTCTGGACAACGGTAGCCATGGTGAGAACGTCCATGTTTCCACCGCTCAATACGGATACGACTTTCTTACCCTTAAAGTCAAGATGCTTTAAGGCCGCTACAGTTAAAAGTCCGGAGTTCTCGACGATCATCTTGTGATTCTCGGCCATATCGAGGAAGGATAGTGTCAGTTCAGAGTCGTCCACGGTGATCACATGATCCACGTTTGCCTGAAGGTACGGGAACAGCTTGTCACCAGGTGTCTGTACCGCGGTACCGTCGGCGATGGTATTGATCTTTGATACCGTTGTCACCTCTCCTGCCTCTAAGGATGCCTTTAAGCAGGCAGCTCCTGCCGGTTCAACGGCGATGACCTTGATCTTCGGGTTTAAGAGCTTTGCCAGGGTGGAAACGCCTGTGCAGAGTCCGCCGCCGCCAACCGGAACGAGGATATAGTCTACGGTCGGGAGCTCCTTGATGATCTCCATGGCGATGCTGCCCTGACCGGTAGCCACCTCTAAGTCATTGAACGGGTGAACAAAGGTATATCCGTGCTCATCAGCGAGCTCATAAGCGTGGGCGCATGCCTCATCGAAGACATTTCCGTAAAGGACAACTTCAGCACCGTAGGATTTCGTGCGGTTTACCTTGATGAGCGGTGTGGATACCGGCATAACGACTGTCGCCTTAACGCCTGCAAGCTTTGCGGCGTAAGCGACGCCCTGTGCATGGTTTCCGGCAGATGCTGTGATCAGACCGCGGGAGCGCTCTTCCGGTGTGAGCTGGCTGATCTTATAGTAAGCGCCGCGTACCTTGTAAGCACCGGTACGCTGCATGTTCTCCGGTTTAAAATAGATCTTGTTTCCGTAACGCTCAGAGAAATATTCGCTGTAGATCAGCTTTGTCTCCTGTGTCACTTTCTTTACGATCTCGGAAGCTTCTTCAAATTTTTCGAGGCTGAGTTCCTGCATTTCCATTTGTATTCTCCTTATTGTTACAGCTTACGCTGTCATTTACTGTATAATGCCGTGGACAGCCGCGTCTGACGCAGGCATCTGACAGGGCATATTTTTCGGGTTATTCCGGCTGCTTCGCGAACAGGGCCTTCACAAAGTCCTCGGAATTGAATTTCTGTAAGTCATCGATCTTCTCTCCGACTCCCACATATTTTACCGGGATGCCGAGCTCGGACTGGATCGCAACGGCGATGCCGCCCTTTGCGGTTCCGTCAAGCTTTGTGAGGATGATGCCGGTGATATCAGCTGCTTCCATAAACTGGCGGGCCTGTACCAGGGCGTTCTGTCCTGTGGTTCCGTCGAGGACTACGAGAGTCTCACGGTAAGCTTCCGGGTATTCTTTATCGATGATGCGGTTGATCTTCTTAAGCTCCTCCATGAGGTTTTTCTTATTGTGAAGTCTTCCCGCCGTATCGCAGATCAGCACATCCGCATTTCTGGATTTTGCTGCGGAGATGGCGTCGTAGATCACGGCAGCAGGATCGGATCCCTCTTTCTGGGCGATCAGCTCCACGCCCGCGCGGTTCGCCCACTCGGCAAGCTGGTCGATGGCTGCGGCACGGAAGGTATCAGCTGCGGCGAGGACGACTTTCTTTCCCTCTGCCTTTAACTGGTCCGCAAGCTTTCCGATGGATGTGGTCTTTCCGACACCGTTGACACCGATGACAAGAACAACAGATTTTCGGTGTTCGAATTCATATGCGTTCTCACCGAGGTCCATCTTGCTGCGGATGCTGGCGATCAGGGCTTCCCGGCACTGCTCCGGGTCCTTGATATGCTGTTCTTTTACGTTCTTCTTGAGGTCCTCGATGACCGCCATGGTGGTCTGGATCCCCATATCGCCCATGATCAGGGTCTCCTCAAGCTCCTCATAGAAATCGTCATCGATCGCGGAGAAGCCGGAAAAGATGGAATCCATTCCGGACACAATGTTTTCTCTGGTCTTTGTGAGACCTTCGACGAGGCGCGAGAAAAAGCCTTTTTTCTTCTCTTCCATACGAATCCTCCCTATTTTAAATCATTTTCAATCAGGTTCACGGAGACAAGCGTGGATACGCCTTTCTCCTGCATCGTGATTCCGTAGAGACGGTCAGCGGCGACCATGGTGCCTCTCCGGTGTGTGATGACGATGAACTGGGTATGTTTTGTCAGTTTATGCAGATATTTTGCGTAGCGGTCCACATTGGAATCGTCCAGGGCCGCCTCAATCTCATCTAAGAGACAGAACGGGGACGGTTTTAAGTTCTGGATCGCGAAAAGCAGAGCGATGGCCGTCAGTGCCTTTTCTCCGCCGGACATCTGCATCATGTTCTGGAGCTTCTTTCCCGGCGGCTGGGAAATGATCTGGATTCCTGACTCCAGGATATCTTCATCCTCGATGAGCTCCAGACTTCCGTGTCCGCCTCCGAAGAGTTCCCGGAATACCTTGTCAAACTCTGCCCGGATCATGGCGAATTTCTCTGTGAACTGCTTCCGCATCCCGATATCCAGCTCCTCGATAATCTTATAGAGGGCATCCTGTGCCGTAATAAGGTCATCGTGCTGGGTCTTCATGAACTCGTACCGCTCTGAGATCTCCTTGTAATCCTCGATGGCATTGACGTTGACATTTCCAAGACCGCGGATCGCGTTTTTCCGCTCGGCGATCTGGCGTTTCATATCCGCCGCATTATTTAAAGTCTCATCCCGCAAAAGCTCAGCTGTCGAATAGGTCAGGCCATATTCATTCCACATATAGTCCACCTGCGCATCCTGGCGTTCCGCGAGCTTATCACTCTGGTTCTGGAGGCGGAGAAGCTCTTTGTCCAGGTCAGAGATCCTCGCGGAGAGCGCTTCCCGCTTCTCAAAGAATCCCTTCTGGGCTTCATTCTTTGCCGCTTTTTCATCCTGAGCGGCAGTCATCTCCTGGTAGTAGGTTTCCGCGTCTTTTCCGGCATTCTCAATCTTCTGCTTTAATTTTTCAATCTGTGCGAGGCGCTTCTCCACCTCGTTTTTACTGTCCGTGTGTCCGTCCCGCAGGGACATTTTTTCAGTGAGAAGACGGTTCTTCTCCTCCTCGAGACGATAGATATTCTGGTCGAGGAAGGAATCCTGCTGTTTTAAGTTCGCGGCTTCCAACTGGACCTCGGAGAGCGCCGCGGATGCGTTATCCCGGTCCGCCTTCGCCTGCTCTAAAGCTGCGGAATCCGATTCGATCTTTTCATTCCGGTCGGTATTTTCCTGTTCCAGACGCTTCATCTCTCCTGCTATGGCAGTGAGACTGTCCCGCAGCTCGTGGATCTGCTCTTCCAGCTGACGGTTCTCCAAGTTCATATCCGCGGAGGACTCGTAGAGTTCCTCTTTCTTTCCCTCCAGCTGTTTCAACGCGATCTTTGCCGTATTTTCTTCCAGATATTTCTTCTGAAGGTCACTCTTTACATTTTCCAGTTCGCCGCTCTTTTCCTGAAAGATCCCTTCCTGGAATATGGTCTCCGCCTGGATCTTATCGACGGTGGTCAGGGCTTTCTTACAGGCTTCTTCTAATTCCTCCATCTCCCTCTTTCTTCCGAGAAGGTTGCTGGAGTTTTTAAAGGCACCGCCGCTCATGGATCCGCCTGGATTTAAGAGATCTCCTTCCGGCGTTACGATACGGATGGAGTGGCGGTATTTTCTCGCAATGGCGATGGCGTTGTCAATGTGATCCACCACGAGGACGCGGCCGAGAAGGTATCTCGCCAGGGTCTGGTATTCCGGCCGCACATGGACGAGATCCGCGGCGATTCCGATGGCACCAGGTTCTTTTAGGGCACCCGGTGTATTAAATCCATTTCCCGCCGAGATTGCAGATAATGGAAGAAATGTGGCACGTCCGAACCGGTTCTTTTTCAGGTGTTCGATCAGTACCTTCGCGGTCTGTTCGGAGTCCGTGACGATGTTCTGGATCGATCCGCCGAGAGCAGTCTCGATAGCGATCTCATATTCCTTCGGAACATCAATGAGGTCCGCCACAACGCCGTGGATGCCTTTTACCCGGTCACGGACCTCCATGACACGCTTGATGCTGTTTCCGTAGCCGTCATAGCGCTCCGCCAGGTTCCTTAAGGATTCCAGCTTTGTGTGAGCCGTGTGGTAATCCTGTTCCGTGTGGCTTAGGTTTCTGTTTAAGCGGCGGATCTCTTCGTTTGCCGCCTTTGCTTCCTCTTCCAGGGATTCTGCCTGGGAAAGAAGTTTTTCAATCTCGGCGTCGATGGCTGTCAGGCGCTCGTTCTGCTCCGCAATCTGGTTATCCCAGTTTTCCTCGTCGCTCTTGACCTTTAAGAGCTTTTGGGCGACTTCGGATCTGCGGACCTGTACCTGCTCCAGCATCGTATCATAGCGCTGTTTCTTTACGGATAACTCTGATTTTTCATTCAAGGCCGCGATCAGCGCACCCTTTAAATGCTCGATGGACTGTTCAAGGCTGTCGGCGTGGGTGCTGGAAATCTTTAAGGCACCTTCCGCATCGGAGAGATGTTCCAGGACTTCCTGGATCTTATTTCCGAGAGCCTCCCGCTCCTCTTTGATAGCTTCCTGCTCTTTATTTTTCGCGGATAATTCCTCGTCGATGGCAGCAGTCCTGTTTTTAATGTGCTCCGCGTTTAACTCCTCGGCATGGATCTGCTCCCTTAAGACATTGATCTGACCTTCTAAGTTTCCCGCGGACATCTTCGCTTCGTTCGCGGCGTTCTGCTTTTCGGAGATCTTTTCATCCAGCAGCCGGACTGTCTCGGAGATCCGGTCATACTCCTCTTTTAAAGCCTCTGCAGCGGTTTTGGATTCCTCCATATCGCCGGTTACCGTGTGCTCTTTTCTTGTGAGCTCCAGTTTCTGATCTTCGATGGCCTTCAAGTCGGTAAGGAAGAGGTTTACATCGTAACGCTTTAACTCTTCCCGGAGCCTTAAATACTCCTTCGCCGTCTCCGCCTGCTTTGCGAGAGGACCTACCTGTTTTTCCAGTTCACTTAAGATATCCGATACACGGACGAGATTCTGTTTCTCATCCTCCAGTTTCTTCTGGGCGATGGCCTTTCTTCTCTTAAACTTTACGATTCCGGCTGCCTCATCGAACAGCTCGCGACGGTCCTCAGGGCGTCCGCTTAAGATCTTATCGATCTGGCCCTGTCCGATGATGGAATAGCCCTCTTTACCAATACCGGTATCATAGAAAAGCTCATTGATATCCTTTAAGCGGCAGGCACTGCCGTTTAAGAGATATTCACTTTCACCGGAGCGGTAGATCCGTCTGGAGACCGTGACCTCGTCGTAATCGATGGCAAGCTGGTGGTCGGAATTATCCAGGGTGATAGCTACATAGGCAAATCCCTGGGGCTTTCTCATCTCCGTACCGGAGAAGATCACATCCTGCATGGAGGAACTTCTGAGCTGTTTTACTTTCTGCTCACCGAGCACCCAGCGGACTGCATCGGCAACATTGCTCTTTCCGCTTCCATTCGGACCAACGATGCCGGTAATTCCGTTGTGGAATTCAAATACGATCTTATTGGCAAAGGATTTGAACCCCTGGACTTCGATACTCTTTAAATACATGCGTTAATTTTCCTATTTCTTAAAACTACGTGATCTGTGCCTTACTGGATCTTACAGATTCCGTGGTAGGCGGCAACCTGTTCCGCCGCTTTCTTTGTCCGTCCGAGACCTCTTCCGATCTCCTCGTCCCCGATTTTTACGCAGACCTCAAAGGACTTGTTGTGATCCGGTCCCTCTTCCTTGATCAGTTCATAGACAAGCGTTTCTTTGTACTTTGCCTGAACCATTTCCTGCAGGATAGTTTTGCTATCGTAAAAGAGCTGTTTATGTTCAATATCATTCAGAATAAAACGATGGATGAACTCTTTTGCATTAGCAAGACCACCATCCAGATAAATCGCGCCAATGACCGCCTCCATCGCGTCGGAAACAACAGACGGACGCTTTCTTCCACCGGTCAGATCCTCGCCTTTTCCGAGAAGCAGATAGTCGCCAAGCGGGATCACATCCGCGCAGTAAGCCAACGTCGGCTCACAGACAAGGCTGGCACGGAGTTTCGTCATCTCGCCCTCCGGCATAGACTCGTATGTGTGGAACAGGAAATCGCTGGAGATCACCTCGAGCACAGCATCGCCAAGGAATTCCAGACGCTCATTGCAGCGCGTCTTATCCCAGTGCTTTTCATTTGCGTAGGAACTGTGGGTCAGGGCGTGAGTCAGAAGTCCTGGATCCCGGAACTGGTAACCGATCACTTCCTGAAGTTTTTCAAGTTTTTCTTTCATGATTAACCTTTCTTTAAAAGAAGGTGTCCCTGTAAAGAGACACCTTTTCCTGCGATTAATTTAATGCGTTTTTGATTGCCTCAACAGCATCGCCGACACTTGCGATCTTCTCAGCTTCCTCAGTCGGGATCTCGATGTCGAACTCTTCCTCGATACCCATGATGATCTGGAATACATCCAGGGAATCTGCGCCAAGATCGTCAACGAATGTAGTGTTCATTGTGATCTCCTCCGGATCGATATTAAGAACCTCTGCGATGATCTGCTGTAATTTTTCAAACTCCATAATTTCCATCCTCTCCTATTTTGCTTAATAATTTAGACTTGATTTTATAATGTGTAACGGTTCGGTCTGCAGCGCAGATAACACCCGACCAAACGGTTATGCTTCTGTCTCTTCCGGGGCAAGACACTCTTTTATTTTATCAGAAATCTCATTCTCCTTAAAGGAGATACACTGGATAATTGAGTTCTTTACCTCTTTTGCCTTGGAACTTCCGTGGGTCTTCACGACAAGTCCTTTTAAGCCTAAGAGCGGTGCGCCGCCGTACTGGCTCGCGTCGAAGCTCTTTAACGTAGTTTTTAAAGCCGATTTGATGAGAAGCGCACCGATCTTGCTTCTGAGATCACTCATCAGGCCCTTCTTCACCATCGTCATCATCGTCGCGCCCACGCCCTCGTAGAGCTTTAAGATCACATTTCCCACAAAGGCCTCGCAGACGATCACATCCGCGCCGCCGTGGGGGATCTCACGGGCTTCGATACTTCCGATGAAGTTAATATTTTTGCACTCTTTTAAGAGCGGGAATGTCTCTTTTACAAGGGCATTTCCCTTTTCTTCTTCCACACCGATATTGACGATCGCCACACGCGGATTCTCGATTCCCATCACATATTTCATATAGAGGGAACCCATCTGGGCAAACTGTACCAGGTGGGAAGGTCTCGCATCAACGTTTGCGCCACAATCGATCAGAAGAGAGACACCCTTTTCCGTAGGGATAAGCGGTGCTAGCGGCGGGCGTTCCACACCCTTGACACGGCCGACGATGACCTGTCCGCCGACGAGAACGGCTCCAGAGCTTCCGGCGGATACAAAGCCGTCCGCTTCCCCGTTTTTCACGAGGTTCAGACCGACCACGAGGGAAGAATTCTTTTTCTTACGGATTGCGTTGACCGGCGGTTCTCCCGTTTCGATCACTTCCGGGGCGTCAACGATCTCGATCTGCTCTTTTTTATAGGTGAATTTTGAGAGCTCTTTCTCGATGGCATCTTTCTGTCCAGTTAAACAGACGGTAATGTCATTTCGTTCTGTGACCGCATCGACAGCACCTTTTACGATCTCACCAGGGGCGTTGTCCCCACCCATGGCGTCTACTGCAATTTTTATCATGTTTTTCTCTCCAATTCCTGTCCGTGCGCAGAAAAGTCTTGATAAATATTTCCATAACACGGATCATCCCATCGAACGGCGTAAAAACACATTGCCGCTCTCCGGGACTTTTATAGTAATTAATATACTAAATACCTTTCATAAAATCAATACCTTTTTCATGCAGTTTTCATGAACAGGGAATGACAGGTTTTTGGAAGAAAATACCTTATATATGGAAGAAACAGATAAAAAGTCATGACGATCAGTCTAAGATTTAGATCCGATCATCATGACTTTTTCTAATTATATATGCCCATACCACTTATCAGACCTGCCCTTAACTGGTTCCTTACGAGGCATGCATATCCGTTTAAACGACTTCTTCGCATTCTACTCCTGCACAAGTTTATGGATCATCCCGCTCACCTGTGACGGGTTTGCTTTTCCTTTCATCTCCTTCATGACCTGTCCCATGAGGAATCCGATGACTTTGTCTTTTCCTTCTTTTAACTCGCCCACAGCTTTCGGGTTTGCGTCCAGGATCTTCTTCACAGTCTCCTCCAGAAGTCCGGAATCGCTCTCCATCTTTAGTCCATGTTCCTCAACATAAGCTGCCGGATCCACATCAGACTCAAACATGACAGCAAACACATCCTTTGCAGTCTGGTTGTTGATGACGCTCTTCTCAAGGAGTGCGATAAGAGATGCCAGATGCTCTGCTGTGAAGGTGATCTTCGATGCCTCTGATTCCTTCTCCTTTAAAAGACGAAGCGTCTCGCCGGTCAGCCAGTTCGCTGCCTTCTTCGGTGCCGCACCTGCCTTGATGGTGTTCTCGAAAAGTTCAGCCAGCGCCTTATCCCCTGTGAGGATATCCGCATCATAAGCACTCAGCCCGTACTCGGACTGGTATCTCCTGGATTTTGCTTTCTTTAATTCCGACTGAGCTGCACGGATGGAAGCGATCCATGCGTCGGAAATATCGATCGGCGGAAGATCCGGGTCCGGGAAGTAACGGTAGTCCTTCGCGTCTTCCTTGG
The DNA here is from genome assembly GCF_003435225.1 of Clostridium sp. AF28-12. NCBI lineage: Bacteria > Bacillati > Bacillota > Clostridia > Eubacteriales > Clostridiaceae > Clostridium > Clostridium sp. AF28-12. The sequence continues at coordinate 50,200 of NZ_QWGJ01000003.1, read as the reverse complement.
AACGCATCGCATGGGAAGATTCCTTGTTGTCATCCCAGCGGCGTGTCTCCTGGACAACAGCACGACCCTCCTCAAGAAGCTCTATCTGGCGCTCTCTTTCTCCCTCGATGGCGTGGGCAATGGCCTTGAAGGAGTTTAAGTTCTTCATCTCAGTTCTCGTCCCAAATACCGGGCTTCCCACCTCGCGGACAGAAAGGTTTACGTCGGCACGCATGGAACCTTCCTGGAGACGGCAGTCGGAAACGCCGAGGTACTGCATGGTGGACTGAAGATGCTCTAAGTACTGGATGACCTCATCGGCGCTTCTCATATCCGGTTCGGATACGATCTCAATCAGTGGAACGCCGCTTCGGTTGTAATCGACCAGGGAACTGTCGGTCCACTCGTCATGAACCAGCTTTCCCGCATCCTCCTCCATATGAATCTCATGGATGCCGATGCGCTTTGTTCCAGCTGCCGTCTCAAGCTCCACATAACCGTCGTGGCAGATCGGAAGGTACAACTGGGAGATCTGGTAGTTCTGTGGGTTATCCGGGTAGAAGTAGTTCTTACGGTCGAACTTGCAGAACTGGTTGATCTGGCAGTTTAATGCAAGACCCGCACGAAGCGCGAACTCCACGACCTGCTTATTTAATATAGGAAGAGATCCCGGCATACCCGTACAGATCGGGCACACATGGGTGTTCGGTTCAGCGCCGAAATCTGTTTTGCATCCGCAGAAAATTTTAGTCTTTGTGGCTAACTCCACATGGACCTCAAGACCGATGACGGTTTCATACTGTTTCATGATAAGGTCTCCTTTCTGGCAAATGGAAGTGTCCATCCACCGCGGACATTCTCGATGGCGGATGCTGCGGCAAACAGGGTCTTTTCTCTGAAGCAGTCACCGAGAAGCTGGACACCGATCGGTAGTCCCTTTTCGTTCATGCTGCACGGAACGGTGAGCCCTGGAAGACCTGCAAGGTTTACGGCAACCGTATAAATATCGCTTAAATACATCTTCATCGGATCGCTTAAAGAAGTTCCGATCTTTGGAGCTGCCGTCGGGGCTGCCGGTCCTAAGATGATGTCATACTTTGCAAATGCTTCATCAAATGCTTTCTTGATCAGGGCGCGTACTTTTAACGCTTTCAGGTAATATGCGTCATAATATCCGGAGCTTAAAACGAAGGAACCGAGCATAATTCTTCTCTTGACCTCCGGTCCGAATCCCTCGGATCTGGAACGCTTGTACATGTCATGGAGACCTTCGTACGCTTTCGCACGGTAGCCGTACTTGACACCGTCGAAACGCTCTAAGTTGGAGCTTGCCTCCGCAGCCGCGATCACGTAATATGCCGGGATCGTGTATTCCATAAGACCGAGGTCAAAGTATTCTACCTCTGCCCCGCACTCCTTTAAGTAGGCTGAACACTGCTCGACGGCTGCTCTGACATCATCGTCAAGTCCGTCCGACAGATACTCCTTCGGGATACCGATCTTCATGCCGCGGATATCTTTTCCGATGGCGGAAGTGAAATCCGTGTCCGTTCTCTCCATGGAGGTGCTGTCTTTCTCGTCATGGCTTGTGATGGTCTCAAGAAGGGCCGCACAGTCGGCTGCATTCTTGCCGATCGGTCCGATCTGGTCCAGGGAAGACGCGTAAGCCACAAGACCAAAACGGGAAACCGTTCCGTATGTCGGCTTGATTCCGGTAACGCCGCAGTAGGAGCTTGGCTGACGGATGGATCCGCCGGTGTCAGAGCCGAGAGCCGCGAAACACTCACCGGCTGCGACCGCCGCACAGGAACCGCCAGAGGAACCGCCCGGAACATGTTCCGTATCCCACGGGTTCTTTGTAACCGCAAATGCGGAAGTCTCGGTGGTACTTCCCATGGCGAACTCATCCATGTTTGTCTTTCCGAGAATCACCATGCCGGCATCTGTAATCCTTGTGACCGCCGTCGCATCATAGAACGGGACAAAGTTTTCAAGGATCTTTGAAGCACATGTGGTCCTCATGTCTTTTGTACAGATATTATCTTTCACTGCGATCGGGACACCTGCCAGCGGGCCTGTGTATTTTCCGGAGCGGATTCCATCGTCCACTTCCTTTGCCCGTGCTAGGACCTTCTCCTCATCCACGGTGAGGTACGCGCGGATCTTCTGATCTTCCTTAGCGATCTGCGCCAGGGACGCCTTTGCGGCCTCCTCTGAGGTGATCTCGCCTGCTTTTATCTTCTTTGCCAGCTCTGTGGCGGAAAGTTCCAGTATTTTCATATCCGTCTCCTCCTAACCGATGGTCTTTGGAACAAGGAACTGTCCGTCCTTTTCCTTCGGCGCATTCTTCAATAGTTCTTCCTTCGGGGTACTCTCAAGAACAACGTCCTCGCGGAACACGTTCTTGATCGGGAAGATGTGGGTCAACGGCTCCACATCGGAGGTATCTAATTGATTCAGCATATCAACATAATCGAGCATCTGCTGAAGATCCTGTCTTGATTTTTCTTTCTCCTCTTCTGTCAGGTGAAGCTTTGCCAGGATCTCAATCTCATCCATCGTCTTATCGGTGATCATCTCTGCCATAATCTCAAATCCTTTCTCTATACCATCACGGTTTTAATCTTGTCATATCTCTCGGGAACAGGCATGCCTCACGGACGTTGTCCTCTCCGATCATCTTCATGGTCAGGCGCTCAAGGCCGATTCCGAGACCACCGTGGGGCGGCATTCCGTATTTGAAACAGTCAAGATAATCTTCCATCCCCTCGATGTCCATGCCTTTCTCCGCGATCTTCTTTAAGAGCGTCTCGTAATCATGGATCCGCTGGCCGCCTGTGGTGATCTCAAGACCGCGGAATAAAAGGTCGAAGCTTAAGGTGAATTCCTTGTTCTCCGGATCGTCCATCGCATAGAACGGACGTTTCTTTGACGGATAGTGGGTAACGAAAACAAAATCTGCTCCGTACTCAGATTTGAAGTACTCGCCGATCAGCGCCTCTTCCTCCGGCTCTAAGTCGTGCGGGCTTCTGATCTGTCTGTCATACTTTTCAGCGATCAGCCGTTTCGCTTCATCGAAGCGGACGAATGGGATTTTTTCCACGTTCGGGAGTTCGATCTTTAAGAGGGCGATCTCCTTCGCGTAGTCTTTTTTCAGGAGTTCTATCACATACTGCAGCATCGCCGTCTCCATCTTGCAGATATCCATGAAGCTGTCGATGAATCCCATCTCGAAATCAAGGCTTGTGTACTCGTTTAAATGTCTCTTTGTGTTGTGCTTCTCCGCACGGAACACCGGGCCGGTCTCAAAGACTCTGTCGAACACGCCGACCATCATCTGTTTGTAGAACTGCGGGCTCTGTGCCAGGACTGCCGGTCTGTGGAAGTACTGGAGTTTAAAGAGGTTCGCACCGCCCTCTGCGGATTTCGCACCGATCTTCGGGGTATGGATCTCGGTGAATCCCTGGCTTGTCATAAACTCGCGGAAGCCGCGGCAGATACCTTCCTGGATGCGGAATTTCGCGCGCTCACGGACGTTTCTTAATGCGATGGCGCGGCGGTTTAAGTTTGCCTCCAGGGATGTGGGAAGTTTCCACTTGTCGATGGCAATTGGCATCGGCTCTTCCGGTTTTGAAAGGATCCTTGCATCGGCAAGATGGATCTCAATTCCGTGGGGTGCGCGCTCTTCCTTGAAAACAGTTCCAGTCACGCGGACTGCCTGACCTTCACGGATCTCGGAGAGGACTTTCTTTTCGGATCCTGCCTGGATCACGGTCTGTAAGAGACCATCACGGCTTCTTAAGATCACAAAGGAGATTTCTCCCATATCGCGGATGCTGTGTACCATGCCTTCAACAGTAACTTCGGTACCAACGGACTCTTCTCTTTCCAATTCTTCAAGAGTTTTTACTTTTCTGTCTTCTAATCCTGTTACAAACTCCATAATCTGTTCCTCCTAAATTTGTGGGGTAAAATTTGAGGCTTTCTTACTTGGAACAACAAAAATCCCGCCCCGGAGACTTTTGCTTTTAAAAGTTCTCCGGGACGGGATCTATATCACCCGCGGTACCACCCGCATTGCATTTCCATGCCACTCATGAGTCGCCGCTTTCGCTGTCGGACCATCATCCTAACGACTCTGCCGCGTAACGTGCAGCTTGCGTGCTGTCCTACCATCGTATCCGATCTTCGAGCAGCCGGCTCCAGAGCGTTCCCGCCTTTCTCGTTTCTTCCATGCTCTCAGCTGTCACACGGTTCTCTGTAAAGTCTTTCGAAAGGGAGTTTCCTTCAACGCCTTTGTTTGATATCTTTTTGATGTTTTATGTTTTATCAGAGATTTTTGATTCTGTCAAGTGCTTTTAAAGAATTTTCGTAAGTTCCGAATGCAGTGATCCGGAAATATCCCTCTCCGGACGGACCGAAACCTGCCCCCGGAGTGCCCACGATACCCGCGTTGTTTAACAGGAAATCAAAGAAATCCCAGGACTTCATGTCGTTCGGGGTCTTTAACCAGATATACGGGGAATTTACGCCGCCATATACGGTAAAGCCTGCGTCCTTTAAGCCTGTGTAGATTGTCTTCGCGTTCTTCATGTAGCGCGCGATCTGCTCAGCGACCTGCGCCTTTCCTTCCGGAGAATACACGGCCTCGCCTGCGCGCTGGATAATATACGGAGTTCCGTTGTACTTGGAACCCTGACGGCGCATCCACATAGCGTTTAAGCTTACATCACCGCTCTTTAAGTCCTTCGGAATTACAGCAAAACCGAGACGCATGCCGGTAAAACCTGCTTTCTTGGAGAAGCTGCGCAGCTCGATCGCACATGTCTTAGCGCCCTCACACTCATAGATGGAGTGCGGGATGCCTTCCTCTGTGATGTATGCCTCGTAAGCAGCGTCATAGATGATGACAGCGCCGTTCTTGTTCGCGAAGTCGACCCAGGCCTGGAGATCTGCCTTCTTGATCGCCTCACCGGTCGGGTTGTTCGGGAAGCAGAGATAGATCAAGTCTACATGCTCCCTCGGGAACTCCGGAAGGAATCCGTTGTCAGCAGTACACGGCATATATACGATCTTGTCGAAACGGCCTGTCTCACCGTTGTAAAGACCGCTGCGGCCTGCCATAACATTGGAATCCACGTATACCGGGTATACTGGATCGCATACAGCGACAACGCTGTCTAAGGAGAATAATTCCTGGATATTTCCGCAGTCACACTTTGCGCCGTCGGATATGAAGATCTCGTCAGCAGAGATGTCGCAGCCGTTCTCCTGGAAATCCTCTTTTGCAATAATATTTCTCAAAAAGTCATAGCCCTGCTCCGGAGCGTAGCCGTGGAAAGTCTCGGCATGTCCCATCTCATCGACAGCTTTGTGCATCGCCTCAATGATCGCCGGTGCGATCGGCTGTGTCACATCACCGATTCCAAGACGGATGATCTCCTTTTCCGGGTGCTCTGCCTGGAATGCGGATACTCTCTTTGCGATATTTGCGAAGAGATAGCTGCCCGGCAGCTTGGCAAAATTTTCATTGACTTTAAACATGTCTCAAATCCTCTCTTTCTGTAAATGCATGTGGGGTCTGGTTGCCAAATGCCTAGCCGGCTCTGCGTGCAGGCACGCTATCCGGTTAGTCGCTTTGCACCACTTTTATATGTAAATATACCACACATATGCAAAAACTGCAGTAAAAATCCGGCAAATACTTTAACTTTTTGTTACAGTTCAGCCATGCGCTGGTTTGAATGAGAAAGTGTGTTGCAAGCTTGCTTGCATAAGCACTTTTTCATCCAAATCAGCATATGGTGGAACCACCAAGCTTCTTGTTTTCATGAATATGAAAACAAGAAGCTATAATGACTGAACTGTAACAATTTTTTTGCAATAACCAGGTAAAGTGCCGGATGATTACCGACTTGCAGGTCCAGCTTGGCTCTCCGCACACGGCGGGGATAAACATTAATCTTCATGGATCAGCATGGTGACCATATGGGCGCTCTCCGTCATGGTTCTTCCTGTGTCCATGCTGGTCTTCTGGAGATAGCGGTGCGCTTCCGGCTCGGAAAGATGATTTCTCTTCATGAGAAGCTTCTTTGCACGTCTGAGTACGCCCTGTTCCTCCGCACTTTCAACAAAGCCTGCGAAAAGCGGATGTGCATGGTTCGGTCTTGATTTTAATTCTGGATGAGCCTGAATTCCCACATAGAACGGGTGATCCGGGAGCTCGATCATCTCAACGATATGACCGTCCGGGGACTGACCGGAGATCATCATGCCATGGGATGTAAAATCATCGCGGTAATGGTTGTTGATCTCAAAGCGGTGTCTGTGACGCTCATTGATCAATTCTGTTCCATAAAGGGCATATGCCTTGGACTTTTTGTCGAGAACACACGGATAGGAACCAAGACGTAAGGTTCCGCCAAGGTTCTCAATACCGTTCTGATCCGGCATCAGATCAACCACCGGATGTGTTGTATCCGGATTCAGTTCGGAGCTGTTTGCATCCTCATATCCCAGAACATTTCTCGCAAATGCGACCATGGCCATCTGCATGCCGAGGCAGATTCCGAGGAATGGGATCTTGTTCTCTCTCGCATAGTTGGCTGCCAGGATCATTCCCTCGGTTCCTCTGGAACCAAAACCGCCCGGAATAATGATTCCGTCCACACCGGCAAAGGTGTCATCGAGGATCTCCGGAGTTAAGAACTCGGAATCCACCCACTTGATGGATACCTTTGTGCGGTTTGCGATGCCTCCGTGCTTTAATGCCTCCATAACGCTGAGGTATGCGTCATGAAGCTGGATATATTTTCCTACCAGGGCGATGGTCACTTCGCTCGTCGGATTCTTTAACGCGTCCACCATCTGTTTCCAATCGCCGAGCTGCGGCTCCGGGCACGGAATGTTCAGGCACTCACATACGACCTGGGCCAGGCGCTCTTTTTCCATTGCAAGTGGAGCTTCGTATAAATATTCAACATCCAGGTTCTGGAGCACATGATCCTCCGGGACGTTGCAGAATAATGCGATCTTGCTCTCAATGCCATCCTCAAGCGGAACCTCAGTACGGCATACGATCACATCCGGGAAGATTCCCATTCCCTGAAGGGCTTTAACACTCTGCTGGGTCGGTTTTGTCTTTAATTCGCCGGATGCCTTTAAATATGGAACAAGCGTTACATGGATCAGAACTGAGTTCTGGTATCCGATCTCGTGGCGGAACTGACGGATCGCCTCTAAGAACGGCTGGCTCTCGATATCGCCGACGGTACCGCCGACCTCAATGATCGCGATGCGGTCCTCATCCGGGGATTTCGCGCGGTAAAATCTTGCTTTGATCTCGTTTGTGATGTGTGGGATCACCTGTACGGTACCTCCGCCGAAGTCTCCGTGACGCTCTTTTTGAAGAACGGTCCAGTAGATCTTTCCGGTGGTTACGTTGGAGTTCTTATCAAGGCTCTCATCAATGAAGCGTTCATAATGTCCAAGGTCCAGGTCGGTCTCTGTTCCATCGTCTGTGACGAACACTTCTCCATGCTGGATCGGATTCATGGTACCCGGATCAATATTGATATAAGGATCGAACTTCTGCATCGTTACCTGATAACCTCTTGCCTTTAAGAGACGTCCAAGGGATGCGGCGGTAATACCTTTGCCGAGTCCGGAGACAACGCCTCCCGTGACGAATACGTATTTAACTGCCATACCTTACCTCCAAATTTATATTACTGTTAATGTGGGGAAACTGTAGTTTCATATAATGCTGAAAGCCAGCTGCTCCGTGGCTTCGGCACTCCCGCAGCTACCGCCAGCATTCGTAATCCGGGCTATCGCCCTGCTTACCATACCGGCTTGGTCGTCAAATGCCTATTCTTCACTGCGTGCAGGCACGCAGAATGTCTAACCGCTTGACAACGCTTTCAAGTAAAAAAAGGTGACAGAAGTACTAAGACTCTGACACCTTTGTCTAATTCATTCCATCACTATGAAACTTATTTTTACGCAGGATTAATTGCTCATAGGTATTGACTGCGCTAAAAAAATATGGAACTACTATATTCCATTTTTTCAAATTTGTAAAGTAGTTTTTTCGCAGTTTGTTAAAGTTTTTTCATCCAATTCCTTCCATACGGGATCCGCAGCCTGAAAAGACGATTCTTATGTCCTGACATAGAATTGTTTAAAACTGTTTTGACTCCTTGAAACGGCAGAACAACTGTAAGACCATCCGAAACAGAAAAATGTTTAATAATAGGAACACTGTCTGTGATCAAAAAAAGATTCAAAAAAATGTGTTGACAAATCCTGAAAAACGAGTATATTATACCACCATAAGAGCAAGGGCGCTTGGGTGCATGAAACATACACCCCGGTGCCCTTCTCGCATTTTACGGATCTTCCCCATAACCCCCTATACTTAAATATCGATCCGTAAAGTGACTACTGTCTGTTCCCCACCCCGGAACAGGCAGCAAATCAAGTATAATTTCCCGCATATGGGAGCAAAGAAGTTCCCCAGCGGAGTTGAAAGGAGAAACATCTATGAGCAAAAGCATTCCTGAACTGTATGGAAGTCTTGTATTCAACGACTCCGAAATGAAAGCACGTCTCCCGAAGGATATCTACAAAGCACTTGCAAAGACCATCAACAGCGGTTCCCATCTGGAACTGGATGTCGCAAACTCTGTAGCTGTTGCCATGAAAGAATGGGCTCTGGAGCATGGCGCTACCCATTTCACCCACTGGTTCCAGCCGATGACAGGCATCACCGCTGAGAAGCATGACAGTTTTCTCTCTCCGACCGGTGTCGGCGAAGCAATCATGGAATTTTCCGGAAAAGAACTCGTAAAAGGTGAGCCGGACGCGTCCAGCTTCCCGTCAGGCGGTTTACGCGCTACCTTCGAAGCCCGCGGCTATACCGCATGGGATCCTACCTCTTTCGCATTCATCAAGGGACATACGCTCTGTATCCCAACTGCCTTTTGTTCTTACAGCGGCGAGGCACTCGATAAAAAGACTCCGCTGCTCCGCTCCATGGAAGCTGTCAGCAAAGAAGCTACCCACTTACTCCACATTTTAGGAAAAACAGATGTCAAACGCGTCAACACTACGGTAGGCGCTGAGCAGGAATATTTCCTGGTAGACAAAGAGTGCTACCGCTTAAGAAAAGACCTGATCTTCTGCAGACGTACCTTATTCGGCGCTCCGGCTCCGAAGGGACAGGAAATGGATGACCACTACTTTGGTTCCATCAAGCCGAGAGTGGAAGCCTTCATGGAAGAATTAAATGAAGAACTCTGGAAGCTCGGAATTCCGGCAAAGACTGAACACAACGAGGTTGCTCCTGCGCAGCATGAGCTTGCTCCTGTCTTTGAAACCGTCAATGTTGCTGTTGACCACAACCAGCTCGTTATGGAGATGATGAAGAAGGTTGCTGACCGCCACGGTCTTGCGTGCCTGCTCCATGAGAAACCGTTCGAGGGCATCAACGGAAGCGGAAAACATAACAACTGGGCACTCTCCACGGATACCGGTGAAAATCTTCTGAATCCAGGAAAGACACCGGCAGAAAACACACAGTTCTTACTGTTCTTAGCAGCCGTTGTGGAAGCTGTTGATGATTATGCGGATCTTTTAAGAATCTCCGTTGCAACGGCCGGAAACGATCACCGTCTCGGAGCAAACGAGGCACCGCCTGCAGTCGTTTCCTTGTTCTTAGGTGAAGAGCTGGAGACTGTTGTCGATTCCATTAAATCCGAAACATATTTTGAAGGAAAGGGTGCCGTTCAGATGTCCATCGGCCCGAAGGTTCTCCCGCACTTCACAAAAGATAACACAGACCGTAACCGTACATCACCGTTCGCCTTCACAGGAAATAAGTTTGAGTTCCGTATGCCGGGCTCCTCTCTCTCCCTGTCAGGTCCGAACGTGATCTTAAATACAGCAGTTGCAGAGTCTCTCGCAGGCTTCTGCAAGGTCTTAGATGGGCTTACCGGCTCAGAGCTTGATTTGGCGATCCACAAGCTTTTAAAGGATACCTTCACAGACCATGCAAGGATCATTTTCAACGGCAACGGCTATACCGATGAGTGGTTAGCGGAAGCCAAGAAACGCGGACTCCCGAACCTGAAATCGACACCGGAGGCTCTTCCGCATTTAATTGCTGAAAAGAACATCGAGCTTTTCACAAAGCATCATGTACTGACAAAAGAAGAACTCTTCTCCCGCTACGAGATCCTTCTTGAGGATTACGCAAAAACGATCCATATCGAGGCTAAGACTATGGAGGAAATGGTACAGAAAGACTTCCTTCCGTCTCTGTTCTCCTATGTAAACGATCTCGCATGCACAGGCAGCACCAAGAAAGAGCTTGTTCCTGGCATTACAACAAAGGCGGAAGAAAAGCTGATCACAAAGCTCTCCGGACTCGCAGATACGATCTCTGATGAGCTTGATATCTTAAAGGATATGATCGGTACCGCGGAAGGCATGGATGACTACTTAAAGGCTGGTACTTACTACCATGACACGATCCTTGCCGAGATGGAAACGATCCGTCTGGCTGTCAACGATGCGGAAGTCCTGATCCCGGAGGATTATCTCCCGTATCCGACATACGATGCATTGCTCTTTTACATTTAATTGTTTTGCTCATAGGGAAGACCGCCGGTTACCAGAGAAATCTGGGCCGGCGGTCTTTTCGTATCACATTTTACTATGTGCCATTTGCATTTAAAATTACTGCAATCATTTTCAGCGTCACGTTCTTATCCACTCTGGCATTGCTTTATGAAAGTTTAACTTTCTTGAACTCTTCCATGAAATCAACAATATAGTTTGCTGTGGTCTCGAGCATTTCCTTGCCCCACTCTTCTGTAGCGGTACTCGGATGATCCGGTCCGATCCATCCGTTGTCTGTAACATGCGGAGTTTTGCGGGGAATCTCAACGGTAACTCCCTTATACTCAACAGAACGGAAACCAGTTGTCTTCAGATTATCAGACAGGTGCTTAAACTGGAGTTCACCACCTATCTCACTCTTGTCAACTAAAGACGGATCAATTCCAAGAATCGCAGCTGTTTCCTCACCGCCGCCGTGACCGCCTTTCCATGCTGGGTTCATATCCCATGCCATCAGCCACCAGTTAAGCATAGCAACCAGGCAGCCTCTATCCTCGAATTCCATGCCAAGGCGCTGAATCATCTTGATGTTACCGCCATGTCCGTTCAGAAAAACGAATTTTCTTGCGCCGTGACGATACAGACTCAGGAAAACCTGACGGCAAAACTGATAGAGTACCTCGCTGTCAATATCAATTGAACCAGGATACGGAGCTAAACCTGGGCTGGAACCATATGGAATGGTCGGAGCAATCAAAACATCACTCTTCTTCTCGATTTTCTCCAACAAATGATTTGGAATCAGTGTATCGGTTCCAAGCGGCATGTGACGACCGTGACACTCAATACTGCCGATAGATATAAGTACCATATCATTTTTTTCAAAATATTCCTGTGCTTTCGGCCAAGTCAAATTTTCAAGTCTCATAGTTTCTTTCCTTTCACATAATAATTATTATCTGCTGAAAAATCGGACGATCCGAAAACCAGACAGCCCGACATTCATCAATTACTGTGTTGCCGTTAATTACTGTGCAACCTTAACCTTATCCAAGCTGTAGTAACCATTTGCGTCCATAATGAATCCTTCAACATTTTTATTGATATCTTTCCATTGACATCCCAATTTCGTAATGTCTGAACAGATACGCCTATAATTTTTGAAAATTTATGTATAGAATAATATTAACTCAGAGTATTAACTCCTTTTAATAGTACTCTACCCTATATCCTATAAAACTCAACATCTATCTATATGATTTATCTCAGTCGAGAAGACTCTCACCTCTTCAGGTGGCGAGTAATAACAAATTAGTCTCAGTGGGAGTTAGTCTCCGACTGAGATAAACGCTCCGCGAGGATGTACAGTGATTCTGTAAAGAATATGTCAGCTTACGCTGAGCAGAATCACGCACCAAGTCTCACGGACGTTTGACTTAAAATTTAACTGTTAATAACCTCCTGTGCCTCTTTAGCATTGAATTTTTATCTGACAATTTAAAAGTTTCATACCATTCTTGCTAAAATAAGTATAGTCTATGCCAATAGGATTGTCAATAATTTTAGCTTTCTCTTAACAATAAAAAAAGATATCCATTATTTCGTTAATTTTTTGTATTATTTTTTATTATGACAGCATTTTCAGAAGTTTTCATGACTGCCTAACACACTCTTTTTATGCTTTGGCAATCATATTATAAAACAATAATTATTAATGATATTATTGTGTTCCTTTTGTGTAATAGGAAATTTATTATTGCACAAAATAAAGCTTTCGTTTTTATTAACAATCTATTATAATTATAATGAGTTTTTAGCTAACGGACAAAAACATCCGTGTAACCTTTTTCTACTGGTAAGGAGGAAATGAAACATGCGAAAAATTGGTGGTATGTTCCACTACGAACCCAACACACCTATCGAAAACGGATACTTTTCGCGTATCTGCTCACCTGGTGATGATCTGGCATTTACCATGTCCGGACGATGCGGTATCTATTATTGTTTACAGGATATTGCACGGTACGATACGCGTAAAGTCGCGTATGTGCCTATGTATACCTGTGGAACGGTCCTTGCTCCTTTTAAGAAAGCCGGATATCAGCTGAAATTTTATGAGCTGGACCAGAATTTGCACAGCATTTTTGACACAGCGGTTATCGATGAAATCAGTGTTTTATCTCTTTGCGGTTACTATGGCTTCTGCAACTATGATCACAGCTTTGTTAAAGCCTGCAAAGAAAAAGGAGTTGTTATTTTTGAAGATGTAACTCATTCCATGCTTTCAGCTGACGGTATCGATCCTCTCTGTGATTATTTTGCCGGAAGCTTCCGAAAATGGATGGGGGTTGCCTGCGGGGGATTTGCTGTTAAACGAAACGGAACCTTTGAAACACCTCTTCTGCCGGTAGAATTAACACATCTCAAGCAACGCGAAGAATCCATCGAGACAGAAAACAGAGATATTTTCTGGGAGGGAGAACTTCGACTTCGTCAGATGTTTGATAGCTTTGCCAGTGATGATAATTCAGAATATCTCCTACGCCATGCTGACTTCGATTCCATTTGCAGGACAAGGCGTGAAAACTATGCTGCACTTTTAAAAGCCCTTGCAGCACCGCTTCGCGGTGTGCAGATAGTCTTTTCCGAACTTCCGGAGGCTGCTGTTCCAAGCCATTTCTGCCTGTATGCTGAAAAACGCAGCGAATTACAGCAATACCTGACAGATCACCAGATTCTCTCGACTGTCTACTGGCCAATGGGACCGCTGGTTCATCCACTACCGGAATCATCAGTACAATACATTTATGACCACATTATATCCCTTCCCTGCGATCAGCGCTTCTCACCTTCTGATATGCAGTATGTCGCGCAGATCTTAATGGATTATTCTGAAAATTTCACGAGATAAATATGCAGGAACAACGAAAAGCTTCAAATGCAAAAAACCAGATACCGCGGTATCTGGCTTCTTGCTGTAGACGAAAAAATCCCCCGGGGGAAAACCACCGGAGGATCTCATAATTCTTAATTAGTCTTCAACTTTAACGATTTCACGCTTGTTGTAGCTGCCGCATGCCTTGCATACTCTATGAGGCATCATTAAAGCACCGCACTTGCTGCACTTTACTAAGTTCATAGCGGACATTTTCCAGTTCGCTCTGCGGCTGTCTCTTCTCGCTTTGGAAGATTTATTCTTAGGACAGATAGACATGGTTACACCTCCTTAAACTGTTTGAAAATATCCTGGATGGCTGCCATCCGCGGGTCAGGAACCCATGTATCACAGCCGCAATCTCCCTTGTTGAGATTTGCTCCACATCTACTGCAGATTCCCTTGCAATTATCCTTGCAAAGGACCTTCATAGGCAGGTACAATGATAACTCATTGCAAACCAGCATATCGGCATCCAGATTATAACCAGATAAATAAGATTGTTCATCCAAGTCCTTCACTCTGTCCTCATCGGAAGCATTCATATCGATCTCCTGGTCAAACTCAATATCTGTGGTGTAATTCACCGGTTCCAGACATCTTGAACAGGGAATCGCAAGAGTCACGGAAGTATTTCCCATAAGACTCAGCTTTCTGTTTCCAAGGTTTTTTACAGTGATCTTTACCGGGTTCGCAGAAATCACCGGATACTCAACTCGGGAGCCCTTGTAAGCTTTCGCTTCAAACGGTACTTCCCAGGTTTTCTCTTTGCCTTCCAGAGTAAAAACTTCAGATAAATTAATCAGCATATTATGTTTCTCCTAATACGCACTAAGATATTATATATGAACAGGAACAATTTGTCAACAATTTTTCTAATAAAATATTAAATTTTAAAAGCTCTATTTTTCATGCATTTCTGCGCTCAAACCATATTCTTGTGACAAATTCTTAACCGCGCCAGAGCGCGCATCAAGAGCACCAGGAACGAAATACTTTCGTACCTGTAAGAAACCCCAGCGTATGTCGAGAGGGCTTCAAAGCCGTCCTGAAGACGTTAAAACCTCCAGACAGCACAGAAGCCAACCCGCTCATCTCCTGCTCTCACAGGGTTCTGAACGGGTCAGCGTCATTGCGAATCAGTTCACCATACAGATATCCGCACGGACAAACTGTCAAAAATTATTTTACGAGAGCCAGAGTCTCTCTTGCGATCGCAAGCTCCTCGTTTGTCGGGATTACCATAACTTTAACCTTGGAATCCGGTGTGGAGATTACGATATCTTTTCCTCTTACGCTGTTAGCCTCGTCGTCGATCTTGATGCCAAGGTAGGATAAATGCTCGCAAACAGCTTTTCTCATGGACTTGCCGTTCTCACCAAGACCTGCTGTGAATGCGATCACATCTACGCCGTCCATAGCTGCTGTGTAAGCACCGATGTACTTAACAACGCGGTAGTTGTAAGCTGCAAGAGCTTTCGCTGCGCGGTCGTTGCCAGCCTCAGCTGCTTCCTCAATGTCACGGAAGTCGCTGGATACACCGGAAAGGCCAAGAACACCGGACTTCTTGTTCAGAACGTTCATAACGCCTGCGATGTCGAGGTTCTCTTTCTTAGCGATGAACTCCATGATAGCCGGATCCATATCACCGGAACGTGTTCCCATGATAAGTCCCTCAAGCGGAGTAAGACCCATGCTTGTATCTACAGATTTGCCGTTCTTTACAGCGGAAAGGCTTGCACCGTTACCAAGATGGCAAACGATGATCTTTAAATCCTCGTACGGTTTTCCGGCAACCTCAGCAGCTCTCTTGGATACAAAGCTGTGGGATGTTCCGTGGAAGCCGTATCTTCTTACTTTGTACTTCTCATAGTACTCGTACGGAAGACCGTAAAGGTAAGCCTCCTCCGGCATTGTCTGATGGAAAGCAGTATCGAATACAGCTACCATCGGTACGTTCGGCATAAGCTCCTGACAAGCGCGGATACCGATCAGGTTTGCCGGGTTGTGAAGCGGTGCAAGGTCGTTGCACTCTTCGATCGCTTTCATAGCCTCATCTGTGATTACTGTGGAAGAAGTAAACTTCTCACCGCCGTGTACGACACGGTGACCAACAGCGCCAACCTCTGCAAGACTTGCGATAACGCCGCTCTTCTTGTTTGTAAGAGCGTCTAATACCATCTGGATAGCCTGTGTGTGTGTCGGCATCGGGGAAACAGTGACTTCCTTCTCTCCGCCTGCTGGCTGGTATGTGATCTGGCTTCCTTCGATACCGATTCTCTCGCAAAGACCCTTTGCAAGAACTGCCTCTGTGTCAGAGTTGATTAACTGGTACTTTAAGGAAGAGCTTCCGCAGTTGATAACTAAAATATTCATGGCAGATAAAACTCCTTGTTTAAAATAAGTTTAAAAAGGGAACGCCGTCTCCTCATATCGATTATGCGCCGTTCCCTTATGTTGTTGAGCAATTATAGATTAAGCCATCTGAGCCTGTACAGCTGTGAGGGCTACTACACCAACGATATCCTCAGCGGAGCATCCACGGGAAAGATCGTTGACCGGTCTTGCGATACCCTGAAGCATCGGACCATAAGCTTCTGCTTTTGCAAGTCTCTGAACCAGCTTGTAACCAATGTTACCACAGTCAAGGTTCGGGAAGATCAGTACATTAGCATGTCCGGCAACTTCGCTTCCTTTTGCTTTTGCCTTTGCTACGGACGGAACGATTGCAGCATCAAGCTGTAACTCACCGTCAAGGTCAAGCTGCGGGTACTTCTCGTTTGCGATCTTTGTAGCTTCTACAACTTTATCTACAAGTGCATGTTTCGCACTGCCCTTTGTGGAGTGGGAAAGCATAGCCACGATCGGCTTTTCTCCAACAAGTGCGCGGAAGCTCTTAGCGGAGCTGTCAGCGATTGCAGCGAGCTCTGCAGATGTCGGATCCTGGTTTAATCCGCAGTCAGCGAAGAGGAATGTGCCGTTTGCACCGTATTCGCAGTTCGGAACGTCCATGATGAAGAAACCGGATACAAGCTCTGTTCCCGGAGCTGTCTTTAAGATCTGAAGAGCCGGTCTCAATGTATCAGCTGTTGCGTGGCAAGCACCTGCAACAAGTCCGTCAGCGTCTTTTTCTTTTACCATCATAACGCCGTATGTGATGTAGTCTGTCTTTAAGATCTCCTGTGCTTTCTCGAGAGTCATGCCCTTTTTCTCTCTTAATTTGAACAGTGTCTCTGCATAATGGTCGAATTTCGGATCTGTATCCGGATCTACGACTTTAAGACCTGTAAGGTCCACTTCCAGCCAGTGAGCACCATCCATGATCTTCTCCTCTTTTCCGATCATGATCAGGTCAGCGGTCTTCTCCTTTAATACCTGTGCTGCTGCGATAAGAGTTCTCTTATCGTTGCTCTCTGGCAGGATGATGGTCATTACATCCTGTTTCGCCTTTTCCTTCATAAGATCAATAAATGCCATGATGATTGACTCCTTCCTCAATATAGGTTTTCATACGTATTTTTATTATATCGCAGCTAAATACTGGATACAAGACTATATTCCCCAATTTTTTGCACTTTTTTCAGTACCTCTCGTTAAATTAAAAACAATGATAAAAATATAAGAGCTCCGGCAAGCAAAGACTGCCAAAGCTCCTACAATTTCTAATTATCTATTGGGGTAATTTCCTTCTGGAATATAAAAGGTACTTTCCATCCACATTGATTGTCTGTTATCAGATCTTTTCATACCGCTCAACATCCACAACGAAGATCGTTGCGCCGCCAACATCGACAGACATCGGCATGGTTGCACAATGGACCATAGAGGAACCGGATACATATGGCATATTGATGGTGATCTTCTGGTGATGGCCGCATTCTTTCTTAATAATATCGATAGCCTCGTCGACACGTTCCGGCTCAGTAACGATCATCAGAGTTGTATTACCTTTTTTCAGGAATCCACCGGTAGTAGAAAGACGTGTCACACTGAATTTGTGTTTTGTAAGAGAAGTTGTAACATCGTCCTCATTGTCATAACGGATAATTGCGTAAATCAGTTTCATATAGCATCCATCCTTTCTGCGTCTTATTTCCAAAGATTGCGGTGACCGCCGCAAAGATGTAAAATATAGTCTTAAAAACATATGCGTAAAAATCTGACATCTGTTCAGTTGTGAAATCGTCAGAACTTTCACACATTGTTTAAACGCAGTATATCACATTTTTCCTTTGATAACAATAAATATTGCATTAAGTTTTTGTTTCGTCTATATTATTAGATAATGATTTGTATTTTCGGCACGGTATGACACTGCCTTACTCGCAGCAATAAATCAATTTCACTCTGCCAAAAGAACTGCAAATTTATTTTTGACCACTGATCGACTTTATTTAAGGAGTTTACACCATGAAAACAGCCGCTATCATCGCAGAATATAATCCGTTCCACAATGGCCATAAATATCAGATTGAAGAGACAAAACGCCAGACAGGCGCCAATTTCATTGTCGTTGTCATGAGCGGTGATTTTGTACAGCGGGGGATTCCGGCAATGTACAGCAAAACCTTCCGTACCCGCTCTGCCCTTCTCTCAGGGGCTGATCTCGTGATCGAGATGCCGATCTTTGGAACCTTAAGCGCTGCCCAAGATTTTGCCCGCTGCGGCGTCTCTCTGTTTCACCATATGGGAATGATCGATGTCCTTTCCTTTGGCAGTGAATCCGGCAATATCGAAGAATTGTGGCAACTGGCTAATCATTCCGCATTGGAAACGAACGAACAGTCCGCCCTGATCCGCGAAGGTCTTCGAAGTGGTCTCACATACCCGCAGGCTCTGACTCTCGCAAAGAAAGAGACTGTGCCAGCTTCTCCAAATGACATTCTCGCAGTTGAATATCTGAAAGCATTAAAAGAATTCTCTTCCGAGATCAGTCCTTGGACTCTGAAACGCTCAGACCCAGGCTACCATTCTGAGGATCGGAACGGCTCCTTCGCTTCCGCAACAGCTATCCGAAAAGCGGTTTTTTCGAAGGATCTGGAATTTCTCACTGCTGTTCTACCGGATTCGCATTTTGAATGCATGAAAGAAGAATCTGAGATTCCGCTGTTTCCAAATGATTTTTCTCTCCTCCTGAACCAGAAAATTTTAACTTCCGATCTGGAGAAACTTCAGAACATTTTCGGAATGCCGGGAGATCTTGCGGCAAAGCTCTATAAAAACCGATTAGAATTCTTTCGGACGGATACTCTGACTGCTCTCAGGAAAGACCGACAGTATACTTATGCCAGAGTCAGCCGTGCACTCATGAATCTCATGCTTGATATTAGCGTCGAAGACCAGTGTATGTTTGCAGATTTATTCCGTGCTCCATGGATCCGGATCCTGGGATTCAAAAGATCTTCCTCACTGCTTCTTTCAGAATTAAAAAGGCACTGTGATATCCCGGTTATTGCAAAAACTGCTGACGCAAAAAATATCCTCTCCTCTTCCGCGTATGAACTTTTTAAGAAAAATCTAACTGCGTCTGAACTCACCAGGATGGTGCGGGAACTAAAATCCGGGAAATCGCAGAAAAACGAATTTACACAGGCACCTGTCATGATTCCATAAATATATATTTTCGTTGGGAGCCACTTTCCGTTGGCTCCCAACGTTTTTACATAAATACGGACACCCCATCGGCTGAATAATCCCCTAATACCGTTATGCTGCTTCCAACTCTCTCTCCGCTGCGATTTTTTGTTATTACAATTTTCTTGTCGATCCTGTCTTTCAGCTCTGAAACATGAGAAATGATGCCAACCAGTTTTTTCCCTTCTGCCAGATTTCCCAATGCCTTTACTGCTTGATTTAATGCGTCTTCATCCAGAGAACCAAACCCCTCGTCCACGAACATGGCATCCATCTGTATTCCACCGGCCATAGACTGGATCTCATCTGAAAGGCCAAGTGCAAGAGACAGAGATGCCTGAAAAGTCTCGCCTCCGGAAAGTGTCTTTACACTCCGCTCACTTCCGTTGTAATGGTCGATGACATTTAGCTCCAACCCACTTTTATCCTTTTTATTGTCAGCACTTTCCCGCCGCTTCATCTCATACTGTCCGCTGCTCATCGTCATCAGCCGAAGATTCGCCCGCCGTAAGATCCGGTCAAAATATGCCATCTGGACATAGGTTTCAAGTTCAACTTTACTTTTACCGTTTAATGTTCCGCCTGCCGTATCCGCAAGGGAATGGATCCAGACATATTCCTTTTCCGTCTGTTTCATTCTGCCCTGCTGGCCACATACAGCTTCATAGATTCTGAGATTATTGTGCCAGGACGAATGTATTTTTTCACGAAGCTTTGATGTCTCTGCCTTCTCTGTTTCCAAATATTCCATTGTCTCTGAAAGTTCTTTTTCTGGAATATCTTCGAATCCCCGAATCTGCTTTTTAAGAGCTTCCGCTGCTGAATTCAGACTGGCATTCTGGTTCTGACATCGCTCCAGAGCCTTTTTCGCGTCAATTGCTTCCTGATCAAGTTCACTTTTTCTGGTTTTCATGGCTTGCAGATTATTTTCAATCTCCACAGCATTTTGACCTTCCAGCTTTCTCTGAAACTCTTCCACATGCTTCCGCAGCATTGTTAATACTGTCACCAGATTCTGTTCTGAAAGAGCAAGTTCTTTGTTTCTTTCTCCTGCAGCATTCAGATCTGTTTCCAGACGGTTTATCATACCACCCAATCCATCCAGCACTTTCTGCTGTTCTGTGTTCGCTTTTATGCGGATCTCCAAAGCCCGGCGTTCATCATCTAATTTTTCAATTACCGGATCTGCTGCAGTCACAAGCTCGTCTGGACCAGTTACAATTAAGGCCTCTTTGACCAGATTTTTTTCCGTTCCGCAGATCAGCTCAGCTGTATTTCTCATTTCCTGATCTAAATTCCTTTTAAAAAAGCTGGCTCTTTCACTAAGTCTCTGGACCTTTTCTTCTGCCTGCGCCTTTTCCTGTTCTTTTCGCTTCAGTTCCTTCTGGTCCGGAATCTCTTCTGAAAGTTTCGCCGGAGCCGGATGATGAATCGAACCGCATACCGGGCAGGGCATTCCAGCCTGTAAATTTTGGGCCAGAATTCCAGCCTGAGCATCCAAAAATAAGCGTTCAAGATGTGCATAGACACTGCGAATCTCATCGCACTGATCAACAGCACTCCGGTATTCCTCCTGAGCATTTTTTAACTCTCTATTGATAGACTCCACCCGGTTCATCTGTTCTTCCAGTTCATTTTTTCGGTGCAAAAGTTTCTCTTTTGCACGTGTGAGCTGTTCTCTTTCTACCGGCACTCCCAGATTATGCTCTTTCTCCCCGCGCCTGTCTTCCAGTTCTTTCTGGAGGCTGCTGACTTGATTTTCATTTTCCTTTTTTTCTTCCTGAATCTTCAAAAGAAGCTTTTCTTTTCCGTCGATCTCTTCACGAGTCTTATCCAGCTCGATAAAGCTTTGACGGCTAAGTTCAAGTTTCTGAATCCGTTCTGTCAGTTTCTCGCGTGTTCCTTCCTGCTTTTCTATCCTGTTCCACTCAGCGAGCACCCGTCCATATTCCGGCTGCAGTAACTCCAACTCCTGCTGTTTTGCTTTAAGTTCAGCTGCTGTCTTTTTTAGTAGGTCCGCTTTTCCCTTTTTTTCACTAACACTGCAAATCTGCTCTTCAATTTTCCTTAGAGTTTCATCCAGTATCTCCAAACGCTCCTGCTCTTTTTTCGTCTCAGCACGCAGTAAATTGATTCCATCAGTTATTTTCCCCTCGAAACCGGCTTTCTTTAAAGCAAGGAACTCCTGACCGGCAGCCGGATCCTCCTCAAAACTGGCATCATTCAAATACTGGCTGATACTCCGGCGCAGTTCATCGTAATCTTTTCTTCTTCTCCGTTCTTCGTCCCTGAGACGTATCTGAATCGTCTGATAGATTTCCGTATGAAAAATCTGCCGGAAGATTTCCCCACGTTCGGCAGTTCCTGCAATCAGGAGTTTCTGAAAATCCCCCTGTGCGATCATCGCGATCTGGGTAAATTGCTTATAGTCAAGACCCATAAGTTCCGTTACCGCCTTTGTCACTGCCCCCATTTTCGTAACAGTCTGACGTTCGTCGGGATAAAAGAGCTCCGCATCTGCCTTTTTTGTTGTAAATCCGGTTCCACGTTTCTTTTGGGTCTGATATTCCGGATTTCTACGAATTTTATATTCTTTTCGCTGGTAGGAGAAGGTCAATTCTACGAATGTTTCTGTCTCTGCCTTTGCGTATTTGCTGCGGAACATTCCGGATTCCCGCACAGTCCCACTCGCTTCCCCATACAGGGCAAATGTGATTGCGTCAAAGACCGTTGTCTTACCGGCACCTGTATCCCCCGTAATCAAGTAGAGCCCGTGTTCTCCAAGTTTTTCAAAATCAATCGTGCTCTCTCCCGCATAGGGGCCAAAAGCACTGATCACCAGTTTTTTTGGCTTCATTCTTTTATCTCCCGGATCAATTTTTCTGCAAACTCTTCCTGCTGTTTCATCATAGGCTGGTTATTCTGAAGTTCATAAAACTCCCGGAATAGTTCTAACTCTGTCTTTTCTTCTACATCCTGAACCGCATCAATCTGGCTGCTGGCTCTTGTCCTTTGATTATCATACAAAAGCTGCATAATATTCGGATAGATGACTCTCAGCTTCTGAAGTCCATCCGGTACATCATCCTCATCCGTCAACGTTACCTGAATATAATCTTCACAGTTCATATCCCGATAAAACGAACGGGCAGTCAGTTCCATATATGTTCCCCGGAGCTTTCGCATATCCCGAAATGGTTTTAAAGGCAGAAGTCTGATCTTTACCGTTCCCTTTTCTTCCATCTCCACGACCGTGATCGTTTTTTCCTGATCCGTCTCAGAGAAGGAATATTTCAGGGGCGTTCCGCAGTACCGCACCATGCCCTTTCCCACATTCTGAGGACTATGGATATGCCCCAAGGCTGTATAATCAAAAGCCTCAAAGACTGAAGCATCAATATTATCAAGACCTCCGACCTGGATATCCTCCGATTCGCATCGGGACGCTCCTGTAACAAACTGGTGCGCCACGAGGATATTTCTCTCATTCGGATCGATCTCCATGTGGCTGATCACTGCACGTACTGCAGACTGGACATCTGTAATCAAATCTGACTCATCTTCAAATACGCGGCGCACAGCTGCCGGACGGATAAACGGAAGAAGATGGATCCAGACCGTCCCATACTGATCTGCGATCGGAATTTTCATGACGGTTCCGTCATAGACGGGGGAGAGATAAATTCCCCGGCTGTTTAGCAGTCTTCCCCCAAAAGCCAGTCGTTCCGCAGAATCATGGTTTCCGCTGATAACAAAGACGGGAAGCTTTCTCTCCGCAAGCTTTGTGATAAACTCATCGAACACCTGAACCGCTTCCGCGGAGGGAATCTGTTTATCATAGATATCTCCTGCCAGGATCACTCCGTCCGGCATCTCTTTCTCCGCGAGATCCAGAATCCTTTCAAGAATATATTTCTGGTCCTCGATCATAGAAAATTCATTCACTCTCTTTCCGATATGAAGATCTGATAAATGGAATAATCTCATCTGTGCCTCCTGTGGTCTCTGCTGTTAATCCTATTGTAATGTCTCTCACCGGCAATAGCAAGCCATTGTCTTATAAAGAATAAGACCCCGGAACATATATCTGTCCATGGGATCTTATTCTCTGGTCAAAAAACGGTTCTTACCGCAACACTCATATCCGGGAAACATCTTTTTGAGGATCACTTTATATACGGATTCCCCGGTGTCTCCGCATAGTATTCCACGGAGATCATATTTCCGGCGCGTATCTCATCTGAAACCATTCCGTTTATCAATTTCAGCTCATAAACGTATTCCCGTACCGACATACCGGAGTGGTGATAATAAGTTTTTGCAATCGACCAGAGTGTATCACCTTTTTCTACCTCGATCGTCGTATAATAGCGGTTATAGACTGTATCATCACTCTCTTCATTCGCCATAACCAGAGTCTTTCCGAAAAAGCAGGACATAATCATTACAATCATAACAAGGGCTATCAAATACTTCTTCATACAGCTTCCTCCTTTGTATCCAGCGAGTCCAAACTTACGTTTGCGAACATCTGTTCTGTATCGAATTCTATCACACGAACATACGTTTGTCAATTCTTTTTCGGTATTTTTCGAACAAAGGTTTGCTTTTTCCCGTATTTTATGGTACTATGTATACAGATGAAAAAAGGAGGGATTTCATGAGTCAGGGAAAAATTACTGATAAGCAGAGAGAAATACTTGAATATATAAAAGAAATGATCTTAAAGAAAGGTTATCCGCCGGCTGTGCGCGAGATTTGTGAAGCGGTACACTTAAAGTCCACTTCCTCCGTGCACTCTCATCTGGAATCCTTGGAAAAAAACGGCTATATCCGTCGTGATCCGACAAAGCCGAGAACGATCGAGATCCTTGATGACGATTTCGCCCTGACGAGACGCGAACTCGTAAACGTGCCGGTGATCGGTACGGTCGCTGCCGGAGTGCCAATCCTTGCAGAACAGAACATCGAAGATTATCTCCCGATTCCTGCAGAAATTCTTCCAAATAAGGAAGTATTTATGTTGAAGGTAAAAGGAAACAGTATGATCGAGGCCGGAATCTACAACGGCGATAAAGTGATCGTTGCAAAGCAGCCAAACGCTGAAAACGGTGATAAGGTCGTTGCTCTGGTGGACGATTCCGCTACTGTAAAAACTTTCTATAAGGAAAATGGCCATTTCCGTCTCCAACCGGAAAATTCCTCGATGGATCCGATCATTCTTGATCAGGTCGAGATCCTTGGAAAGGTCATCGGTCTTTTCCGTATGATGAATTAAACCGATCTTTATTTTTACGGATAGTTCTTAAAGAATCGCTGTGATCCTCGAGGAACGTCTCTCCCCGCCGGAGACCTCACTCCCACCGTGATGAACTTGCGATGACTTGCCGTTCGAAAAAGGCAGACATCTTATATGGCTCAGAGAAAAAGCCCCACTGGATATCTATGACTATACGACATCATTCGAGATCCGGTGGGGCTTCATGTTTTATTGTATTTCAAATTCTGCCGGTACCGAATATACTCTTCCGTCTGGCAAATAGATCTCTTTTATCATTTTATATTTGCCTTTCTGGAGTTCTCCGTATAACCATGCAAAATCTATATCCATAAACCGAGATTCTCCGGGTTCCAATTCGTAGGCAATCTCTATAAAACTATAATCTTCGGGTAAAACCGGAAGTTTCTCCCAACTATCATCCCAAAAGGCCTCCATTGTATACGCTTCCCCATAGATTATCGTTTCATTGCTGACATTGGAAAGCTTCAGCTGAAGGCTGTCAGAAGTTGCCAGCCTAATTCCCGCATGTACATAATCAAGATACTCCGCAGTTTCTTCCTTTGTAGCCTTTTCTGCTTCAAAGAGTGCAAAACCCGAATCATACTTTACATATAGTTTTTGAGGAAATTCCGGATCCCTGTAAACCTCCTGCCCTACGTTTAAGTGGGTGCCGTTTAAATCTTTTGTAGGGTATTCCAAATTATTCACAAAGGCTATCTGACCTAAAAACTCCCAGCTTCCCTTTTGTTGGAGATCAAAGCCGGTAGCATTATACAAATACAGGGAACCATCATAAAATAAAGAGATGCGTGGTACCTCTTCAGAAGCATAACCAGTAGGGGTGATCGTGTTTGTTTCCTGCGCTGCATTGGGTACAGTATGGCAGCCGGCCAGAAGCAGGCCGAAGATTCCAAATATGACTAATAATCTTTTTCTCATTACGACACCACCTCTCCATATGTTTGTATTACAAGACAACATTTCTATTATTATTATAGATAAACTCATGACCGTATGCCATAAAGTTTTCCTTACATTTATCTTTACAATTCTTACTGTTCTTATACCCGCCTTGCTTTATACCTGTTTTTCTGAGATAATAAAGCCTGATATGCAAAAACCTATAATGAAAGGAATTTTCAATATGAAAAAAATAATTACAGCGCTTCTGACTCTTACCATGGCTGCTTCTCTGGCAGGATGCGGCAGCAAGCCTGCAGATGAACCGACGAAATCCCCGGAAACGGTGATTGAATCGGCGGTTGATTTTTATACAGAAGTTTGGGATGCTTTGGGCGAGGACAGACAGTTTGCGGCTGTAGGTGGTGATGCAGAGCACGAAGCGGAAGCGCCGGCAAAATTCGCCATGACTGATGAGAATAAGGAGACATTTGAGTATCTTCTTCATGTAAACGATGAGCTTTATGATATGCTGGATGATGATACAGCTACCCTGCAGCATATGATGAACACCAATACTTTCAGTTCTGCCTTTGCAAAGCTTAAGGATACCTCGAAAGCCGAAAAATTTGCCGAGGATTACAAAGCTGAGATTCAGGGTCAGCACTGGATGTGCGGATTCCCGGATAAAGTGGTTGTCATCTCGGTTGCGGATTATGTCATGATGGCATATGGCGCTGAGGAATGTGTCGATGATCTGGTTGAGGCCTGCTCGGAAGTGGCACCGGATTCCACCGTTCTGGTGGATGCACCGGCTGTACTTGATTAGGAGGAACCTATGCTTTTTTCGAGCATACCATTTTTATTCTGGTTTCTGCCCGGTGTCCTGATCCTCTATGCAGCAGCACCGGGATCATTGAAAAATACGGTTCTCCTGCTTTCCAGCCTTTTTTTCTATGGCTGGGGAGAACCGAGGTATGTGATTTGGATGATGCTTGCCATCCTGATGGCTTATATATTTGGATTGCTGATCGAGCGTTATCAGAGTGTTCCGAAGCTTGCCAGGCTTTTTCTCGCACTTTCGGTTTCATCCAGCCTTCTCATGCTTGGCTATTTTAAATACGCAGATTTTTTTATCCGTAATGTAAATGCCGTCACCGGATGTTCGATTTCCCTGCTTAACATCACACTTCCCATCGGAATCAGCTTTTATACCTTCCAGATACTCAGCTATACGGTGGATGTATACAGGCAGGATGTGAAAGCCCAGAGAAATCTGATAGACCTGGCTACATATGTGGCACTCTTTCCTCAGCTGATCGCCGGTCCCATCGTCCGTTATTCGGATATTGCAGAACAGTTGAAGGGGCGTATTCATACTATGGGTAAGACGGCCCAGGGAATCCGTCGATTTATCTTAGGACTCGGTAAGAAGATTCTGATCGCCAATCTGCTTGGAGAATTGTGCAGCATCTTCCGGGCTTCGGATGATAAATCGATACTTTTCTTCTGGCTCTATGCAGTCGCCTATACCCTTCATGTATATTTTGATTTTTCAGGATACAGCGATATGGCCATCGGACTTGGAAAGCTATTTGGATTTGATTTTCTGGAAAATTTTAATTATCCTTTTATCTCGAAAAGTATAACTGAATTCTGGCGTCGCTGGCATATGTCTCTCGGCACCTGGTTTCGGGATTATGTCTATATTCCTCTGGGAGGCAGTCGTGTATGTTTACCGCGGCATCTGTTTAATATATTTCTGGTCTGGATGCTGACGGGCTTCTGGCATGGTGCCGCCTGGAATTTCGTAATCTGGGGACTTTATTTTGCTCTGCTGCTGATTCTGGAGAAGATATGGCTTCTGGAAATCCTTAAAAAGAGCCATGTCTTAAACCGCATCTATGTATTGACTGCTGCTGTAATCAGTTTTGTGATCTTTGATGCCACTGATATGTCCCAGGCATTCTCGTACCTGAAAGCCATGTTTGGAACAGGCGGATATCCATTGACTTCTGCAGCATCCAGCTACTATTTCCGCAGCTATTTTGTGGTCTTGATGATAGCCCTGCTTGGTGCGACACCGATTCCAAAGTCCTTTTGCAGACGGATCCAGCAATGGAAAACAGGAACAGCAGTTATGTTATTCGCAGAACCACTGGCACTTTCAGCCCTGCTGCTTATCTGTACGGCTTTTCTGGTGGATGGCTCCTTTAACCCATTTCTTTATTTCAGGTTTTAGAAATTCTGGGGTTGGGAAGGAATGATAGATGATAGAATATAAGAATATAAAAAGCATAAAGAATACAAAAAATATCAATCATATAAATAACATGAACACCATAGTTACAGTGGTTGTGCTGGGAGTCGTATTTGTTAGCCTTACCATGGCGTCCTGGCTGCTGCCGCCCCAGGAGTTTTCTGACAACGAACGGCGAAAGCTTGCACAGCGCCCGAAGTTTTCCCTGGATACCATGTCCGATGGAAGCTTTATGACGGAATTTGAAAAGTATACGCTTGATCAATTTCCGCTGCGGGATCAGTTCCGGACGTTGAAAGCCTATACCACCTACGATGTGTTTGGTCAGCTTGATAATCATGATATTTATATACAGGATGGTTATGCAGCAAAGCTTGAATATCCGCTTCAAATGGATTCTCTGGAACATGCAGCGGACCGGTTTGCATATATCTATGAGAAATATCTGGCTGACAAGGAGATGAATATTTATCTCTCCATTGTCCCGGATAAAAGCTACTTTCTTGCGGAGAAACATGGATACCTCTCCACGGACTATGAAAAACTGTTCCATGTGATGCGGAATCACATGAACTACGCAGACTATATCGATATCACAGGAACGCTGGATATTACGGATTACTATAAGACAGATACCCATTGGCGTCAGGAGAAGCTTCCAGATACGGCAGCTGTTCTTGCGGAGGGCATGGGGACATCTATCTCCGGAGCTTACACAGAATATGCGCTGGATGTCCCTTTTTATGGTGTATATTATGGTCTGTCTGCTCTTCCACTGCCGCCAGAAACGCTATATTATTTATCCAATGATGTTTTAGATGGCTGTATCGTGACCAATCATGAGGATCAGACGATGGGTTCCATCTACAATATGGAGAAAAAATCCGGCAAAGATCCTTATGAGATCTTTCTTTCCGGCCCCCGCTCCCTGATAACCATCGAGAATCCGAACTGTAAATCGGACAAAGAGCTTGTCATTTTCCGGGATTCCTTTGGCAGCAGTATCGCGCCTCTTCTTTCGGAAGGGTATGCCAAAATCACTCTGGTGGATATCCGGTATCTGAGGGCAGATTTACTTGAACGTTTTATAGAATTTAAGAATCAGGATGTACTGTTTCTGTACAGTACATCGGTACTGAATCATAGTGAGACATTGACCTGATTGTAAACCTTGCAGAAGCATTGATCTGCCAAAATCAAAACAGATTTTACTCGCCCACCTTCTATTGTCCATGCCAATCAGCTTTCTAAATAAACCGTCCGGCCGGATAAATTTCGCTGTTCAATCCGCTGCGTTCGTGATAGAATGAAAGCAAGTGTTTCGGGATAGTACAGAATCATGGAGGGATGCAAATGGAACCGATGTATTTGTCAATCCAGCCCGTGGAAACCGGGAAGCGGATAAAGCAGCTGCTTTCGGAGCAAAACTATACGATCCGCGAGATCCAGGGTGCGTTCGGCTTTGAAAACCCACAGGCAATCTATAAGTGGATCGCCGGAAAATCGCTGCCGAGCCTGGACAACTTTATCATTCTCAGCAGATTATTACATACCAGTATTGAAAATATCCTCGTCATTGACGGGGATATTCCTCGTTTATGGGTCAGTTTAAACCAGTGGTTCAATGACATCTTCTCTCTCCTGCCTTATAATCGTGTCATAAGGAAGTGATGCGAAGGAGGCGAAACACATTATGAAAATAACTTCGGCTTATGCCAATAAACTGCTCAAAAGTCTGGCGGACGAAAAATCTTACTGGGAGGCCCAGGAAGCGTCATCCCGCACTTACGTTGCCGCTGTCGGCGAGGAACCGGTCATCCCGAAATATGACTATTCCGCCGTTTCTGAGACGTTAAAAGAAATCGACCGAAAAGCCGTCATCATCAAGCACGCCCTGAACCTGGCCAATGCCACCGCAAAGATCAGGGTAGGCGATACGGAAATGAGTGTCGACAGCATTCTGGTAAGAATGGCACAACTTAGCTCCCGCAAAGCGACTCTGGACACCATGCGGAAATATCTGCCAAAAATGAGGGAATCTTCCCATGCATTCAGCTCCAGAAATGCCGTTCCTGAATACCGCTACACCAATTATGATCCAGAACTGGTAAAACGTGATTATGAATGCATCTCCGGTGAGATCATGGAAATGCAGATTGCCCTTGACCGGTACAATCAGACTTTCCTGTTTGAAGCGGACATTTAAATGATTTTTCCGTACAGGGTCATTTTAAAAATGCAGATGGTCTTGTTAATGTTCAGTGGCATAGATTATTTTGTTATCTTTTATCCATTGTATCTTTCGGTTCATGGTAAATTAATTCAAAAAATAAAAAGGTAAACAATTTCCCTGTAGAAAACCCGTGAGTGATCACGCCGGTGCCAGGGTACGGTTTCAGGCACCACGGCTGCGGAATGCAAATTTCGCAGCATTTTCCTTACAGACAGCTATCACAAAGGAGGAGCCTATGAAAAATTTTCTGAGACTGGACGGCCGGTCCATCCTGTCCGTCCCTGCATATCAATCCCACAGGTTCCGAAAATACTTCGTCATAAGCTCCATGCCCTGCTTCAGGCACTGGTCCCGATACTCACGCAGTTCGCCCTCTGCCGCCAGCCACTTTCCCGAGATTTCTACATATTCCGGCACATCGCTCATCATATACAACCGGTGTGTATGCTCCCGCTCTTCTCTCGCAATCTCCTCTTCCGTCTTCAGCTTCTCACCGAACATGCCGTATTTTGTCGTGAATTCTTCCTGTGCCAGGTCATGCTCTTCCTCATACAGATTCTTCTTTCTGCATGTATCCTCATTTGCTTCCCGGAACAGAAATTCCATTCTTCCCAGAATACGATCCCATTTCCGGATATTTTCTTCTTCCGGTCCTTCAAAGAAGCTGGGATAACCATGGCTGTTGACACGAAGGTCATGAATCATGTTCGGAACAACCGTAAGAAACCATTGGTCAATCGACCAGATGTCACGGTAACAGTATCCGTACCGCAGTCTTTGATAAATACAGATGACGTCCTCTTTCCATATGGAAATCCTTTCCCATAATGATTCTTTCTTCCGATGTGACAGGAAAACGGAACATTCTTCCTTGTAACTCTTTCTGTTTTCCTTCGGACTCATTCGCTTTGCAATTCTCTTTACAGTATCCATGGACAGTTTCTCCTTTCCCGTAATATCCCTGATACGACAGTTATATCACGGCACAGGAAAAACTGCATTGAACCTGCGGTTTAATTCTTGCGAATATACGAAAGACAATCCCTACCTAAGCAGAGACTGCCTTTCTTTTGCTATTCAAAAATCATGTTTTTGCACGGGTTATTCCACCAACTTTAATATCCTGCAATTCCATCACCTCATCGGCATCCATATATGCATAATTTTCTCCCATCGCTTGTCTCCTTTCAATTCTTTACGCTCCCATCACCCGCTTAAACACTTTGAAGTTCGTATCATCCCGCGGCGGGCAATAGACCGCAAATTCAATGGTTTTAAATGCGTACAGATAATCCGCAATCACTTCTTTGGCAGCACGCGCCACCACTTCCGGCTTATTCTGAAATGCTCCGCATCCGAATGCGCCCAGAATCACCACTTCGTCACCGTTCAGTACGGCAACATCCAGAATCCTGATCAGCCTCTTCTTATGGATTTCCAGGAGTTCCCGGTCACTGACTTTTACCGCCCGGTCGCCGTTACCCTGGTTGAACCGGTTGCTCGGCCGTTCCCGCAGGTTCGGTGCTGCACAGGTGATCACATCCACTTCATACCAGTCTTTTTCATCCATCAGCTTCGGCTTGTTCGTATCTGTCTTAAATACAGTCACATCCGGCGTATAGATGATATCCGCATTGTTGATCGGATTCTTTTCATTCCGATGAGGGTAATAGAATCCTTTCATCATTTCCGGTACGCTCAGGCAGAAATACAGGCCGGAACACCGACACAGACATTCCTCCTGTGCGCTGGATCCTCTTGTCACGCCGCCGCCCGGATTTGTGGCAGAGGCAAAGTTATGTACCGCCACCTTCTGACCTGCATAATCTGCAGCCGCCTCGAAAGTCCGCTTTGTGGATACAACAATCTTCGCTTCATCTTCAAAGCGTGCCTTATCCACGGCAGACAGCTCCTCTTCTTCCAGGATGAGTTTCTGGTTTTTCACCGACCGTGCAAGAACTTCCTTAATCTTTCCGTTTGTCTCGCACAGCTTTTTAGTATCTTCAAAAACCTCTACATTCTCAAAACTGCTCATATGTTTATCATTCCTTTTTCTCTCTGTTAATTTCAGATCTAACGCTATGAAAACGGCCGCGGAATCGCTCCCGCA
Source organism: Clostridium sp. AF28-12 (assembly GCF_003435225.1). Taxonomy (NCBI): domain Bacteria; kingdom Bacillati; phylum Bacillota; class Clostridia; order Eubacteriales; family Clostridiaceae; genus Clostridium; species Clostridium sp. AF28-12. The sequence continues at coordinate 18,245 of NZ_QWGJ01000003.1, read as the reverse complement.
GCCCAGTACCTGGCATTGTCTGCCTTACATGCCATCATCACGAAAATACTCGTTTACCATACGTAACAGCAAAATCATATCCACTTCTGATACGCATGATGCATCCAGCTCAAACTCATAGACGCTGTTCTTTGTTCTGATTGTCAATGAACCATCTTCCACCTGGATACTTCCGTAGGTTGTATGCAGGTATTTGCCGGGACATTTACTTGCCGGACTTGTGAAAAAGTAAATCATATACTTCTCATACCAGCTGTCGGATTTATAGACCATGATCAGTCCTAGCTGATCCATATACGGTATCCGCCAATCCATGTATTTCCGACCGTTCTTATCTTCTGCTTTACGCAGGATTCCCAATGCCGACTGATCCAAATGCATCTCATCAACTCCTTAATCTTATCACACGGGTATTTCGCCGACCGCCGCAATAAAATCCCGATCCCGGTATCCGACTTCGTCGAATTTCCGCAGCCCGGCTTCCGCTTCAAATACGTGACCGCAGCAACAACACTTAAGCTTTCGTGTAACAACAATTCCCGGCTCGCCCAGAAGTAACTCCAAGGATGATTTTCCCTCACTGGCTGCCACATACGCATCCATCTTCGCCTGTTCCTCATCCGTCAGCTGGATATGCCACCAATTATGTTCCTCATGGCACTTGGGACACGGCGGGTTGATTTTATAAAGCCTTCCCATAGTCTGGTCTCCTTTCGATTTTCACTCACTTTGAATTCTTTGCAAATCTTGACAGCATTTTCGCTATCTCGTTCTTTGTAATCTCCGAAACCAGAGAGAGAATTTTAATATCTTCCTCTGTTAATTCATCGTGATAAAACACAAGCATTTCTCACAGCAGTATTTGCTGGTGAGAATCTCAGGGACAAGTATTGCAATCCGTGCTTTTTATTGCAAATTCAGTAGATTCATCACCAGTTTCACCATTACTTCTTTTTCTTCTGGATTAGATTCAGCAATCATCAACGTAACGGCCACCAAGGTTCCATCGCTGAGTCGTTTTTCTCAATCTTGGAATAAAGCGTTGTTTTTATCCAGGAATTCAAGAAAAAGTGATGCCGCAATTCTCTTGCAGCCATCCGCATAAGGATGGTCCTTGATCATAAAATACAATAGATTTGCGGCTTTTTCTTCTAATGATGGATATGCATACTTGCCGAATATACTTTGATATACTGCAGCAAGGATTCCCTCAACCTTACCTTTTTCTTTTTCAACTCCAAAGACGTCCGAATGAAACGAATCCTCCATAGCATCGACCATATGACGGCAATCTTCATAAGTGATCCTGTAAATCGGCTGATTTCCTTTTGGCTTCTCCAATGTCTGGTGATCATACCACCAATTTGCACTACATTATCAGCAACACCATCAACCCACTGCCCATCTACAAGAGCCTCGTACTGACGTTGTCTAAAAGGCACATCACCATAAAGATCTCGTACTGCTGTTTCATAGCTTTGCCCATAATCAAGGGCAGCTTTTCGTCATCATAGCCAGGATACCCGCAGAAATATTGAAGATATGGGTTTTCCTGGATCTGGAGCGCGGTTTCCTCGTCAGAATAGCCATACTCCGCCTGAATAATGCAGACCTCCAAGGCCAGACGCAGCGGCTTGGCCACATTGCCTTTCCGGTTGGTGAATAGTGCGGCGTAGCGCTTCTCGATCTCCAGTCAGGGGATCGTCTGGGCTTTCTTTACCCAACGGTTGCTTTCCTTCAGATTCATATCCACCGGCTGTTTGAAATCCGCCAAGCTGATCTGGCCATTGCTGTAACGATACATAGTTGCCCTCCAGGTGCACGATTTTTGCTGGATTTTTGCCAGTTCCCTTGCTCCTATTATACCACGGATTGGCTTCTATGGATTGAAATATAAGGCTTTTTCTATTATTCAGTGCATATTAAATACGCGGAACCCCCTTCGCCATGATCCGGTTTGGGTAACGGCGCATGACAAACGCGCGCGGACACGCAAAATGAGGGCGAAAGGGACCGCCCCGCTTTTCCCTTCTTGACAGCGATGGATCAGCCTTAACCGGTGCCCGGGATATGGAGATCCTCAGCGGCCAGATCCTCCTTGGCGTTCGCGAAGGACAGCAGCGTTACAAACGTCAGCAGCAAAGCAATCGCTTTTTTCATGATGTTCTCTCCCCTTCTCGGTTTCAACCGGAGCGTTTGTTCCCACAAGGTCTTGTCGAGGAAGGGCGGTCCGGCAGTGGTCTTGCCCACGATCAGTTAAGCTTTTGTCCTGTTTTCCGTGCTCCGGCTTAAATCCGGACCCTTTTCTGTCGATAATAAGGATATGAAAAACATTTTTCTGTCGATAATAAGGATATGAAAAACATTTAGACAGGAGGTTCCGCAATGAAAATTCAAGATGCGAAGAAGGCATACGCCGCGCAGATGGATACGCTGTGGACACGGAAACGCGACCTGTCGCAGGCGCTCAAAAATTGCCAGCAGGGCGGCACGCCCAATGTGGATCGTGTGGAGATCTCCCGTGAGCTGTCCGCCGTGGACGCGCAATACAACGAGGCCCAGGGCGTGATGGAGAGCATCATCGAGCGGGAGACTGCCATCCACAACGCCGAGGTTGCAAAGCAGCAGGGCAATGCTCTGTCGAAGGCCGCAGAGGAGATGGGCAAGATGCTGGAGATCTACCACCGCATCGCCTCCGGCGGTCAAGTCCCTCCGGAGGATGAACAGCGGCTGATGGAATACAACCACAAGCTTTACATGGCGGCCAAGACCGCGGCCATGCTGCAAGAGGGAGACGGCGAGGAGTACGACTCCCTCTTTGAGGACGAGGAGGAAAAAAACGGCGAAGAAAAGACCGCCAGCGAGATCGCGGGCGAGGCGGAGATCTCCGTCCCCGGCGGAGGCGGGGACGCCGGTCTCGACATCGCCTCGGAGTGATGGCTATACCGCTCCTCCGTTTCTTTTTTAGGACAGCAAAAAAGGGCACAAAACCGCCCTTTACGGTTTTGTGCCCCCGTTGAGTTACCTGAGAGATTCCCTCCGCTTTGGGAGGTTGCACCTTCGGTGGTCGGGCGCTGCCACCCGGCCTTTTCGGAGCGTCGTCCGAAACCGGTCCTTTTGCCTGGGAGCTTCTGCGTTCCCCTTCGGCATCGCCTGAGCGATCTCTCCCAAAACAAAACTACCTTTTTATTTCCAAAATAGAAAATTATCGCAAATCCTTTATCCATGCGGATTTGCCGCTATTTTGTACATTTCCTAAATTTTTTCCAAAATCCAAAATAGGACGTCAAATCTTACCTCTGTTAGAGTCCGATAGAAACAGCCATCCTAAGACCAGCAGAATTAACCAATCTGAGTCCGATAGAAACAGCCAATCTTAATCCAATAAAAGAAGCCATTACGATATTACTTCATGTTCTATAATGGTGTTAGCCAATGCACCACGAAAGGAGAAACATGAATGAGAATAACAGTAATGACTTGCAGACTATCATAACACAAGTCATTGAAGAAATGAAGTCAGAGCAAGGTGATAAGTTCGATATCAATAGAATTAACCTTGCTGAAATGGAACGCCGTACAGGAATGACAAGAGCACAGCTACGACGATTAAAAAAGAATGATTTCCAGATAACACCACATGCTCTTACAGGCCGCAAAGCGGATACAACCATTATCTCTGGATATACAGGAGTTATTGATGACCTGCTGAAAAAAGGGGTATCTAATTCTGAAGTTATTCTGGAACGAATTCAGGAACAAGGCTTTCAAGGGAGCTTAACTACGGTAAAGAGATACATTCAATCTCATAAATATCTTATTCCGCCCAAAAGGCAGACAGTTGCACCGCAGGGCAACCGTGGACGCAGATATTCCAGTGATGCTGGTGAGAGTTATCAAATGGACTGGGGATTTGTAAATGTGGACACAGGTGATGGCACTTCTTACAAAGTAGCTTGTTTTGCAATGATCTGCCATCATTGCGGGGAACGCTATATAGAGTTCTTTCCAAATGCAAAACAGGAAAATCTCTTTATTGGTATGATTCATGCTTTTAAACGTATGGGAGTTCCTGGACACGTTCTGACGGACAATATGAAAAGTGTTGTGCTCCATCGTGATTCGGAAGGACATCCGGTTTGGAATCATGATTATGAAGCTTTTATGAATACCATCGGCTTTGAAACGAAACTGTGCAGACCCAGACATCCGTTCACGAAAGGTTCTGTTGAGCGCCTGGTACGCTTTGTAAAAGAAAACTTTCTAGCAGGACGAGTTTTTGGTACTATTACAGATCTCAACTATGAAGCATGGAAATGGTGCGATAATCAGAACAATCGATATCACAAAGCTGTTGACTGTATTCCTCATGAAAGACATTCTGTAAGCTGTATAAAAAATGCATCCATACTTATGGATACCTTTGATGTCCGAAAGTATTTGTGCCCGATCCGCTGTATTTCATTTGATGGTTTTGTCACATATGAAGGAAGACGTTTTGGAATTCCATACAGTTATGTTCAACAGACCTGCCGTGTTCAAAGAGAAGATTTTACATTGTATATCTATGACCTGGAGTTGAGAAAAGTCTTAATAACCCACGATGTGACATGGAGCCGCAAAGACAGTTTCTGCAAAGGTCAGTTTACTGATGATCAACCAGAAGAAAACCCTTCTGTTCCTGTAAAGATCAGTATCACTCAGAAAAAAGAAGATCCACCAAAATCTGCTTTCGCAAAGTTTGCTTTTGGAGGTGACAGAAATGAATGATACACTGATTGAACAGATTCAGGCAGATGCTGCTGCTCTGGATATAAAAATAACAGCACAGGAGATTGCTTTATATCTTTCTGAAAAGAAAGTTCCACCGGAGCACCTAGAAGCCATAAAAAGATTCATAGCTTTTCTCAGAAAAAATCAGCGAGATAAAGCAATAAGCGCACTATTGCAGCACAGCCGTATTCCACAGAAAGAGCCAAGTACATTCGAAAACTCTGATTTCAGCAGAGTGACTGGCGAGCATGCAGCGCAGATAAGAAATCTTCCGAATCTGACAGCGCTATACTCAAGACAGAATATAGCTTTTATCGGTCCTCCAGGTGTTGGAAAAACGCATTTATCAATGGCATATGGTAATGCCTGTTGCCAAAAAGGATTAAAAGCTTATTTCATAAAAGCCACAGAACTGAATGAAAAATTCACAAAGGCCCGAAGAACAGGCACTGAAAGCAGTGCAATATCTGGGCTTGTCAGACCATCATGTCTGATTATCGATGAAATCGGCAGAAGCATCTTCGACATGGAAAACACCCGTCTGTTTTTCGATATGATTGACCGAAGATGCAGTAAGGAAGGCCCAAACTGCATGATTTTCACCAGTAACCTAACACCAGATAAGTGGAGGGACTTCTTTCGAGAAGAGGATTCATTACTCTGTGCGTTAGATAGGACTTTTGATGCTGCCACCGTTTATCTCATGATAGGTGAAAGCTATCGAGGTCGTAACCTGAAAACTTATTCGATAGAAATCAGTGATCCTACCGAATAATTGTCGATAATTAATTAGCCAAGCAGGTGCATTGGCTATTTCTAATGAGCTCGGATTGGTTGTTTCTACTGGACTCTGAGTGGTCGATTCCTCCGGGCTCTAACACTTCAAATTTTCCAAAATGAATTTTTCCAATATCGCCCCATTTTGGCTGTAAAATTTTTGACAGCCAGCAGGGTATGTGTCGCAAAAGTTGGTGCTGGCATCAAAAAAGAGCCTCCTCTCAGGGAAGCTCTTGGGGAAATATCTTTTGCTGTAATTTTTCTCCACAAGGAGAGTTTCGGCAGCTCTACAAGTTTAATGCCTTATAAATAGCATCAACGTTGTAATCCGGACCAAAGTTCGGGGCTACATCCATAATTTTCTGAATCAAAGGCACGTCCTGTTCGACAAGATCATTTGCAATTTCCTCTGCTGAAGAAAACTTCTGCATCTTGGCGCAGACCTGCTTAATCAACTGCAGCATTCTACCTTTTTTGATGCCTATTTCAACACCTTCCTCATGTGCCTGATTTCTCATAATTTCCATTTCACGACACATAATCGCCACTCCTCTCTCATCTTCCTTAAAATACCGGACGCGGTCTGCAAGGACCTTGTTATGCATATCCTTTGCGTTTGTGCAGCTGAAATCATGCATTAATCGCCCAAGTTTCGTTTCATCCTTAATCTGGGAATTCACATATATGATATGCGCCTCATCCTTAAACAATTTCCCAGTTTCCTTTACAACCCTATCAATATGATAGATTGGGAGATCTGCTTTCATAACATCATTTTCTGTAATGAAGATTACGAAAGTCTCATTCAGAGCCTCATACAAATCACCTGGTTCGGTGACATTCGCATCAATCAATGCGCTGTTGTATCGGGCCCTCTTCGCGCCAGCACCTTTGTCACTCCGCTGAACCTCTACATTAAATACACGGTCATGACTATCGATAGCAAGAATGTCCAGTCTTACGGACCGGCCCTGTAAATTCTTGATGCCACGCTGACTGTGTACTTCCAGAACGTGGATGCCTTCATCGTTCAGGATGATCCGAAGCAACAGTTCCGCACACTGGATATCTTCAAATACTTTCGTCATGAAGTCATCATCCAATAAGCGGAAACCTCTGAGTCTTTGCAGATCTTCCTGATGTTTCTTTTCAAAATCCATTCATCTTCCTCACTTTCTCTGTGATATTTTATATAAACAGGGAAAGCCCTTCTGTAGGCATCCCCTGATCATATCGATCTCGGGGCAATGCCCACTTATCAACTTTTTGGAATTAATAATGTATAGTATTATCTTACCACACTTGAAACAGCGTCGCAAGATTTCCTTCGATATTTCACCATTACTCTATGCCTTGCATCAACCTATTATAAGTATGGATATGGATCATGGTTCCCAACTGCGATTTTTCGGTGTAGAGGAATTTTAAGCTTCTTTTTATCCCCTCAATTCCTCATTTATATGTAACATTATCAGTATGTCTTTTGTACTGTGTCAAAAGACATCAAAATCCTGACAGCTACAGGTAGATGGAACCCTCATTGAACCAAAATGTGAGGTCAGCCACGGGAACTTCCGTGACTGGCCTCATGTGTTTTATATCTACAAACAAGTGAGTAAATTCTGTGATTGTATAAAGATATACATTTTCCATTTTGGATATTTTTGGGGGGACATATCCAAAATGCATTCTACTGATGTTAACCTATTTTGCGGATAACGGTTTTTGGAATTCTTGTAACCCAATCCATTCCATTTTTGTAACCCGTTTTATTCCATTTTTGTAACCCAAAACAGTACATTTTTGTAACCCATTTCGTTCCATTTTTGTAACCCGTTTTATTCCATTTTTGTAACCCAAAACAGTACATTTTTGTAACCCATTTCGTTCCATTTTTGTAACCCACTTTGGTTCACAAATTTTGAAATATCCAAAATGGAGCGATTTTAAAAAGTAAGTTTTTCATCATAATCAGATGTTTGAGAAATAAAAGGAAAACACTTTACCAGCCTTGTTCGCGATAGATGGGAAAACACAGATTTCAAGTTTTTCTCTCTTATTCGCGATAAAAGGGAAAAACCATTTGCAGGTTTTTCCCTTTCTGTTCGTGATATAAAAGGAATTTTTCACGCTTATTTTATCCCTTGTTCGTGATTAGAGGGAATGTTCGCGAAATAAAAGGAATTAAACAATATTATTTACAGCTCATCCACAGACTCCACGATCTTTCCGTCTCTCCAGATCCTCTCCAGATCATAAAACAGGCGGTCTTCCTTGGAGAATACGTGTACGATCACATCGCCGTAATCCATAAGGACCCATGTGGAGCTCATGCTTCCCTCTTTCTGATGACACTCATAACCAGCTTTGAAAAGCTTTTCTTCTACATTATCAACTAAAGCCTGTGTCTGGTTTACATTGGAAGCGCTTGCGAGAACGAAGTAATCCGCGATCACGGAAACGCCCTCGATGTCAATAATTTTTACGTCTTCGCCTTTTTTCTCCTCCAAAGCCTCGACTGCAAGTTTTACCATTTCTTTTGACTGATTCAACTGATTGTTCCTCCTTGTCCTGATGGGTTATTCCGGTCCCGGCTGATGCCTCTCCGGCTGTCTCTTTCTTCCTTTCCGAAACGACACGGCGCATATCCTCACACGCCGCCTCTGTCATCGGATCGACCTGGCAGCCCGTACTTTTTAAATATACAAGAATGCTCTCCATGATCTCGAGGCATGCCTCATCAAGATCGATGAACGCAAGCTTCCGCATAGCCGTAAGGTTGGCCGCCTTGGATCGTCTCGGTTCAATGTAATCTGCCACATAGAGGATCTTGTCGAGCAGACCCATGCCCGGCTTTCCCGTCGTATGGCAGGTGATCGCGCTTAAGATCTCCGGATCATCCACCCCGTATTTATGTTCCGCCATCCATGCCCCGAGTTTTGCGTGAAGCAGGGACGGATCCCTCTCTTCCTCGGCAGTCACCGGAATATTGCGGTCCAGACATTTTTGAAGCATGACCGGATCCTCAAAACGCTTTGCCGAATCATGCAGGAGTCCCGCAAGATCGGCTTTATCAAGATCGTACCCATATCGCATCGCAAGTGCCTGGCAGGTAAATTCCACGCCAAGCGTATGCTCATAGCGGTACGCATCGAGTTTTTTCTTTAAATGTTTTCTGATTTCAGGTACACGACTATCCATAATGAATCTTCTTTCTGAATTCAAGAATGCCCCGGCATTTTTGCTGTGAGATGCGGGTCATCTGTTTCCGCATGTTCTTTTCCCGCGTCTGATGCACCGTCATGATACCGGAATATCCGGCAGACTATTTTGTCAGATACAGGCCTGTCTCTCTGATATACTCCGCCACAGCCGCCGGCATGTCTTTTGAAAGATCCCTGCCTTCTGCCGCCTTTTTCCGGATATCCGCGGACGCCACGTCGATCTTTGGATTATGAAGGATCCGGATATCCGCGTTGTACTTCTCATTGAAGTAAGCAACCTTATCCTCAAGCGGCACACCACCGTCCTCGTAGGTTCTTCCGGATACCAGAAGCACAGCCTGCGCCATCACCTGTTCCGGATGATACCAGGATTCCAGCTGGTACAGGGAATCTGCCCCTATGATAAAATAGACCTCTATATCCGGATATGCCTCTTTTAAGAGTGCCAGAGTCTGCGCCGTGTAGGTGTTCCCTTCCCGTCCCATCTCAAAATCAGAGACAGTAAAATACGGGATTGATTCCGTGGCAAGCTCCAGCATCCTGATGCGCGCCGCCCCATCCGTGATAAGATGATCTTTTTTGTGCGGCGGAACATGGGACGGCATAAACCAGATCTCATCCAGTCCATACTCCCGATACGCCTGTTCCCCAAGAAGCAGGTGACCGTTGTGGACCGGATCAAATGTTCCCCCAAGAATACCGATGCGTCTCATCGTATCCCCCCTTTGCCCGCGCACAATCCGGACGTCAAACAGTCCCGGATTGCCGCGATCGTCACACTGTTTACGGAAGAATGATCTTTCTGTCCTTCTCTTCCTTCGCCGGCTTATACAGAACGATCATCTTTCCGATTACCTGTACAACCTCGGAATGAGTGCGCTCTGCAAGGATCTGCGCAAGGTCTTTTCCGTCATCCGCACAGTTCTTCAGTACATGGATCTTAATCAATTCTCTTGCGTTTAACGCTTCCTCGACGGATTTGGTGATCTCCGGTGTGAGGCTGGACTTGCCGATCTGTAAAACGGCATCCATGGTCATTGCAAGTCCCTTTAAATAGGAACGCTGTTTGCTGGTCATAGTAACTCCTTTTCATATATGGAAAAGCATGGTCTCCGGGCATTTATACGGACACCCGGAGAAGATCCGATGCATTATTTATAGTAGTCAAATACGAGTCCGTACATGCGGACCGTATCGCCTTCCTGAATTCCCGCCTTTTCAAGATCGGCAAGGATTCCGGACTGCTTTAAGAATTTCTGGAAGAAATCAAAGCCCTTCTCAGAATCAAGGTTCGTGTAACCAAGCATCTTCTCGATTCTCGGCCCCTCAACCACATAGATGCCCTCTTCATCCTTCTCGACAGTATAAGGAAGCGAACGGTCACCCACATACTCGATCTCGAATTCTTTCTCAAAGATCTTCGGCGTACGGTCTGTCTTCCTGATCACATCATAGAGATAGTAGAGAAGATCATTTACACCTTCGCCGCTGACAGCAGAAATTCCAAATACCGGGATTCCCATCGGCTCGAACTCTTTCTTTAAGTCTGCGAGCGGATCCGCCCCCTCATCATAAACTGCATCCAGCTTATTGGCTGCGATAGCCTGTGGCAGCTTTAAGAGCTCCGGATTATAAGCGGAAAGCTCGTCCATGATCGCATGGACATCCTCGATCGGGTCACGTCCCTCAACGGAAGCTGCGTCTACCACATGAAGCAGGACTTTCGTACGCTCGATATGGCGAAGAAACTCATGCCCAAGGCCGGCTCCCTCAGACGCACCCTCTATAAGGCCAGGGATATCCGCCATTACAAAGCTGTTGCCATCGCCTAAATTAACTACGCCGAGATGCGGGTTCAAAGTCGTGAAATGATAATTCGCGATCTTCGGTCTTGCGTTGGAAACACGGGATAACAGAGTGGATTTTCCGACATTCGGAAACCCTACGAGTCCCACATCTGCGATCACCTTCAGCTCTAACTGTACCCAGAGCTCCTGCCCCGGCTGTCCCGGCTGGGCATATTTCGGAACCTGCATGGTTGCTGTCGCAAAATGCATATTCCCAAGACCGCCTTTACCGCCCTTTAAGATCACTTCCCGGCGGTTTTCGCCGGACATGTCTGTGATAACCTTACCGGTTTCCAGGTCCTTAACGACAGTACCTTCCGGGACCCTGACGATCAGGTCCTTTCCGTCAGCGCCATGGCAGCGGCGTTTTCCGCCCTCTTCGCCATTTCCGGCCGCATACTTCCTTACATGACGGAAATCCACAAGCGTGTTCAGTCCATCATCCACTTCAAAGATGATGTCTCCGCCTCTTCCGCCGTCACCGCCGTCAGGTCCTCCATTCGGAACATACAGTTCGCGCCGGAAGCTCACATGCCCGTTTCCGCCGTTTCCTGATCTGATATATACTTTTGCACTGTCTGTAAACATGGAAAACCGTCCTCTCAGTAAAATTAAAAAATATAACAGTGCCGCTTCTTATTCTTTTCATGAATCCAAAGTCTCACTGTTACACGTGAATCTTAAAAAAGCTCCATACCATCCAGTATGGAGCTCATCGTTATTATTCGTTGATTGCCTGAGGATATACAGAAACCTGCTTTTTGTCTCTGCCCTTTCTCTCAAACTTAACAACACCGTCAACTTTAGCGAATAAAGTATCATCACCGCCGATGCCTACGTTGAGACCCGGGTGAATCTTTGTTCCGCGCTGTCTGTAAAGGATGTTGCCAGCTAATACGAACTGTCCGTCTGCTCTCTTAGCTCCAAGGCGTTTGGACTCAGAATCACGTCCGTTCTTTGTGGAACCAACACCTTTCTTATGAGCAAATAACTGAAGGTTCATCTTAAACATATCGTTACACCTCCCTGAATCGAAATTTGATATATTCTGCTCCATATTCATCCCGGATATTTTCGAGTCCGAGAATCAGGGATTTCATGAGGAGCTGCGACTCAGAACTTATTTTGTCCGGGAAGGAAAAAGAAAAGCTTCCACCATCTTCCCCCACACTTCCTTCGAAGTGATCGTCCGTAAATGTTTCAACGGAGTTTGCCATGTTGAGAACCAGTGCGGAAACAGCAGCACAAATCACGTCCTGTCCGTATTCTGCATAGCCAGCATGACCATTGATATCGATTCCCTTTACTACTTCGTTCCTGTCACGCAGGATATTTACCTGAATCATAATCTTAATTAAGCATTGATCTTTTCAATCTTAACCTGAGTATAAAGCTGTCTGTGACCATTTTTCTTATGGTAGCCAGATTTGCGCTTATACTTGTAAACGATAACTTTTTTGCCCTTGCCAACTTTCTCTACTGTTGCAGATACTGTTGCACCCTCAACGGTCGGGCATCCGATTGTAAGCTCTCCGTTGTTAACAGCAAGAACCTGATCAAAAGTCACTGCAGAACCAACCTCTGCGTCAATTCTCTCGATCTTGATGCTGTCGCCCTCGGCTACTCTATACTGCTTACCGCCAGTTGCAATAATCGCGTACATATTGCACCTCCTATTATCATTACTCGCCAGTTATGGTGTCTTCCATTATGGAATCCTTGAAAACCTCACTGTGCGGCACACTATAAAACTATAACAAACAGCGCTTGTATTGTCAAGCATTTTTTCGCAATTTCGATATTTTTCGGTTACAGTTCAGCCATGCGCTGGTTTGAATGGGAAAGTGCTTATGCAAGCTTGCTTGCATAAGCACTTTTTCATCCGAATCAGCATATGGTGGAACCACCAAGCTTCTTGTTTTCATGAATATGAAAACAAGAAGATGTAATGGCTGAACTGTAACATTTTTCGTTATGGCCGAACAATAACGTTTCCTGCGTCCATTCTCTGGACCTGTTTATCCGGCTCTTCCGTACCCGGCAGTCCTTTTCCCGGACTCACCGTACCTGTTCATGCAGCGGTCTGCGGATCTTCTTTCTCGTGAGTTCCACAAGACCAAGAGGTGTCATATCAACAAGTACGGTCTTCACCGGGTCTGCTGTTACAGCGCGCCGCAGTGCTGCGAGAAGTGTCTTCCGGCTCTCCTCTTCCTTCATATCAATAAAGTCCACAATCATGATCCCGGAGAGATTCCTGAGACGGAGCTGGACAGCGATCTCCCCCGCCGCTTCCAGATTTGTCTTCAGGTATGTCTCTTCGGACGTCTTCTTTGAAATACTCTTAGCCGTATTTACATCAATGACCGTGAGCGCCTCTGTAGGCTCGATCACAAGATTTCCACCAGATTTTAACCAGACCGTCTTTGAGAGCGCCTGGGACAGGATCGTCTCCAGATGGTAGAGGGCTGTGAGTGGAAAATCATCCGTATAAAGTCTGAGTGATGGCATTCCTGCTGCCATGGAACATGCCATCTTTGCAGAATCAACCGCTGTGGAATCCGCTGTTGCTGCAGAGCTTTCTGTTGCCTCAGAATCCGCTGCTGTCCCGGAATTCTCCGCCGCCCTGCTGTCTGTAATCCCTAACGCATCCTGCAGTTCTTTATAAACTTCCGGCAGATCCGTGACAACTTCCAGTCCATCACAGATCTTCAGATCCCGGACCGCACGAACCGCAAAACTCTCCGGCCGATACAGCACATTGTAACAGGTCCGGCTTGCCGCTGCTTTACAGATCACCAGATACCGTTCATAAAGCGCTGCAAACTCCTCAAACACCTTATCGATCCCAGCCGCCTCTCCGTTCGTCCTGACGACAAGACCGCAGTCTCCGTGTTCTGTCGCCTTCCAGCGCTGTTTCACTGCATCCCGCCATTCCTTATCCCGGATCTTCGCGGAAATTCCAAGGGAACTTTTCCCGGCACTCAGAACCGCCGTCTGCCCTGTCAGCGTAAGATTTGAGGTCAGCACCGCGTCCTTCGTCTTCACCGCGGACCGTTCCACTTGCACCAGGATCTCATCCCCTGCTTTTAAAGGTCCATGTTCCGTCTTCCCGTCCGCGTAGATCGGACGCGCATTTTCCTTCAGGCTGTAAAAACCGTTGACACCCGGCCGGTACTCCACAAAAGCCGCATTGATGTTCTTTGAAATATTCTTCACTTTTCCGACAAAGATCACACCGGTCTCTTCCTCCGCCGCCTCCGGCTCAAAGTCGATCTGGGCAGCATGTCCATCTTTAAAAAGCACTGCGGCGGTCTTCCCGCGCAGTGCCGTAATGATCAGTTTATCCAACGTGTTCTCCAATTTCTTCTCCGAAGGATTCCAGAGTCACAAAGTCATGTTCTCCCGCGTCCGCGTATACTTCCTCACGGTTGATGCGGAACGCAAACTGCGGATACTCTTTTCCCAGAGACTTACAGTATGCCTCGAGGACCAGCTCCGGCTTTACATTCGCCGCACTTCCAGAAGAAAGCTGCAGGAAGAGTCCGTTTCCGTCCGCCACGCGGTGTGCCTCGTAGATCAGCGGCTTTAAGTCCATCTCCTTCTCTCCCTTTTTCGTCTTTTTCACGATATTCAGGTTTCCGTTTTCGATGAAATCAAGAATTCCGTTGTAGAATTCTTCCGCTGTCATGGAAAGTCCGTTCTCGTAATTGTCTCTCAGGACGATGGTATAATCACATGCCGCAACAATAGACATGGCGTTTTCCGCGTCATCCGGCAGTTTCCGGTAGCTCAATACCTCAACGCCTTCCACCATCGTGTCGTTCAGCCGTTTCACCATCTCTGCGGAAGAGTCCGTGGACAGCACCTCAATATCCAGATACTCGCCGCTTCCGGTGAGGCCCACGCCGAGCGGTGCCGCAAAGGACATGATCTGATGTGGGGAGAAACCTTCGGAATAGCGGATATCCACATCCGCGCGGCGCATAGCCTTCTGGAAATACCGCATCGTGTCGAGATGTCCGATGAACTTCATCGCTCCCTGCTTGGAAAATTTAATTCTGATCTTCATAACAGACACCTCCTCCAAATCTTCTCACACCGCAGCCGGAACAGCGCATTCTGCAGTTCGGGGTGACAGTCTCTTTTGTCGCGTTGATCCACTCTCTCTTTAAGAATTCCTTCGTCACACCTGTGTCGATGAAATCCCACGGGAATATCTCATCGAGGGAGCGTGCTCTCGTCGTATAGAAATCGATGTCCACGCCGCATGTCTCAAAGGCATTCATCCAGATCTCATTGTTAAAGCTCTCAGACCATGCGTCATAGAGCGCGCCCTGTCTGTAGGCCTCCTCAATGACAGCAGCGACCTTCCGGTCTCCACGGGCAAGAACGCCCTCGAGGACCGTCACGTCCGCCTCGTGCCAGTTATATTTTAAGCTCTTGTGGTTCAGCATCTCGTGCATCTTGTGGTTTACAATGCGGGCTTTTCCGAGGAACTCCTCTTTTGTACTCATCTGCGCCCACTGGAACGGGGTAAATGGCTTCGGAACGAAGAATGACGTACTCGCAACGACCTGTACCTTTCCGTTTCGCTTGTCCTTCGGAATCTCGTAGTACTTCTCCGCGATCTTCTCGGAAAGCAGGGCAATTCCTTCCATATCTTCCACAGTCTCTGTCGGAAGTCCCAGCATGAAATACAGCTTTACACGGTTCCATCCGCCCTGAAATGCCAATGCGGAGCCGTTTAAGATATCTTCCTCTGTCAGTCCCTTATTAATAACATTTCTCAGTCTCTGGGAACCCGCCTCCGGCGCGAAGGTCAGGCTGCTCTTCTTGACATCCTGAACCTTGCTCATAACGTCAAGGGAGAAGGCGTCGATACGCAGGGACGGCAGGGACACGTTCACGCCTTTGCCGTGGAAGGTATCGATCAGGAATGTTACAAGTTCTTCCAGACTTCTGTAGTCACTAGAACTTAAGGAGCTTAAGGAGATCTCCTCGTGTCCCGTGCTCTTTAACATCTTATAAGCCAGCTCTTTTAAATGCTCTACATTCTTCTCGCGGACCGGACGGTAGATCATTCCAGCCTGACAGAAACGACAGCCGCGGATGCAGCCACGCATGATCTCGAGAACCACGCGGTCCTGGGTCGCCTTGATAAACGGAACCAACGGTTTCTCCGGGTAGACGGACTCTGTCATTTCCATAACAAGCTGCTTTTCCACCTTCTCCGGCACCCCCGTCGCTGTCGGCAGAAAGCTCCTGATCGTGCCGTCTTCCTCATATGTCACTTCGTATAAGGACGGAACATAGATTCCCGGAATTCCCGCTGCCTTTCTCAAGAACTCCTGTCTGGAATCCCCGTTCTTTCTGGACTCCTTGTAGACATCAAGAAGCTTCCGGTAGGAGATTTCTCCCTCTCCGATATAAAACATATCAAAGAACACCGCGATCGGCTCCGGGTTGTAGGAACACGGACCGCCACCGATGACGACCGGATCATCCCAGGTACGATCCTCCGCGTGAAGCGGAATGTCGGAAAGCTCCAGCACCTGTAAAATATTCGTGTAGCACATCTCATACTGAAGCGTAATTCCAAGGAAATCGAATTCCTTCACCGGGTCCTGGGACTCAAGGGCAAATAATGGGATATGTTTCTCCCTCATGATCTTATCAAGGTCTGTCCACGGGGAGTATACACGCTCACAGTACACGTCCTCATACTTGTTAAACATATCGTAGAGGATCTGGATTCCCAGATGGGACATACCGATGTCATACACATCCGGAAAGCACATGGCAAACCGAATGTCCACAAGGGACGGATTTTTCTTCACCATGTTCACCTCACCGCCGATGTAGCGGGCGGGCTGCTGGATACTCAAGAGTATCTCTTCTGGTAATGCTAGTTTTCTCATAAATCCTTATTTTACCTACATTTCTCACGTTTTTGCGATGCGTTCATCGCTGTTTTTTGGTTTTTTAGTTCTTTTTCTCTGATCTTCTCCGTAAGCGGAAAAACACAAATTCTTGTCAAGTGTTTTTTCTCTCGGACAGTTTACATAATATTTTTTACTCTTACGACAAAAAAAATTTTCTGAAATACGCACAATTCGGATTTTCCATTATTTTACGGATAAATCCGCTCTAAATGTACAGATCAGACCGCATTATTATACGGTATTTCCCGCGTTTCCGCAACAGATTCTTTCCCGGAAGCAACTTTTCGAGCTCATATCGTCGAACTTTTTATCAAATTTTCCGAATACTCTTTGAATCCAAGAACCTCTTCACAAGCTTTCTGGCTCGGGACAACTTAGTGTTGCATCGGGAAAATTCCGCTGGAATATCCGAGCACGACGGCCTGTTCTTTGATATTGACCTGGCAATGAACCATCAGCGTTGCGTATACATGACACAAATCGTGCCAGTGAAAATCCTCCGGGAGGCAGTAAAGTTTTTTCAGGGAATTGAAACTGAGCTGAAAGCTAATGATATTTCTTGCATAACTGTTTATTTTTATACATATAGGCATCTGCATCATCCAATAACATCTGCATTGTACACGACATATTACCGGAGGATAACGCCCATCCGCATGCATAGTCGATTGGTATTTGATTTTCATGACTATTTAATCTGTCTTTTTCTCCGGACAAGGATTTTAATATTTCCTTAATTTCCGCCTCGCTTGTATGATAAATGACTGCTATAAACTCATCTCCGCCATATCTTCCAACAAAATCCTTTTCTGGAATAACACTGCGCAAAAGCTTTGCAAAATTCATTATTAACTGATCTCCTGCGGAATGTCCCATTGTATCATTTACAGTTTTTAGATTATTTAAATCAAACATTATACATGCTGTAGGATCAGTAATCATATCTTTTTTATCAAGAAGCTCATTACAGGCATTTTTATTTGGCAGCCCAGTATGGGCATCTATGAATGCTTTCTGTTCCAGCAGTCTGTTTTGCATTGCCATCTGCATTGCCCTTAGCGTCTGCATAATAACCAATATCACCAGACTCAACATATCAAGTGCCGACAAAAGCTCTATGGTACGAATCTTTGTAGCAATCTTTTCTGAATAGCTTTCTGCGGCAGAGACAGTTTCATCTGCCATCGTAAAATATATTTCACTCATATTAACAATGTCTGTATTTTCGTATCCCTTGTTTCTTACTGATCCAATTTCTGTTTTCAATTTTTCCCAGTAATCACTCTGGATTTGCAATTTTTCCTGATATTTTTCGTCATTGAGTTTTACCAGATCATAATGTCCATCCTGATATCTCAATCCAAGAAGAATATCATCCAAATATTTAATTAATTCTTCATTTTGGTTTCCTGTAATTTCTAATTTTACTTCGCGCTGTGTAGCTCCACGTACCAGACCTGCATAATTTATTACGCGTGCTGTCCCCTGCAGCCTACTAATCTGAATCATCATAAAAATAACAAGAACTACTAATATCAATATAAGGAAACTCTGTATAATACCTATTATATTATTACTTTTCCTGTTTTTCTGCATTTCACAATTTCCCCCTCACTATAATGGTATCGTAATTTAAGACACTTTGTTGTGGTCAAGCTTTTTTGTAACACTTGTGGCTAAAA